>CAYOJL010000027.1:0-22117 GCA_964404235.1 uncultured bacterium | reverse complement strand
CATCCTGGTGCAGGTAAACCTTGCTGGCTCTTCGCGGATGAAATAATTATTAATTGATTATATGATTTAACTGTAGGATCTTTAGACTCTTTAAATTTTAATATAATTTTATTCCAATGAATTCCGAATTATCAATTGCAAAAGATGCTGCTATAGAAGCAGGTGGTTTGATCCTCTCATATTATAAGGCAGACTATGAAATAAAGGACAAGGGCTACCATAATCCTGTCACGACTGCTGACCATGCTGCTGATGCTAGATTAAAAGAAATACTTACAGGATCATATCCTGATTATGGCTGGCTATCTGAGGAAACAGTAGATTCAAAAAAAAGATTAGAAAGAGATCGGGTATGGGTGGTTGATCCGCTTGATGGTACAAAAGAGTTCATAGAAGGGGTACCACACTTTGTAGTGAGTATCGCTTTGGTTGAGAATGGACAGCCTATTTTGGGAGTATTATATAATCCAGTCACTACTGAAACATTTACTGCTGCAAAAGATCATGGAGCTTTTTTGGATGGGGAAAAAATCAACTGCTCTGAAAAAGAAAATATTAATGAAATGGTCATACTAAATAGTCGATCCGAAACGAGAAGAGGTCTATGGGAACCATTTAAAAGTACTTTCAAAGAATTGAAAGCTATAGGTTCAGTTGCATATAAGCTTGGCCTTACTGCTGCGGGTAGAGCAGATATCTTTGCCTCTCTAAGGCCAAAGAACGAGTGGGATATATGTGCTGGGAATTGCATTATAAATGAAGCCGGTGGAAAGTTGATAGATCTTAACGGTAATACTAGAGATTACAATAGTCCAAATACGCTTATTACTCCAGGTCTGATCGCAGGTCAAGTGACTGCAGTTGACAAAACATTTTCTGTATTAGGGCAATAATGCATATCATATCAAAAGAAATTGAAGATTATTGTAAAAAATTTTCACTCCAAGACACTGAATTATTATCTGAAGTAACAACTACAACTTGGGAAACAGAAGAGATACCACAAATGTTATCCGGATCTTTGGTTGGAGGACTGCTACAAATTTTAGTTAAGATCTCTGGTGCAGAGCGTATACTAGAAATTGGTATGTTCACTGGATATAGTGCCTTGAAAATGGCTGAAGCATTGCCTGAGAATGGCACAATTGATTGTTGTGAATTAAATGATAAACATATAAATACTGCAAAAAATTGGTTCAATAAAACGAGCTTGGGAGATAAGATCACTATCCACAAAGGAGAAGCGATTAAATCACTGGATAAGTTTGAAGACCAAACATATGATCTAATGTTTGTTGACGCAGACAAAAGTAATTATCCTAAATATCATGAAAAGGGATTAATGTTATTAAAAGTAGGTGGTATTGCAATTTTTGATAATATGTTATGGAGTGGTACTGTTTTAGAACCCACTGATATCGATGCCATTGCTTTAAGAGAAACCGCTGAACTGATAAAAAATAATGATAGATTAGAACCCCTACTTATACCTATTCGTGACGGAGTCATGGTATATAGAAAAAGCTATTAGAGATTACATATGTCAAAAATTCCAGAAGATGCTATTCAATGTTTAGATAAGGGATTTGTCCGCCTGGTAGATTCTATGGGAGGTGATGAAGCAATAGTCCAAGCAGCCCGAGTCAGCTATGGGAAAGGAACAACGAAGCTTTCTCAAGATAGAGGTTTGATCCGATATCTTATGCGTCATCGACATACTACTCCATTTGAAATGGTTGAATTTAAATTCCATTGTAAAATGCCCATATTTGTAGCACGCCAATGGGTCAGACATCGCACAGCTAATATAAATGAATATTCACTTAGGTACTCAGAAGCTAGGGATGAATTTTATTATCCCGATCCAGAACATATCCAATTTCAGTCCGCATTAAATAAGCAGGGTAGGATGGGAGATGTTCCTGATGATCTAAAGAAAAAAGTCCAAGATTATTTTAAAGAGATCTCCGATAGGAGTTTTGAAATTTATTCTGAATTGAATGATGCTGGTGTTGCACGAGAATTAGCCCGTGCTATTTTACCGGTTAACCTTTATACGGAATGGTACTGGAAGAATGATCTTCATAATCTGCTTCATTTTGTAGGACTCCGATCTGATAGCCATGCCCAGTATGAGATACGTGTTTTTTCAGATGCAATGGCAGAGTCTGTTAAGGCAGTAGCTCCTTTTGCCTGGGAAGCATATCAAGATTATGCGGTCAGTGGTCTACGTTTTTCTAGAATTGAGCAGGGTCTACTTGAGCAAAATTTGCCAGCGCGAGTGATTGATGATATACTTGAGGATGTGGTATACCAGATCACGGCTACTCTTCATCATAATAAAGCACGCCAAGAAAAGGAGCTATATCCCCTTTATAAAAAACAGGGTGGGAATGATTCTGAAGAAGATTTTAAATTAAAATGGGATTCAGGTGAGATCGAGACCGGTAATGTCCGGGAACTTCGTGAGTTCAAGGAAAAGTTACTCTCCCTAAAAATATAAGATGATTTCATCGAATTAATCTGACCATGTCTTTATTCAATAGGGCAGAGGTTATTGATCAAAACTTTACTCGATGGGTAGATTCAGAAGACTTTCCTCAGTCTAAAACAAATTCATCTTTATCAAGATCCAATATTAAGAAGACAGATCTAGTATCTATATTTGAATCACAGGTACTAAGTCGCCATATGGATATAAAAGCTCGGCTATTAAAGGATGAAGGAAAATGTTACTATACCATAGGTAGTTCAGGTCATGAGGGTAATGCAGTATTCGGACATATTTTTTCATATAATGATATAGCTTTCCTGCATTATAGAAGTGGGCCATTCTTTTTACAACGTTCTAAACAAATACCTAATTCAACTCCAATTTTTGACTTGGCATTATCTTTCATGGCCTCTTCAGAAGATCCTATAAGCGGAGGTAGACACAAAGTAATAGGAAGTGAGGTCCTCAATATACCACCTCAGACAAGTACGATTGCTAGCCATTTACCAAAAGCTGTTGGAACTGCATTCTCAATAGATCGAGCTAAAGATCTTGACATAATTGAAAGGAAATTGAATAAGGATAGTATTGTCCTTTGCAGTTTTGGAGATGCAAGTGTAAATCATGCTACTGCTTTGTCAGCATTCAATACAGCCACATGGATCTCTACTCAAGGAGGTCATGTCCCGATCATATTTATATGTGAAGATAATGGAACAGGAATTTCTGTTCCTACAGATGAAAATTGGATTGAAAAGAATTTTAATGATCGCTATGGTATGGAATATATCCAAGCAGATGGATTAGATATATTAGATCTAATTGGAAAATCAATCAAAGCAGATAAAATTTGCAGAATAAATAGAACACCTGTTTTCTTGCATATGAGGACCGTGAGACTTATGGGCCATGCAGGGTCGGATATCGAAGTCGGATATCGAACAATTCAAAAAATAGAAGAGTCTGAAAGAAATGATCCATTGGTCCATTCCGCACGTATTTTAATTGAAAATAAATGTTTATCTAAAGATGAGATAATCAAATATTATGAATCTGCGAGAAAACAGATATCTCATGTATTTGATTCAGTGACCTCAAGACCAAAACTCCAATTGGCTTCTGAGGTAATGTCAACTATCACAGCTAGTAACCTTGATCGTGTTACACTTAAATATTGTTCAACTACAAAACGTAAGCAGATATTTGGCAAAGAATATGAACGCATGAAAAATCCACAGCATATGGCAAAATTGATCAATTATGCCCTATCAGATATCCTATTACATTATCCCAATACAATGGTCTTTGGAGAAGATGTTGCGCAGAAAGGTGGTGTCTATCATGTTACTGCGGATCTTTATAAACAGTTTGGTGTGCGCAAGGTGTTTAATAGCCCATTAGATGAAACATCAATTATTGGTTTTGGTATCGGTCTTGCCCATAATGGATTTATACCGATTCCAGAGATCCAATTTTTAGCGTATCTTCATAATGCAGAGGACCAGTTAAGAGGAGAAGCTGCTACACTTCCTTTTTTTTCTGAAGGACGTTTTACTAATCCAATGGTATTAAGGGTACCAGGGTTGGCATACCAAAAAGGTTTTGGTGGACATTTTCATAATGATAATTCACTGACGATATTTAGGGATATTCCCGGACTCGTTTTAGCCGTACCCTCCAATGGAGCTGACGCTGTTGGAATGTTAAGAACTGCGGTTAGGGAAGCATATTATAATGGTCGTATAGTCGTTTTTATAGAGCCAATAGCATTATACATGACCAAGGATCTTTTTAGCGCAAAAGATGGGAAATGGGCCTTCCAATACCCGGACCTAAAAGAAGAAATACCCATAGGTCAATTCAAAACTTATGGAAATGGTAAAATCCTTACTATCATTACATATGGTAATGGGCTTTATTTATCATTGCAAGCCCAGAAAGAGATCGAGAAAAAGCTTAAGAAAAAGATCAAAGTCATTGATCTGAGATGGCTATCATCAATAAATGTTCAAGATCTTTTGGATTCTATTAGACATTGCAAAAATGTTTTGATTGTAGATGAGTGTAGAAGAACAGGGTGCCATGGTGAGAATATCTTTTATCAGCTTAAAGAACTATCTGATAAGGGGATAAATATAAAGCTCCATGCAGCAGAAGATAGTTTTATTCCTTTAGGCGTTGCTGCAACAGTAACCCTTCCAAGTAAAGAATCTATTATCCAAAATTCTTTGGAAATGATAAATGAATAAAAAAAGAGCTATAGTTGTTTGTCCAGGACGTGGTTCATACACAAGAGAAACTAAAGGATACCTGTCAGACTTTGGCGGTCCAGCTGAAGAACATATTAAATGGATGGATGATAAACGTTTAAATGAGAACTATGAATCATTAACTAAACTGGATTCTACACCATTTAGATCAAAGACGCATATGATTGGAGAAAATGCATCTCCATTAATATATGCATGTAGCCTTGCTGATTTTTTATCTATAGATCAAACTAAATATGATATCGTTTCAATAACTGGTAACTCAATGGGTTGGTATACTGCACTTTCATTATCTGGAGCCCTTTCATTAAAAAATGGTTATCAATTGATACAAACTATGGGATCTATGATGAAAGAGAAACTAATAGGTGGACAGATCATCTATCCATTAATAGATGAGAATTGGGAAATAGATATAAGAATAAAAAATTTGGTCTTAGATGAAATAAATAATATAGGGGCTCACATATCAATAGATTTAGGAGGATATTGGGTGATTGGTGGAACGCAGAGATCCTTAGATATTTTATTGAAAAAACTTCCAAAAAATGATACCTATCCATTCCAACTGCCATTTCATGCAGCCTTTCATACCCCATTACTTGAGAAGGTATCTAAAAAGGCGTTTGACCTTATAGACCCTACAATCTTTGGAAAACCTACAACCCCATTGATCGATGGACGTGGTAAGATCTGGTCTACTATTAGTACGGATACTGAAGAATTAATGAGCTATACCCTTGGCCATCAAGTCCTTGAAACATATGATTTTACATCATCCATAACTGTAGCGATCAAAGAATTTTGTCCAGATATACTCATTTTATTAGGCCCAGGAAATTCTTTAGGTGGTCCGGTGGGGCAGATCTTAACGAAGAATAATTGGCTTGGGATGAAATCTAAAAATGATTTTACTGATCTACAGGCCAATGATCCATTTATTTTATCTATGGGTCTTGAGGAACAGAGATAGGCTACTTAATTATTATTATTTATAAAGAATTAAACCACCCGTACTCAATTAGATTTATATCTTAATTTCGGGGCGTATATTAGGAATAATTATGAAATCATTTGGACCTGACTTTTATAATATAACTGAATTATTAACAGAAGAAGAGCTTATGATCCAACGGAAGGCCTATGAATTTGTTCAGGCTGAATTCATGCCCCTAGTTCATGAGCATTATGAGAAGGGTACATTCCCAATGGAGTTAGCTGCTAAGCTAGGTGAATTGGGTTTTATGGGGTCATCTCTACCAGAAGAATCCGGTGGTTCAGGTGTAAGTAATGTAGCCTATGGTCTTATTTTACATGAACTTGAAAGAGGGGATTCAGGTCTAAGATCATTTGCTAGTGTACAAGGAGCTCTCGTTATGTATCCTATACATGCTTATGGTTCCCAAGAACAAAGATCAAAGTGGTTGCCAGGCTTAGGGGCAGGTACGAAAATAGGATGTTTTGGACTTACTGAACCTAATTTTGGTTCTAACCCTGGAGGTATGACAACCCGCTGTAAAAAAGATGGTGATGACTGGATTATTAATGGTAATAAAATGTGGATTACTAATGGCACTTTGGCAGATGTCGCCGTGGTTTGGGCGAGGGATGATGAAGGGATAATTAGAGGTTTTTTACTTGAGAAGGGTATGGAAGGTTTTACATCAAGTGATATTCATGGGAAATTGAGTTTGAGAGCATCAATTACATCAGAGCTCTCAATGTCTGATGTCCGCGTGCCAGATTCATCCAGATTGCCAAACATTGAAGGTCTAAAAGGCCCACTTGGCTGTTTGACTCAAGCACGTTATGGGATTGCATGGGGAATGATAGGAGCAGCAGTAGACTGTTACAATACTGCTTTAGATTATTCAAAAGAGCGAAAACAATTTTCTAAACCTATTGCTGGTTATCAATTAACTCAGGCAAAGTTTGCTGAAATGATCACTCGCATCACTGAAGCACAACTTTTGGCCTATCGGTTAGGCCGTTTAAAAGATGAAGGCTCAATGAATTTCCAGCAGGTCTCAATGGCGAAAAGAAATAATTGTGAAATGGCACGTGATATTGCAAAAATGTCTAGAGAGATACTAGGTGCAAATGGTGTAACAGAAGACTATTCACCTATTAGACATATGGCAAATATTGAATCTGTATACACCTATGAAGGCACTCATGAGATGCATACATTGATCTTGGGGCAAGATGTTACTGGTATAGCGGCATTTGATTCTTAGACAATTATTTTAATACTAAACCCTCTTATATAAATAGATGTTCTTTATTGTTGCCTTAATTGTATTATGGCTCATACATGGTTATGTTGCCTGGCGAGTTATACCAACCTTTGGATTATCTTCTAGTTATTCTTTACTGGCCTATCTTTTTATTTTTATTCTTAGCGTTCTGCCAATAGTCCCTATTTTACTTAGAGTCAATGGTAGTGAGGCAAAGTTCGTTGATAGGCTATCTCTTTTTGGTTACACAAGTTTGGGCTTTTTCACACTATCATTTTTTATTTTTTTAGCTAAGGATATTATAATTCAATTTATAGCTATCTTTGATGGATTATTAAATGGGACTCAGGCCGTTGATGACTCTAAAAGAGATTTTTTGAAAGGTTCATTGTCAATTGGTTTACTGGGTATTACAGGCACTGCAAGTGCGTATGGGTTTTATTCTGCGAGGAATGGCCCTGAAGTTTTATATCAAGATATATTTTTAGATCTTCTCCCAGATGAATTTGAAAATTTCACTATCGCTCAGATTTCAGATCTGCATATAGGATCTACTTTGAAAAGACCTTATGTTGAGAGAGTGCTAAGTAAGGTCGACCAACTCAATCCAGACCTTATTGCAGTAACAGGAGACCTTATAGATGGATCTGTTGATTATCTTCGTAAAGATGTTGAACCTCTTAAGGATATGATAGCTAATTATGGGACATATTTTGTTACAGGCAATCATGAGTATTATAGTGGGGTTGATCAGTGGCTTGATGAGACCAATAGATTGGGTATGATAAATCTGATAAATGATAATAGTATCATATCCAAGCAAGGCCAGAAAATTGCTATTGCAGGCATCACAGATTATAGAGCGCACCAGATCAAACCTGACCATAGATCGGATCCAAAAAAAGCAATTGAATCAGTTCCTGATAAAATGATCAAGATCATGTTGGCACATCAACCTAATAGCATTCATGCTGTACATGATGCGGGGGTGGATCTTCAATTATCAGGACATACCCACGGTGGTCAATTCTGGCCATTGACTTATCCGACAAAGCTTGCGAATGCTTATCTTGCAGGATATTATGATCATTATGGCACGCAGATCTATGTTAACCGTGGTACAGGATATTGGGGACCTCCATTACGTCTAGGTGTGCCATCTGAGATCACTCTTTTTCGACTTAAGAAGAAAGTGTTTTAATTACATTATAGATATAACTTGTCTATGATCATTCGGTTAGAAACCAATTTCTAATACTATTTATTTACAATAATATTCTAAGTAGGTATCAAATGAAAAGACGAAAATTTTTAATGGCAGGTCTAGCCAGTGCTGCATCTCCCATGATATTTGCAAAATCAAAAATGTTAAAAAGAAATAAAAATAATCCTATTATTCTTTCCACCTGGAATTTTGGATTGCCAGCAAATGAAGTCGCTAATAAGGTTTTATCTGATGGCGGTAATGCAATGGATGCAGCGGAAGCAGGTGCTAGGCATGCTGAATCTGATGAAGAAAATAGCTCGGTCGGTTATGGTGGGCTTCCTGACGAGAATGGTAATGTTACTCTCGATGCTTGTGTAATGGATTCAAGCGGAAATGCAGGCTCTGTAGCTTTTATCCAAAATATAAAACATCCTGTTTCTGTTGCTAGAAAGGTAATGGAGGAAACAAAACATGTTATGCTTGTTGGTGAGGGTGCTCGGCAGTTTGCAGTTTCAAAAGGTTTTCAAGAAATAGACCTTTTAACTGAAAAATCTGAAAAAGAGTGGAAAAAATGGTTAAAGGAAAGAAGGGAAATGACCCCGCATGAAACCCATGATACCATATCTGTTCTTGTTCAGGATAAGAATGGTGATCTAGCGGGAGCGTGTACAACAAGTGGCTGGGCCTATAAAATGCATGGAAGAGTTGGTGATAGCCCGATTATTGGTGCTGGATTATTTGTAGATAACGAAGTTGGTGGTGCTGCGGCTACAGGACTTGGTGAAGAAGTGATCAAAACAACAGGAAGTTTTCTTGTAGTTGAATTAATGCGCCAAGGTTATAGTCCTAAAGAAGCCTGTGAGGAAGCATTGAATAGAGTGATCAAGGCACATAATGGTAATCCAGATTTTCAAATTGGATATATTGCTCTTAGAAAAGATGGTGAAGAAGGTGCGGCTTGTTTGAAATGGACATTTGACTACGCTCTTTCTAAAAATGGCCAAAATAAATTATATAATATTAAAGGGATGTTAGAATAGGCTAAAGGATTATTGATCTCTTTAGCAATAAATGGCCAATTGATTATTGAGGCGATATTTTTCTATCTATCAGTTCAACTATAGCATCCCATAATTGTATCCTATATTGGATACAATCTTTTGCAACAGATAGAACTTCATCCCATTTCCTAATATCCTTTCCACATAATTCGTCCATCATTTGTAAAGCTAAAGGACCATGCAGGTCACCATCAATTTCAATATGTCTTTCCAAGTAATATTTTAATTTATTGAAATGAATATCTTCTGGATCGATCTCAGTCAATATTTTTATGAACATATCAGGTATGATATCTTCACGACCAAACGTAAATGCAGATCCAATAGAATGGGGTTTATTTGTATTTATAATACTAAATGTGAACTGCATGAATTCTTTAACTCTTATGTCTATATTAATTTTATTTATGGAAAGATCAATACTATTCCCATCTTGAATAAGATCTATAAGGGAATCAATTTGCTTCCTATCAGACCCTATTTGTGTCATAGCATCTAAATACATTTCAAAATGGCTTTTTGGTTCCCCAAGCTCATTGACATCACTTTCTTCCCCATAGACGATCTCATTAATAAAACGCGTAATAACAGGATTATTATTTGGTGTCCATGGTATTGATACATTTGTTAATTCGATCTGCAATGCTTTTAATATTGACATGAAATCCCATACTGCAAAAACATGGTTTTCCATAAAGATCTGTATATCTCTGATTGACCTTAACGATTGATATACTTTGTGTGTATTTAATTTTTCTATAAAAGGGCTTAATTCACTATTGATATCAATAAATGATGAGCTATGTTTGTTGCCTTCTTTAATAGGGTGCATATGTTAATTTTGTAAAAAATATTTTATGGATTATAAAGTATGATCTAGATATAAGATCTTTTTTACCAGTCCAAAATTATATTCGATAATAATAATAAGTCAAAAATATCCACGTATGTATCAAGATTAATATCTGCTCTATTAATTTGATCTTGTTCTAAAGTGTTAATATTCAAAATATGATCAATGATCTCCAACATATCATATATTGAAATAACCCCATCTTGATTTATATCTCCTGGTAGGGCCTGGTATTCATCTACAACTTTTATGACCTCTCGCAGTGTTATCTCTGCGGCTTGCCGGACTGTATCCCAATCTATTAAACCACCTACATGCACGTGCCCAGCAACTACACAAGGTATATTTACAGAATCCATTTTTGCTTTATGCCAAACTCCATGATATCCCATAAACTCAGATAAATACATCCCAGCACCCTGTGTATAATCAATATATGGCGTAAGTCCTAATCCGGAAGATTCTATTTTTGAAACTATACTATCCATTGGTAGGCTAGAATATCTTCGAGTATTTGTTGGAACAGTGGAGTCAGGAGGGGTAGGAGTTGGATAAAATGGCTCTGTAAAGTCAGCGGTCCAATAGAAATAGTTAAAATATTGCCACTCTAATTCCCAACTATGATCAATATAGCCCCTACTGAATGTTATAATTGCTATGGGGTTTATACTATCAACAATATTCCACCAGTCTTCAGATGTATCTTGATAATCTACTTCTAGATCGCCATATCCTTGTCCGCAGGATTGACAATCAGGGTCTGTAAAAATTGGGAAATAGGATACAATATCAAAGCCTCTATTTTCCCAGTTCTCTCCAACCCACCCATCAGGGTTTAGCAAATGATTTTGACTAAAAGGTCTTATTGCTTCATTAGAAGGAGGCCAATATCCAGTTAATAATATTTTGTTATTTGGTTCTCTATGAATATTTCTTTGAATAATTCTTGTATCAGGAACATTCATTATTTTTGGATGAAAAATAGAGCCCAAATGTTTTTTTGGTGGTATTCCCCTTGATATAGATAATTCAATAAGGATATTTTTTGTTTTCATTTGCCCAGTGATAATATGGCCATTATCGTAAAAACTGTTTTTTGTATAAGGGCCTACCCATCCATTATTATTAAGGTCAATGAAATAAAGTGTTGAACTCTGCTGAAAAATAGAATCCAATATAATAAAATGAATAGGTTCATCCTTATCGAGTTCAAGCTCTAAGTAATATAGGTCTTTTCCCTCTTCTACAATGGGGTTGGACTGGTCAAATAAATTTGTCTGAAATTCTTTTGGTATTTCAATATTTATTTTTTTGACAGGTTCATTTAGCTCAATATTGAAATAGTGGGGCAGACCATATGGAATTTCCTGAGCCTGTATTATACATAGTGAAAAAAAAACGAATATATTACGAAGCATAAATAAACTTATTCTAATATGATCGATGGGAACGTTTGAGACTTATTATCAATATCTATCAATGCATGGCCTTTATTATTTATGCCTTTAAATATTCCAGTATGATTTGACTCATTATAATGAAAGCTAACTTTATTATCTAAATGTGAACAATAATTTTCCCATAGTCCAATACTCGAACCCAGATCATTTATTTGTTGTTCGAAAAATGTTGTGATGATAGCGCAGACCAATTCCCTTTGAGTAGAATGCCCGGTCTCAATGGATAATGAAGTGGCGGATCTTATTATCTCTTCTGGAAAATCATTTTCATTCTCATTGATATTAAGACCGATACCGATCACCATATTCTTAACCATATTGTTCGATATTTTACTTTCGCACAGAATACCCCCACACTTTTTATCACCGATTAGAATATCATTAGGCCATTTCAGTTGTGGAACTGCACCTCTATTCTCTATTGTTTTTGCAGTAGCAACCCCAGCAGCGATAGGTATCAATTCAGCTTCTTCTATTGATAAAGGTTCAGTAAGTATAATAGACATCGCCAGTCCTTTGCTAGGGCTCATGAACCATGAATTATTGTTTCGACCTTTTCCTTTGTACTGGTCATCAGTAATAACGATCATACCATGGCTTGCATTGTTTTCTTCGATCAGTTCCCAAGATTCTATATTAGTTGATTCTAAACGTTGATAGTACTCTATGTTTCCCCCAAAATGTTTGGTTCTAAGGTTTGTTTGAATAAGATTAGTAAATATCATGATCAAAGGAATAATAACGTTAATTCTATATAGGCTAACACCATAGCGAATAGTGTGCCTGCAATAACCTGAGCAGGTGTATGTGCTTTTAATATGACACGTGCTGTACTAACTAGAATTATTATAGACCCCATTACAATAGGATACTCGAAGCCCGAAAACCAAAGTGCGATAATTGGCCCACCTATACCCACCATATGTATTGATATTTTCCAATATATCGTAATACGCCATACAATAGCTGTATTAATTGCATAACAGAACATGAGCCCCTTTATAAGTTGTGATGCTCCAAGGTGATCTAAAAGAATAAAACCAATGGCATTATAGATCGCAGCAATGACAAGCAGTTCTATTCTTTCTTGTCTTAATGGCGCATCAAATGCGGATAATTTCCCTAAATTTTTGTAATAGATTATTGTAAAGAGGGGTAAGATGTTTGTAAACAATATGGAAATGAAAAAAAGTAAATGTCTTGAAATAAGTGTTTGATCATTATATATCATTAGTCCAAAAGTGACGGGGGCCACAACCAATGGGTTTATGATCGTAGATATTATTTTAGATAATTTTATCAAAATATAGATAACAAGGTCACTGATATTCTCCAAAGGTAGATCGGAATGTGTCTGCTATTTCACCTAGTGTACATTTACTTCTTATACAATTAATTACAAAGGGCATAATATTATCATTATTTTTTGCTGCTGATTCTAGTTCACCCAATGAAAATTGACTTTGGTCATTATTACGGCTAGTCTTCAGTTCTTTCAGATTACTTACCTGCTTACTAACTTTACTTTGATCAATATCAAGCAGATCTTGTTGTGGTTCTTCATCTTTTCGGTGAACATTTTGGCCCACAATATATTTTTCCTTTTTTTCTATCCTTTTTTGAAACTCATATGCACTTCTAGTTATTTCATTTTCAATAAATCCATTTTCAATGGCTGCGATCGCACCTCCAATAGAATCTATCTTTTCAATTATTTCAGAGGCATTATTAATAAGGTCTTCTGTCATCTGCTCTATAACATAACTCCCTCCAAATGGATCAGGATATTCAGAAACGCCACTTTCTAGGGCAATGATCTGTTGAGTTCTCAATGCCAGTTGTGCTGCTTCATCAGATGGTAACGCTAAAGCTTCATCTTTACTATTTGTATGTAATGATTGGGTTCCTCCAAGTACAGCAGACAGTGCTTGGATGGTCGTTCGCACTATATTATTATCAATCTGGTGAGCTGTTAGAGTAGATCCACCTGTCTGAGTATGGAACCTACAATACATAGCTTTTTCATTTTTTACATCAAAACGTTCTTTCATTATGGTCGCCCACAATTTTCTTGCTGCTCTGAATTTTGCTATCTCCTCTAAAAACCCGTTATGAGAATTAAAGAAAAAAGAAAATCTTGAACCAAATTTATTTGGGTCAAGACCTTTTTTAATGCCTGCTTCAATGTAAGCGATCGCATTTGCAAAGGTAAATGCAAGTTCTTGAACAGCTGTACTACCAGCTTCTCTGATATGATAACCTGAAACTGAGATAGTATTCCAATTTGGAACATGATTCTCACAAAACTCCATAACATCTGTGACCAGCCTCATAGATGGGCCAGGTGGATATATATAGGTTCCTCTCGCGGAATATTCTTTTAAAATGTCATTCTGAACAGTCCCGCTTAATTTATTTATTGCAACGCCTTGATTCTCTGCAGCAACAATATATAATGCTAATAAAATGGGTGCAGTAGAGTTAATGGTCATAGAAGTTGATACTTTATCAAGTGGTATATTTTTGAATAAGATCTCCATATCATCAAGAATGGAGATGGGTACCCCAACTTTACCAACTTCACCAGAGGACATTGGATGATCGGAGTCATATCCTATCTGTGTTGGAAGATCAAATGCTACTGATAGTCCCGTGACACCTTGTCTAATAAGATTAAGAAATCGTTTATTTGATTCTTCTGCAGATGTAAAACCAGCATATTGGCGCATTGTCCATAGCCTGTCCTTATACATGTCTTTATATATACCACGAGTATATGGAAATTCACCTGGAATCTCTTTTCTCACGAAATCTTACGATCCTTTTTTATTTGTTGATAAGCGTCATTGACTGCTTTGAATTTTTCTTCAGCTAGTTTCTGCATTTCTTTTCCTAAGTGGGAAACTTTATCAGGATGATATTTATTTGCCATTTTCCTAAAAGCACGTTTTACCTCATTATCATCCGCAGACTTAGATATCTCAAGCACCCGATAGGAAGCTTCCTCATCTCTCGCAAACATTGCCTTGATTGATTCATAATCATTACTGTTTACATTTAGATAATTTGCAATTGTTTGGATCACACGGACCTCATCAGGATGTACATGGCCATCTGATGCAGATAGGCCATATAATATATGTATTAATTCTAATCGACTTGGATGGTCCATAGATCTCTGGATCTGCCTACAAACATCTTTCAAAGGATATTCCTGATCAAGAATATCTTTAAAAACGACCATTAGTTGTCTTGTTTGTTGAATTCCAAACTGCTGCTTTAAGAAATTCTTTACAAAATCTAATTCTGATTTTAGTAATTGCCCATCTGCCTTCATTACCTTTGCAAATAGAACTAAAACCGAAATGACAAAATCACCATGCTTAGTTTGAGTCCTTTGGGTAGTCCACTGAGATGATCGATCATTGCTTATGGATGCGTAAGTATATCCTAAAATAGCACCTATTGGTCCTGCGAATACCCATCCTAATCCACCCCAAAGAAGCTTTTTATTAAATGACATTAAAAACTGTTACCTATATAATTATCTAAAATTTATACATTATATCTTATAACATTACTATTTCCTCATAGTTTTAGTAGGGCTAACCTATTCTTATATTCTGATATGAAAATCCCAATGCGTATTAAGGTGCTATTGTTTTGGCACAAAATATTTCATTCAAGATCTAAGGAGACTTCCTTGGTAAGGATCAGTAGTTCTGGAAGAGGTGTAAAAAGTATCCTTTTTTTCCTTCCTTCAGAAAAACATCATGCTCAGGTAGTTTCTCATTTTATCAAAAGAGATGCTGATAAAGATCCGATGTATATCAAATATATTTTTCACATTGATGGTTTAGATTATTATCAAGAAATATCAAAAAGTGATATAATAACTTTTTCAGATAATGATCTAAATTGGTTTGGGGCTTTGGATTATAATAAGATCAAAAATAAGATTGGTAATAAACACTACGATGCATTGGTTGATCTTAATCAATCTATAGATCAGCCTCTTTCTTTATTAACTACAAGATTAGATATTCCAATAAAAGTAGGGTTTATATCTCCCATCTCAGATTCCTTGTACACCGTGGTGATAGATCCTTCAGATAATAGATTTTTGGAAGATAATTATATATTGATAGAAAGAATGTTAGGCATAGATGAATAATTGACAATATTTTTCAGTCTGTAAAACTATTGCCACCGCAAATACGGTCAATTATATTAACCGCCAGTTTTAGAGAGAAAAACATATGCTTGAAGGCCTAATTTGCCCTGTTTGCGAAAACACAATTGAAGAAATAGATCTTAGGGATTCCCTAAAATGTCCTAATTGTGCTGTTGATCTTAAGGATAGAAAGTACCTTGATTTTTTAGAGTTCTTAATGGCCAATGGGATAGTTGATAATTTGGATTTCTTCGATCAAGAAGTTTATAGCGATGATGTTGATGATCTTGATCAGACCAAAGAAGAAGAGGGCGATCCTAGTGAATATGAAAAGAAAAAAGATCTTTTTAATATATATGAGAATGAATTACATCCAAAGAACGTTGAAGAAGATGAAGGGATAAAGGATTATACGCAATTTGATGGGATCAATGATGATTGGGAAGAATTCAACGAAAGAGATTTTAGTGCTAATAAAGGGGGCAAATAAGAATGAGTAAAGAAAAGAAGAATGTCCAACAAATAAATATTGAATTGGATGAAAAGATTAGTGCAGGAGAATATGCTAATTTTGTAGTTGTTACTCATTCCCCTGCTGAATTTGTTATGGATTTTACAAGGATACTACCAGGTGTCCCAAAGGCAAAAGTACATTCTAGAATTATAATGGCCCCTCAGCATGCAAAAGCTTATTTAGCTGCATTAAATGATAATATAAAAAAATTTGAAGCTAAAAATGGTGAGATTAAAATGCCTAGCCGAGATGAAGGGTTTTCCGGTTTTGGCGTTAAACCATCCGAAGACGTACTACCAAATTAATTCTTGAAAATAGGCGGGGTGCTTTCGTACCAAACCCAGGACTGCCTTCTTTTTAATTCCCTCATTTTTAATATGACCCATAGGGTTAGTACCATCCATCCTAATGCATATCCAAATATTGACCCTATGATTACATCTCCTAGATAATGAACTCCTACATAAACGCGAGAAAATGCTATTAGATATGCCAGTAAGAATAATGGCATTTTATATTTTTTATAAAAGTAGGATAAAATGACTGCAAATGTGAAAATATTTGCCGCATGATTTGAGGGCATACTCCATTTACCACCTTTAAAAACTAGTAACTGCAAACCGTCAAGGTCTAGATGAGATGGTCTTATTCTTTCGAAGAATGGTTTTAATAGTTGTGCACAGATCGAATCAGTTAAAGCAAGTGCGAAAATCAATAATACTAAAGTGATCTTTCCTCTTTTTTCACCTTTAAAACCAAGATAAAATATTAAAACTAAGATTGGTAAGACCCAATTATCGGCATCAGTTATAAATGGCATTATAAGATCAAAAATATCGTTATGGTGGTCATGAACCCATAGTAGGACAGCCCTATCTATTCTATCGAGAGTTTCAAACATATTTCAATCTATATGTTTATCATAACTCAAGTAATATGCGACCAGTTTGTTTGCCTTTGAGAATTTTATCTATCTCAGGTATTATTCCATTAAGATCAACTGTTTTACACATTTTATCCAATCCGCCTAATCTCCAATCTGAAGCAAAATGTTTCCAGACATTTTCCCGATGATTGATTGGACAACCAGCAGAATCAATTCCGATCAAACGATTACCTCTTAGGATAAATGGGAAAACAGTTGTTTCAAATTTAGGACCTCCTGCATTTCCACATGTCGCGATAATACCATTATAGCTCATGCTAGCAATGATACAAGAAAGTATATCACCACCAACTGCATCGATCGCGGCATCATATATCCCCTTATTGAGTGGGAGTCTGGTCTCATTAATAAATTCATTCCTTTCAATAACCTCTGAAGCTCCAAGATCTAATAAAAAATCTTTTTCCCTCATTTTCCCAGTGATCGCAGTCACCTTTGCCCCAAGTAGAGAACATAGTTTAACAGCTATACTGCCTACACCACCTGTAGCGCCACTTATAATTATATTTGCATCTTTAATCTCAAATCTCTCATTGATCTCTGTGATAGATAATCCTGAGGTCAGTCCAGCTGTGCCTATCATCATAGCTTGTTTAGTTGTAAGGTTAATAGGGCATCGTATAGCCCATTTACTTGGCACTCGAATATATTCTGAGAAACCTCCACTAGTATTCATACCTAGATCAAAACCGGTCACAATTACAGAAGTCCCAGAAGGTAAATCACTATTGTTGGATTCCTCCACGATGCCTGCAGCATCTATGCCAGGGGTATGAGGATATTGGTTAGTGACTCCCTTGATGCCAGAGGCTGATAGAGCATCCTTATAGTTTAATGATGAATACTCTACTCGGACCAATAGATCACCATCTGGCAGTTCATCTATGGTCCTTTCTTGTACACCATTTTTAAATGTACCATCGTTATTTTGTATGGTCACTAATGCTTTGAAGGTTGTTGTCATACTTAGTTCCAGTATGGCTTCCTTTTATCAAAAAAAGATGCAAAGCCTTCACGACCTTCTTCATGTACAACACAATCAGAAAAAAGCTCTGCAGCTTTTTTGGGGTCAATAACATGGTTTTCAGAAATGATCTGTTTTGTAATTGCAATTGCATTAGGAGCACATTTTTTAACATCAGATTTTACTTTATCAATGAGTTCATTAAGTTGATCTTCATTGTGAGCGATATAATCTGCCATTCCCATATCGAATGCTTTTTGTGCATCAAATGAACTTCCTAAAAGCATAAGTCTTCTAGCTTGAGCAAAGCCAAGTCGATTTAATACATATGGGACGATCTGGGCTGGTGTTAAACCGATTCTTGTTTCTGTTAGTGCGTAGCGTGCATCAGCCATAGTGATTAGTAAATCAGTTGTACAAGCGACTCCAAAACCACCTGCCATACTAGCTCCTTCAACAACTGAAACTGTGATCTGTGGAGCTTTGTTGATGATCTCAAGTATGGAACCTATCTTGGTACTCATGCCGATAGCGAGATCACGAGCATTATCACCTGAAGAAGCTATTTCTTTTATACCATCAAGGTCAGCGCCGGAACAAAAATTCCCACCCCTTCCACGGAATAGTATACCTCTTACCGATCTGTCATCATGAACAGATTCGATCGTATCCTTTATATCATCCAACAGTGCGTCAGATATAGCATTTCTCTTTTCAGGCCGATTAAACCATATTGTTAACCAACCATTATCAAATTCTAAAATGCAATTTTTGGTTTTTGGAAATTCTCTCATATAATTATTCCTGGTTTAAATTATTCTTATCTTTGATCAATTGTTATACAACGAATGTTTAGCAATCTCTATATTATTCAAAATTGATCTAATTTTTTGACGATCTTATCAGAAACTGGGATCTCATGATCGAGTAGTTGTTGTGCATAGGATTTACCCTGAGGGTCAATATTCAAGCTTGCCATACCACCACCGCCCAAAGAGTTTTTTAATAAAAAATTAATTCCATTAACTCCTGGGACATCCCAACTTATTACATTACCATGAAGGACATGATCAAAATACTGTGATACAGTCTCTGATGTGAGTGCACTTTGAATAAATGGAAGGAATTCTGGTCTCCTTGCTATGACACCAATATTTGCGTGATCACCTTTATCCCCACTACGTGCAAATGCAAGTTTTATCAGTGGTACTGAAACTTTTATTTCTTCATTTGAAATATCTGGAATTGATCGTTCATTGCCCGGTACCGATATGTAGCCATCATCGCATGGTATATCAACATTGATCAATTCATCATTTAGGTCTACTACTACAGGGACCTGATCTTTAGGCAAAAGGAAGGAAAACAAATGGATTGAAGAGGAGACAAGGGGACGGCCTCCAAGGTAGCTCATCACACCTGCAGCCATTCCGGTTGCTGCCTGCGCCATTTCTTTGGATAATATAATCAGTGCATCCTTCTGAGAATGTGTTGCCATTAATCTGAGTAAGATCTCTTTTGAATTATCCCTAGATCTTTTTGGTCCAAATATAGAATCTGTACCTATAAGATCATAAGATGTACGGCTAAATGGCTCAAGTCCTTTATTTGAGAGAATACGATCACATTTCTTTATAATAGCATTAGCAATTAATTCACCTTTTTCTTTTGAAGAGTCTCCTCCAATTACAAGTGCCCCTGCTACGCGGTAACCATTCATATAGGTTGCTGAAACCTTATACTGATCAGTGGGCGCTGAACCTAGTGCACCTTTAACCGATACACGATCATCCCCAAGATCGTCTATGGTCACCTGGGTAAAATTGCAGACAACATCAGGAAGTAAATACTCTGAAGGGTTGCCTATCTCATATAAGAATTGTTCTGCAACAGTTCCAAAGGTGACTAAACCACCAGTATCCTTAGGTTTAGTAACAATAAATTCACCATTAGATTCGACCTCCACAATAGGAAATCCCATATCATCAAACCCATTAACCATTCGCCAATCTGTAAAATTCCCGCCAGTACATTGGGCACCACATTCAATAATGTGTCCAGCCAGACTTCCAGCAGATAATAGATCATAATCTTTCATAGACCAGCCAAACTCATAGATAAGAGGGGCTAATACCAATGCACTATCAACACATCTACCTGTAATAATAATATCAGCCCCTTGTTCAAGTGCTGTAACTATTCCAGGAGCTCCAAGGTATGCATTTACACTTAGGCAAGGATCAGGAAGGGGGTTATTGGTCTCGATCTCTTTAATTCCATGTTCTAAAAGTCTGGGTAATTCGTGCATTAGGTCATCTCCAGTGACCACAGCAATATTTAGATCGATCTCCGCTTTTTTAGCTTCATCCATCAGTGCTTTCCGGCATGCGTTCAGGTTTAATCCACCAGCATTAGACAGTACCTTTATATTTTTTTCTTTGATCTGGCCTAATAGTGGGGCTAGCTGTTCAACAAAATCAGTCGCATAGCCCATTTTTGTATTTTTCTTCTTTGCACCGGCTAATATTGACATGGTGACCTCAGCAAGGAAATCAAATACAAGGTAATCTAACTTACTTTTTTCAACAAGTTGTTTTGCAGCAGTAGTTGTATCACCCCAAAATGCAGATGCACATCCGATCCTTACTTTCTTATCATTGTTCATTACTCTAAACCTGCATTTTTTTATCTTTTTTATCCAATGATTGCCCGAGGCGTCTCATTATTGTTGTAGCTGATTCAATATTCGTTACTGTGTGAGCACTCTTTCCTGCAGAATAGTATTTTTTATTTTTTTGGATATTTTTTGAACTGTTTTTTCTTAATAGATATTTTAATCGTATTAGGGAATTGAGATTTAATAGCATCCTAGTTTGATGTTTGAATCTACTATTAAGTAACTTTTGAATAAGCCAAGAATTTTCATCCTTATGATCTTTAGATCGTATTATTGAAATAGGTTTCCCAGTCATTCGAGTAGTTGAAACTATATCTTTTTCCGATGCTTTTACTATCGCCTCTTTATAGTCTTCTGGTGTATTACATTCCAATGTCGCAATGAACCGTGTCCCCATCTGTACACCGTCATACCCGATATCCATTACAGATGCTAGCTGATCTTTATTTCCAATTCCGCCAGCACATATCAAAGGAAGTCCAAGATCATGTAATTCATCAAACATATTTTCTATTGAATTTGGCCCAAGATGTCCTCCTGCTCGGTCATTAACACAAATGAGTCCATCAACTCCACAGTCCTGACCTTTTTGCGCAAAGTAGCGGTTGGTAACATCATGATATACAAATCCTCCAACTTGGTGTACTCTATCACACACCCAATCAGGTTTACCAAGTGATGTCACAAAAAAGCGTATTCCTTCTTCTATTGCTATATCGATCCAATTTGACATCTTATCAATATACTTTTTACTGCCTTTTTCAATAAGTGCGTTAAACCCGATCGGTTTATTGGTCATAGATTGAATATATTTTATTCCATCCCTAAGGTCATATCCATGTACGAATGTCAGGCTAACAGGTTGTAGGATCGCCATACCTCCACCTTTTGAAGCAGCAGCGACAAGTTCTGGATTAGAACAAGGGAACATTGCTCCACATATTATTGGATATTCAACGCCTGCATGTTGGGTCAAACGATTATTTATATTCTTTGATTTTTCCACCATCAAGATACCACTATAGTAGAATGGCCAATTAATTTTTTATCATTATCCTGATCTGATACCTTTAATTCTACTTTTAATAACTTACCCCTTTCAGTTTGGTTGATATGAGTTATCGTACCATTGCAGGTAAGTACGTCACCAATTCTTATCCTAACTAAAGCATATTTCAACTTATCCATTGATGTGTCGATCATCGCTACCTCTAGACCAGAGATTGCAACGGTATGTGTGATGCCATGACCCATAAGACC
>CAYOJL010000026.1:0-22899 GCA_964404235.1 uncultured bacterium | reverse complement strand
GATGAAGGATGCCAAAAAGAACTGATATAGAAACAATCCTAATTATCGGTGCGGGTCCAATTGTTATTGGTCAAGCTTGCGAATTTGATTATTCAGGAACACAGGCAACCAGGGCATTAAAGGAAGAAGGTTTTAGAGTGGTTCTGGTCAATTCAAATCCTGCAACTATTATGACCGACCCCGATCTAGCTGATGCAACATACATTGAACCTTTAACAGTAGATTGTATAGAAGCTATCATTATTAAAGAAAAGCCAAATGCGATTCTTCCAACTGTAGGAGGACAAACAGCACTGAACTTAGCTATTGAGCTATATAAAAAGGGCATTCTTGACTCTTATGATGTAGAACTAATCGGTGCACAAGTAGATGCCATTGAAAAGGCCGAAGATAGAGAAAAATTCAAGGAAGCAATGGATGAAGTTGGGATTAATACAGCACAAGGAGGGTTTGTTCATTCCTGGGAACAAGCAAAGAACCTTCTTGACGAAATTCAATTCCCAATTATTATCAGACCATCATTTACTTTAGGAGGAACTGGAGGGTCTGTAGCATATAATTATGAAGAATTTCAGGATTTAGTTGAAAGGGGTCTACAGGCAAGTCCAATCACAGAGGTATTGATTGAAGAATCATTGCTCGGCTGGAAAGAATTTGAACTAGAGGTGATTAGAGATAAAGCTGATAATGCAATTATAATTTGTTCTATTGAAAATATTGACCCTATGGGAGTGCATACAGGTGATTCCGTGACCGTTGCACCTGCAATGACCTTGTCAGATAAAGAGTTACAGGTTATGAGAAATTGGTCATTATTATGTCTGAGGACAATTGGGGTAGAAACAGGTGGGTCGAATGTTCAGTTTGCAGTTAACCCTGATAACGGGAGATGTATTATCATAGAAATGAATCCGAGGGTTAGTCGTTCATCGGCCTTGGCCTCAAAAGCCACTGGATTCCCTATTGCTAAAGTGGCAGCAAAACTTGCTGTTGGTTATACATTGGATGAATTGCCAAATGATATTACTGGCAAAACAATGGCGGCTTTTGAACCCACAATAGATTACATAGTAACTAAAGTTCCCAGATTTGATTTTGAAAAATTCCCCACGGCATCTGGACACTTAGGTGTACAGATGCAAAGTGTTGGTGAAGTAATGTCTATTGGTAGAACATTCAAGGAATCATTGCAAAAAGCTTATAGGTCACTAGAAGTTGGTCTAGATGGTTTGGAAGCAAAACCAAGCACCGGCAATGATCCTCATTTAGTACGTTCTAGATCTTTAGATATGTCAACACTTAGATATGCCACAAGTTTTCGACTCCTTAAAATAAGACAAGCATTTATAGAAGGTCGATCTGTAGATGATGTTTACCGTTTAACTAGGATTGACCCATGGTTCTTATATCAAATAAAACAACTCACTGAATTCAGTGATAAAGATGAATTATTAATTTTGAAACAGAATGGATTCTCAGATTCTCAAATAGGTCGTTTGTATAATAGATCAGAATTAGAAATTAGAGTTGCCCGAAACAAGGAATCCATTCAGCCTTCTTTTAAGGTAGTTGACACATGTGCAGCTGAATTCATTGCAGAAACACCATATTGTTATTCAACATATGATTATGATAATGAGATAGAGCCTCTTAAAGGGAAGAAGGTTATTATTTTAGGTGGGGGCCCAAACCGCATAGGTCAAGGCATTGAATTTGATTATTGTTGTGTCCAAGCTGTTTTTGGTCTTAAAGATCAAGGTTATAAAACTATAATGGTTAATTGTAACCCTGAGACAGTTAGCACTGATTTTGATTTAGTGGATAGGCTTTATTTTGAACCAGTGACATTTGAAGATGTATTGAATATTATTGATTTTGAGAGACCTGATGGTGTTCTAGTTCAATTTGGGGGTCAAACTCCATTGAAGATCGCAAATGCGCTTCAAGATGCAGGTGCGCCTATTTTAGGGACCTCACCTGAAGATATTGATCTTGCGGAAGATCGAGAAAAATTCGGCTCTATTCTTGAAAAATTAAATATCACCTGCCCTGAATATGGCACTGGAAGAACATTAGATGAAGTTATCATAGTTGCCGAAAAAATTGGTTACCCAGTTTTAGCACGTCCAAGCTATGTGCTAGGTGGTCGTGCTATGGAAATTGTCTATTCAAAGAAACAACTTATCGATTATATAGCTCGTTCGGCAGATGTTACAGAAGGTCATCCAATTCTTATTGATCAATTTCTTGAAGATGCATTTGAGTTTGATGTAGATGCGTTGTGTGATGGTGAAATGGTACATATTGGAGCTGTAATGCAACATATTGAAGAAGCTGGAATTCACTCAGGTGATTCTGCATGTGTTCTACCACCATATAGGATTACAGCAGAAGCATTAGAAGAGATTATCCGAATTACAAAAGAATTATCACTTCGATTAAAAGTGAAGGGCTTGATTAATTTGCAATTTGCCTATAAAGATGGACAGGTTTATATACTAGAGGTTAACCCAAGAGCAAGTCGTACCACTCCATTTGTAAGTAAAGCCACTAACACTCCTTTGGCCCGAATTGCTGCCCAACTTGCAGTAGGCGCAACCCTTGATCAATTTGAATTAAAAGACTGGGATAGTAGCGCATATGTCGCAGTTAAAGAAGCGGTCTTACCTTTTAACAAATTCCCAGAGGAATCTATTTTTCTTAGTCCTGAGATGAAATCGACTGGGGAAGTGATGGGTATTTCTAAAACATTGGGAGAGTCTTTTAGAAAAGCATCAATAAGTGCAGGTAATATTATTCCAAATAAAGGGACTGTATTTATTTCTGTAAATAATGCTGATAAGTTAGATGTGATTCCCATAGCCAGAGATATGGTTGAAATGGGATTCAGCTTGATAGCCACCGCAGGTACTGCTAAGGAATTAGAGCGCAATGGTTTGAAAGCTATTTCTGTATTTAAGGTTGGTGAAGGTCGTCCTGATATAGTAGATAGTATAAAAAATAACGAAATAAGCTTGGTTATTAATACGCCTATGGGAGCTCGGTCAAGATATGATGAAGAGGCAATAGGTAGAGCATGTATCCAGCACGGAATCCTAGCAATCACCACTTTATCGGGTGCAAATGCAGCAGTAAGAGCAATTCGATTGGCTTCAAAACCAATTCAAGTTGATTCTATTCAAAATTATCATATGTAAACTTCCTATTTGCTTTATCAAAAATAATTCTATAGTATTTTTATAATCATCTGTTCAATTTAGAACATTAGAAAAATAATATTTATGAATACTGATACTCCATTAGACCAAGTTCAAGATAAAGAGGTGTCCGCAAAAGAGTTGGATAAGGTACTTGATGCGAATAAAGACCTTTATGATAAGTTAAATCAAATACCAGAAATTGAAGCTATCGAAGCAATATCTCTTGAAGAAGAAATTGTTACCGAAGGAGAAAAGACTTCTAATCCATTATCTGAACTGATTGATAAAATCAATGCATTCTATACCGAAAATGAATTAGTGCGATATGCCTCTTGGGCATTGGTTCTTATCCTTTTATCAACGTCTGCACTAACGGTTCTTGAATATGATATGTTCTATAGTGATGTGGCTGCAGATGTTGACGGAAGTTTCACTTTTGGGGATACTGAACCAAATTGGCTAGATACTTTTTTTCATACGTTTTGGTGGTCAATAGTGACATTTACTACAGTTGGATACGGTGATGTAAGTCCGATAACGCATTTAGGAAAATTTTTAACAATAATAATCATGTTATTAAACTTTGGCGTCGTCACATTATTAGGCGGGGCCGTAGCATCTGTTTTGGTTGCGCAAAGATTAACAGGAGATGATACCTTGGATGAAAATAAATTTGACGGCCATTTGGTCATTGCAGGATGGAATAAAACAGTTCCATCAATTTTAAACCTCATTGATTCTAATAAAGATTCTGCCTCGGTTGTGATTTTGGTAAATGAGACAGATAAAGATATCATTCAACGGGCTATTGCCGGGTATGAACGTCTTGATATCACACATATCCCAGAAAACTTTACAAATGAATCGGTATTAAGAAAGGCGTTTTTAGATAAAGCTGGAGCATTTATGATATTACCAGATAATTCAGGGTTATTGCCTCACGAAGAACCGGATGAAGATAAAACAGTTTTGACTTGCCTTACTGCAAAATCTATTTCAGAAGCATGTAATGTTATTGCTCATGTTCTAGATGTAGAAAATGTATCTCATCTTCAAAGAGCAAATGCTAATGAGATTGTTATTCCTGATGAACATGTGCCTCATTTATTAGCCAAACATGTTACAGATCCAGGTGTTCCTCAGTTTTTCGATGATTTAATTCTACAAGAAGAGGATGATAAAGGGCTCCAAGAAGTTAAAATACCAAAGACATTAAATGGCCAGACACACAATAAAATTTCTGCATTTTTTAAATTTAAATATGGTTGGTTATTGGTAGGCTATGCCATACGAAAGGCGGGATTCAGTCTAGATGAGCAGATGGGTGAGAGCGGGAGCCCATTAATTAGAAATATGATCAAGGAGCAGCTAGATGGTGCAGGAATCAATCTGACAAGTGATGAGCATGTTATTGTTGAGATCAATCCTGCTGATGATTATAGGATAGATGAAAAACATAGTGCTCTGGTTTTGAGGTAATAATATGAATCCAACAGCAGAACAGATACAAAAGATCAATCATTTTAGCAAAGTACATATTGATATGTGTGCTAAAATAGCAAAGGTGGTTCAGATACAGGAATGTGAACCAAAAGAGCAGCTTTTAACAGAAGGAGATACTGGCGATACAATGGTCTTGGTCTTTCAAGGTCAAGTAGAGGTCTCAAAGGATATGATGGTCAAGACAGCTAGTGGATTTGCAACATCGAGGAAACCAATTATTAGATTAGAGACTACCGATCCTCCTCCATCTGCAGCTCCAGAAACAGAGCCTACTGTATTTGTAGTAGAAGCACCTGCTTTTGGGATTGGTGAATTTTCTTTAGTTCTTGATAATGCTATACGAACAGCTCATGTCAATGCTACAACCCCATTAAAGTATGGTGTTCTGGGTCTAGAAGATTTCACAAATATTGTAAAGGATAATCCAGAGATTGGAGGCTCGGTATATTTTGAGGTTGCAAAGTCTGCAGTTAATAATCTAGCCACTGCCAGTGGTGATATCTCTAACTTGACTCAGGCTTTCTTTTTTGCTCTAACAAGATAATATAGATTATTCTTTTATCTTAAGCCTATCGCCTGATTTAGGTTTTTCAACTATAATATCCAATCCCCAGATTTTTATTGCATGCTGTATAAGGATTACCTCATTCTCATGTATGAAGTCATCTGCATTTGCTATATCAATGTAGCAATTAATTAGAGTATTCAAACTCTTATCATCAAATTCTTCTTTTGCCTTTATTTTTTCAAGGGAATCATCAAATTGTCCTTGGCGTAATTCTTCAGTTTTAAGTTCAATGAATTTTTCTGTTGTCATCCCAAAGTCTCTATTAAAATTCTCATTATTTATATCAGGAACAAAAATCTTATAACTTTCAAAGATAGCGTTCTTTTCAGACTCATCTATTTCTTGATCAGCAAAGAATGATATGCATAGTAAGGAGTAAAGGATATCGTGGTCTACTGTCCAGTCTATTGGTTTTTCTTCTTCAGTTTTCTCTCGAGCAGATATCTTTCTTTGTAGTTCTTCCATCCTTTCTTTATCGGCATCATTCAAATATCCATCTTGGCGCTTACGTTTTTGCATAAGTTTATCAACTTCAAGAGAAAGGAATTTCACATCTCTCTCAAGTGCTTCGAGTCTTTTATCCATTAAACCAAATAGTAGTTCTTTAAACGGTTCTAACTGATCTTTTTCAGGTGCAAAATAAATATTAAGAGTCCCTCTATCGGTATCCTCCCAGAACTGTGGTCCAAAAATAGATAAGAGAAAACATTGCGTATTTGCATTTGATTTAAATGTTTTTTCATCAAAGTATGCAAGATCATCTAAATAATCTTCTGCTATAGCTGTTGCATATTCCTTTTTCCCAACTGATAAATAGAATAGGGCTAATCCAATTTGAATTCTTCTTGTTCCATTATTACCGCCAAGGATTCCTTTATCTACTTCATCTTTAGAGTAGCCTGGTGGTTTATCTAACTGTAGTATCAATTTTAAGAGGTCCATTTGATCATCATCGCTCCAACCTTTTTCATGGATGAGGACTTGGCACTTTCTTAGTTCAAAGGTCAATGTGTCTACGACAAAATATAGACCAGGATTCATTTCAGCATTCTTATAAATGTCATTGGCATAGAATTTGAATTTGTCATAGCAATATTTTGCCATATCAACACGGTCTGCTTTTATATATTCCTGAATCATATTTGAATAATGAAAAGAAAGATTATAAAGGTTTCTTGGTTCATTATTCTTATATGCATGTTTTATGGCCATTCGGAAAAGAGTGTTGAAACGTATGTTAACATGTCCAAGAATGGTATCATCTTTTGCATTTAGACAGGTTTTCCCAATATCTACCATCTCTGCAGGGATGAGTGAGGCAATATCGAACCTATCATTTGTTATCATTTTTATATAAGCACTTCCTAATAGTCTAAATGTTTTAACTTCGTAGAATGTTTTTGATTCAGCCATCTCTTGGTACTGCATATCTGTATATGTTCGAAAAGTTGCATTATCACGTATGGTAGGAGTCAGCATAAAAAATTTATCATTAAACTTTGCTTTTTCTCTGATGTATAGCTGAATGACCGTACTGATCTCTCTTATTATATCAGTTTGTGTTTCTTTGAATTCTGTAAAGGATAACAGGTCATCTAACTGATCAAGTGAACCCATGATTTCTTTTTGATATTCTGCAATCACATCAGAGCTATCATTCATAGCCATATTGATTATAGGCTTTTCCATATTAAAGATGTATTCTTGGATTATTCTGGAGATAGTGGAGACCACGTTACTTGTTTTGGAATAAAGGAGTATGTAAAAGATATAAGGTAAGGTAAAAATAGAAGCCAATAATAGATAAACGTAAGAATTAAGGACCACGCTTGAATACCGATTCAATGGCTCTATATAAAACATGATCAATATAGCATGAAGCGATGCGATAATCAGAAACCAAACATAATTAAGGCTAAGCCAATCCTTTACAAAAAGATCCATCAGCTTGGGTGATGATTCTGCTGCAATTGCAATTACAATAATAAGAGTCCCAAGTACCATTGCCAAGACGCCACCCCATATTTCTGGAGCCCAATCTAGTGGCACATTCTGATGGTCCGTCATTGTTATGTTGAACTGAACATCTAGGATATTAACAATTGATGGGAAATATATATTAAAAAGAATATCCGATAGGCAAATAACAACCAATACTAGTACAAAAGAAAGTATAGTTCGATATTTGAACTGTAGGCTATTTAATTTGACCAATAATGAATAAAACTTTTCCATATAAGGGATTACCTATGTTCTCTAAAATGTGAACATTGCGCATGATAAGTAGTTTTTACAAATATTATCTTCACCGATGTTAATTCTTTGCTTATAATAGAAAATAAAAACTACAATAGAGAAGGTATTGAAACAATATTCCTTATAAAAAAAAAGATCATCTTATTTTCTAGAAATCTTGCTCTTGGGCATTACTCATTATAATTTTTCAGGTTTTCTAGCCGTTATAGAAGGTGTGTTTAAGCACTACGGACTAAGATAAGACAATTAAGGTTACCCAAAACTAAGAATATAAGGGGATATTATGGCAAACTGGAGTCAGCATCACGATTTAGTCTATGCTTTCGTCTGTGTATCATTTCTAGCAGATGGAGAGGTGGATGAATCAGAAAAAGAGGCCATGCGTGGCAATGTCAAGGTGATGTTGCCGGATGTATCCGATGAGGAATACAACGCAATGGAAGCTGAAGTAATTAACAAATTCATAGAGCTTGGTGATGTAGATGCGCGGATGGCACATTATGGCACATGCCTAGAAGCTCTTAAAGGATTATTCACGACTGATGAAGATCGGTTTAAGGTTGTAAAAAACCTTGCATATATTGCTCGAGCTGATGATTTCATTCATGAAAATGAAATGGCTATGGTTGAGCAGGCTGTAAGTGGATTGGATATGACAGATAAGGTGAATTTAGTTAAAACAGATTCCACTCTTTTCGTCGATCCTACATTCTAATTAAATAAAATAATACTATATGATAACCCTAGTAACTATAACTAGGGTTATCGTATAGTTTACTAAAATAAAATATTATGACAGAGCATAGAGAAAAAGGTGCCTCAAGACGGAACAGTGATAGAAGAGACGAACATAGAAGACATGGGCACCGTAGAAAAGAAAATGTCTCTAGTGAAAGTGAAAAGCGAGTAACAATTGATCAAAGACAAGGATACCAACGAAAATCCAATCGCAGAAGTGGTAAGGATCGCAGAGACGAAAAATAATAATAAAAAAGGGCAGTTTTACTGCCCTTTTTAAGTATAGTACTTTTTAGTTTATAATTAATTAACAATACGCTCGTTCAATACCTGATAGAAAGTTATTTAGTACACTAAGAGCGCTCTCTACCGCTTTCAATATTTCTTTTTGTTTTTCTTTTGTATTAGCTAAATCGCTAAGAAGTTTTCTTACAACCTCTCTATGCCATTTATCTGCATGCATATGGACTGTAAAGAATTTTAATGTATTCTCATCTTTTATACCGTAAAATTTCTGAAGACCTTCTTTTTTTGTTTCTGATATTTCTGGCTGCATAGACTCATAACAATATAGAGCCGCAAGTCCTATATGATATTGTTCTGATCTGGATAGTTTTTTAAAGGTCTCAACAAGATCTTGAGTCTCACTCATAGCATCTGTATTATTTACTTTATCTCTGCTATTACCCATACCTTCAGCAAAGCGCATCCAAAGTTCAGGATGATTTTCAGAGCCCTTTTCTTCATCAACTAAATTTTCTAAAAGAATTTGTCTAGTACTAATATCATCACAATTTGAATGAATAGCAGATAAATATCTTGGAAAAGAAGATACATGTTGAAAATACTGAGCTGCATACTCTTTAATAGTGTCTTTAGATAAGTCTCCAGAATTCCAAGCTTGGTAAAAAGAATGATTTAGTAGGTGATTTTTTTTGATTTGTTTATCAACTTGATCGATGAATGATATGTTTTTCATTTAAATATATTCCTATTGTTATTTTTCTAAATACTACTCAGGATATTATAATATGATCTAATAAATTGAAAAGAAGATTATTATATGTGTTTGTTTTTTTTATCTAAGGTTTTAACTGCCTCTAGGTAACCATTCTTACCTAATCCAGATACTTGAGCAATACAGACATCTTTTATAACAGATATTTTTCTAAATCCTTCTCTTTTATTTATATCACTTAAGTGTACCTCTACTGTTGGGATATTGATCGATGAAATTGCATCTCTAATTGAATAGGAATAGTGGGTCAAAGCGCCTGGGTTAATAACAATGCCATCAACTTTACCAATAGCATCATGAAGGTAATCAATGATCTCTCCTTCATGATTAGATTGGAGCCATTCAATAGAATGTGCATTACTATCTAAATTATTATTCAACCATGTTTCAATATCCCATAGATTCTCATTGCCATATATATCTGGTTCTCTGGTTCCCAATAAATTCAAGTTTGGTCCATTAATAATAAGATATCTCATTTTAATACCTTGAGTGATTTTTCAATAAGATCTTCAGAAACTTTAGTCGTAGTGGTTGCTTTTCCAAGATTCTCCAATACTACAAAATTTAAGACTCTATTTTCTGTTTTTTTATCTCTTCTAATATAGGAGAGAAGATCATGATTTTGAATATGTCCTATTGTTGGTAGGGGTAGTTTTTCAATGGTCTCCTGTAGATAAGCTTTCTCTACTTTTGACAATAATCCAAGTTTGTTTGATATCCATCCTGCACATTTCATTCCTTTTGCTATAGCCTCACCATGTCTGATTTTTCCATATCCCATAACAGCTTCGATTGCATGCCCTATAGTATGCCCAAAGTTTAATATTTTTCTTATTCCCTGCTCTTTTTCATCTTTGGAAACGATATTAGCCTTGATCTGGCAAGATCGTTTAATCGCCTTTTCATATGGAAAGGAATTAAGTGTATCAAGCCAACCAGAGATCTCGGTCAAGAAATTATTATCATATATTGCACCATATTTTATCACCTCTCCCAGACCAGATATCAGCTCTGTGTTTGGCAAAGAATGTAATAGATCAGGATCAATAAATACGGCCCTTGGCTGATAAATGGCCCCAATTAAATTTTTCCCTTCCGCTATATTAATTCCAGTTTTTCCACCGATAGATGAATCGACCATTGATAAAAGAGTTGAAGGTATTTGATAGTATTTTATTCCCCTCATAAATGATGCTGAAACAAATCCAGAAAGATCTCCGACAACACCACCACCTAAGGCAATTATATTGGTTGTTCTATCGCAATGCATATCGATCATTGCACTAATTACACGGTTGAATTCATTCATGCTTTTTGCGGCTTCACCATTTGGTAGGGTAATATAATCAATATTATAATTATTGTTTTTCATATTAGATAGTAATTCATACCCGAAGGATTCCATTAAACTATGTTGTGAAATAATCACCCATTTTTGGCCATAATTCACATCATTTAAGATGTCAGGTATCTTTTTTAGTAATCCTTTTTCTAAATGAATAGGGTATGAGTATTCCCCAAGCTCTACGTTAATTATCTTCATCCTTCCAACTTTTCTACTATTTCCTCTGATATATCTTGTGGAGATCTATTATCTGTAGCTATGGTAATATCTGCCATATTTATATATTTACTTTTACGATCGGACCATAATTTCTCCAATCCTTTTTTAGGGTTTTGTTTATTAAATAATGGTCGTTTATTAGAACTAGCTAATCTTTTAGCTAATTCAGAAACTGAGGCTTTTAACAATATTACTTTTCCATGTTTTTTTATATAGGACCTGTTCTTAGTTTTTAATACAATTCCTCCTCCACACGCCAGGACCGCGTTAGAATGAAGTCTTAGACATTCAGATTCAACCTTGCGAAAAAATTCCTCTCCATCTTTTTTAAATATCTCATTAATTGTTTTCCCTGTCAAGTTCTCTATTTCTTGATCAAGGTCTATAAATGACAGTTGCATTTTGTCACCAACCATATGCCCTATAGTAGATTTTCCAGACCCCATCATTCCAATTAAGTAAATATTCATTAATACTTTGCTGTTGCCTTAATGTGAGCTTTTAACTGTTCTATTGAATCACCGCCAAATTTTTCCAATAATCCATCAGCCAACACAAAACAAAGCATGCTCTCTGCTATAATAGAAGCTGCAGGGACCGCACAACTATCAGTACGTTCCTTATGAGCCACCTTTTTTGCTTTGCTCTCAATATCAATTGATCGCAGTGGTTTGATAAGCGTTGCTATTGGTTTCATTGCCATACGAATCACAATTGGCTGAGCGTTACTCATTCCCCCTTCGATTCCTCCGGCATTGTTTGAATATCTGATGTATTTTTTTCCATCCCATCCAATCTCATCATGTACCTCACTTCCTAATTTTTCAGCTTTATTAAATCCTGAACCTATTTCAATACCTGAAAATGCATTCACGCTCATCATCATTGCAGATATTCTGGCTTGTAGTTTACTGTCCCATTGCATTGGTGAACCCAGTCCATAGGGTACTCCAGTTGCAATTACTTCAAATATTCCACCAACAGAATCCCCATTCTTTTTTGCATTATCTATAGTTTCCATCATTAATGATTCTGTATTGTTGTTCAAACAACGTACTGGAGACTTGTCTGCAGCATTACTTAACTGATTGGGTGTCATATGATCAGGTATTGGGTCTTTATCTATTGCATTATGTATCTGTATTACTCTGCTGCCAACTTCTATCCCAAATTTTTCAATCAGTCTTCGGCATACTGAGCCAAGAGCAACACGCATAGTTGTCTCTCTTGCGCTTGATCGTTCCAATATGTTTCGTATATCATCTGCATCATATTTCTGTATTCCAGCAAGATCAGCATGCCCTGGTCTAGGAAGAGTTACTCTTTTTGTTTCTTCCTTGATAGGAGTTATTGACATTTTATTTGTCCAATTTTTCCAGTCTTTATTTTTAACTAATATGCCAAGAGGAGACCCTAGTGTTTTGCCATGGCGGACACCACTATATATTTCCCCATGGTCTTTTTCAATTTTCATACGTCCTCCTCTACCATGGCCCATTTGCCTTCTGGAGAGTTGGATATCAATATAATCTTCAGATATCTCTAATCCTGCTGGAATACCATCTAAAATGCCTAATAGACCTTTTCCATGAGATTCGCCAGCTGTAAGAAATTTTAATTTTGATAACATAGCTTTGTATTTAATTCCTTTATCATTGGTTTTACATCCATGTTTTTTGATATATCCCTTTCAAACCAGATATCTGCTGAAGCTAGACCTTGGTAGATAAACATTTCTAATCCGGATACTACTTTTTCTACTTTAATCTTTCCCAGATTGAGCCATTTTGTTTCTATAGGATTGTAGACTGTGTCAATTAAGATCTGCCCAGGATGATATTCAGTATCAGGCATAGATTCAATATTTGGCCACATACCTAAGGGCGTACAGTTAATTATAATATCAGGCTTCCCATGTTTAATTATTCTATTAGGGTAATTACGATTTATCCATTTAAGTAATGCATCAGCATTATCTTGTGTACGATTTTTTATATCAATGTATCTTGCTTTTGCTTTTATCAGTCCAAATGCCACTGCACGTGCAACCCCACCGGCACCAACAATAAGACATTTTTTATTAGTGAGGCTAATATTGTTTCTTTTTACAGAATTAATGAACCCTAGCCAATCTGTATTAAAGCCTTTTGACCCTTTTACACAATTGACAGCACCAATGATCTTTGCTGCTTCGCATAGATCAGATAAGAATGGAATAATGATCTGTTTGTTTGGGATTGTAATGTTATACCCATCCAGCTCACATCCATTAACAAATGACGAAAGTTTGTCAGGTGGTATAAGCAATCGATCATAAGTGGCATTTATACTCATCTGTTCGAAGATATGTTGATGAAGTATAGGACTTAGGCTATGATCGATCGGGTCGCCAATAACTGCAAATTGTTTCATTGGCATACTCCTTCTAGCGAATTATAGAATTCAGGAAATGAAGTAGATGCACATTCTGGATGATCTAATATTATTCCCTCTTCTGTAATAAGCCCAGCAACTGTAAATGCCATTGCAATTCTATGGTCATAGAATGTTTCAATTTTTGTTCCATGTAATTTTGTTGGTCCATTAATTATAAAGCCATCTTCTAGTTCAACAATATCACCACCCATTTTTTTAAGGTTCTTACAGATCGCCTTGATACGATCACATTCTTTTACTCTGAGTTCACTTGCTCCATTTACTATGGTAGTCCCTTTTGCTTGGGTTGCCAAGATGGCTAAAATAGGCAATTCATCAATTATTCCAGGCACGTCCTGTTCATTAATAATAATAGAGCATAGTTCATGGTGAGATACAGCTAGGTTCCCAATCGTTTCACCTGCTTGTTCAAATGTGTCGATGTATTCTATACCAACACCCATTTCTTTTATTATTGAAAAAAATCTATTTCTAGTTGGGTTTAATAAAATATTTTTAATAAGAATATTTGAATCAGGTATTAATGAGGCTGCAGCAACAAAAAAAGAAGCAGTAGATGGATCGCCAGGTATAGAAAGGTTAATTGATCGTAATTTAGAAGATAGGGGATTAACTGAAGTAGAAAAACCATCAGTTTGAATTCTCGCACCCATTGCCGATAACATTATTTCAGTATGGTCTCTAGATTGCAATGGTTCTCTTATAATAGTTTTTCCAATGGCTCCCAGTCCAGCTAGAATTATTGCTGATTTTAATTGCGCACTGGAAATGGTTGAGTCATACTCTATTCCATTTAAGTCGCTATGATCTATAGTGACTGGAAGTTTTCCATCCGTACTTTTGTATTTTAATCCCATTTGTGATAGAGGTATCATTATCCGATCCATAGGACGAGAAGATAGAGATTGATCCCCAGTAAATGTCGCTTGAATTCCTTTCCCTGCTAATAACCCGAACATTAACCGTGCTGTTGTGCCTGAATTACCACAATATAATGGGCCTATTGGATCAGAGAATGTGTTTCCCATTAAAACCAGGTTATCATTACTGTTTTTTATATTTATTCCACACGCTTCAAGACAATTCATAGTTGATTTAATGTCATCACCGGTTGATAAGTTATGTATTTGTGATTGCCCGGGTGCTAATGCAGCTAGCATAAGAGCGCGATGGGAGATTGATTTATCCCCAGGGAATTCAATTTCTCCTCTAATTACCATTTTGTTTTAGTTCATCTGCAATTAGGAAGGCTAATTCAATAGCTTGATTCGCATTTAACCTTGGGTCACAATGAGTTCTGTATCGGTCAGAAAGATCAGATTCAGATATCTCATCTAGACCTCCAGTGCACTCAGTAACATTTTGCCCTGTCATTTCTAAATGAATTCCTCCAGGATGAGACCCTTCAGCTTTATGTATTCTTATGTTTTGTTTTACCTCAGATAATATATTATCAAATTTTCTTGTTTTGATACCAATGTCACTTTTTATAGTATTCCCATGCATTGGGTCACAAGACCAAACGACAGTACGTCCTTCATCGCTAACCCTTCGTATCAAGCTAGGTAAATAGGACTCTATTTTATCATGACCAAATCGAGTAATGAGAGTTATGCGACCAGCATTGTCATTCGGGTTCAGTATATCCAAGAGTTCAATCAGATCATCCATAACTAATGAAGGTCCACATTTTATTCCGATTGGATTATTTATTCCTCGACAAAATTCTACATGTGCACTGTCTTTGAATCGTGTTCGATCACCAATCCATACAAAATGTGCTGAGGTATCATAAATATCACCACTGGTAGAATCAATCCGCGTGAGAGCTTCCTCATAGGGTAGTAGCAATGCTTCATGACTTGTATAGAATGAAACTTTCCTTAGCTGAGGTGTATTATTTGATGTCACTCCTAATGCTTGCATGAAGTTTAGACTGTCTTGTATCTGATTTGCTAAATGTCTATATCTTTCACCTTGGGGACCACTTTTTACAAAACCCATATTCCAAGAATTCACATGACGAAGGTCAGCATACCCACCATCAGCAAATGCCCTCAATAGATTTAATGTAGATGCTGCCTGGGAATATGCTTTTAAAAGACGTTGTGGATCGGGTATCCGCTTTTCATCATTAAACTGGATGTCATTTATTATATCGCCGGCATAGCTGGGTAGTGCTTTACCATTAATTGTTTCTGTTGATTTTGATCGAGGTTTTGCGAATTGCCCGGCCATTCTACCAACTTTTGTTACAGGGGCATTAAGACCAGAGGTTAAGATAACGGCCATTTGCAGTATTACTCTAAAAGTATCTCTAATATTATCAGCACTGAATTCCGAAAAACTTTCAGCGCAATCTCCACCTTGTAGAAGGAATCCATTACCTTCGGCAACTTCAGATAGTGCTTTCCGGAGTGAACGAACCTCACCTGCAAATACTAGTGGAGGGAATCCCTTAAGGGTGTTTTCCACAGTTTTTAAATTATCTTTATCTGGATAATCAGGGATGTGTTTCGCTTTATATTTACGCCAGCTATTTGTCTGCCACATTTCTAAGCTCATTTAGTTGATTGTCAAGTTTTTCAGTTGAGACTTTTAATTTTTCCACCATTTCTTCTGTATATGGATTATACAATTGTAGATCTGTGTATAACTCCCATGTATCGTTACAGGTTTGTTCGACAAGATCGAGAAGATCACGAAATCCCTGTGTATCTATAGTGGTCTTTTTAATACCAAACTCTTTTAACATTCGACCTAAGAAATGGGTGACCCCTTGAGTTTTAGCCGCTAGCTTGTCATGCTGGTCAGGTGTCATCTCAATTATTTGTATTCCCTGATCCGAGAAAAATCTTTTCCAAAAACTATATTCATTATGACTATCTCTTGTATTATTGATCATCATTTTTAAGTTACTGTTTGAAATATATGAATCAGGGCCAAACATAGGATGCGTAGCAATGATACCAACGTGCTTAGGCAATACTTTCATCATTACATCAACAGGGTATTTTTTTACTGAGCATACATCGATCAATGTGGTTCCTTGGTTTATTCTTTGAGAGATATCAATAATTGCTGTTTCGAAATATCTAATAGGTACGGCGATGAAAATAACCTTCTCCATTAAAACTGTATCTAGATCTGAGAATTGTACACCGGGGAATGGTCCAGTAGGTTTTGGGTCATATGCCTTAATAGCAAATCCTTTTTGCAAAATATTCGCTAAAATCTTTCCGAATCGGCCAAATCCTACTATGCCTACGCTATTCATTGATCCTCCAGCTTTTTAACACCTAGAAATAATGTTAAGTTATGTTTTAGATCATGAATACTTTCTTGGAGGACCTCGAGCCCATAGAGGCTAGCACAGTTTTTATTTGCTATGACTCCTGCAGTTTTTGGTAGTTTGCCTTCAGAAAGTCTTCTAGCAGCTTCGGCAGTATCGTCTTCTTCTATTAATGGTCTTGTCCAAAAGTGTTCACTCAAATAATCTTTACACTGTCTAAGTGCTTGTTGATGAGAATGTATTTCTGTTAGATCGCCTATATGGGTGCCACTAAGTCCAAGTAAATTTTGATTTACAGGTATGTGAAACATTTCAATAATCATGCAACGATGTTTAGCTAAAGCATCTACGCTTTCTATCACAACTCCACCCTGTGCATTTTCCATTGCGAATATTCCATAAGTAGTTTTTCCAGATTCAACATCCATAAGAACAGCTTCTGATGATATTTGATAGATAATTTGGCTATCATCTATACCATGGTTCTTCATAAAGTAGTGTGCGGCTTCTTCAGAAAAGCTTCCTCGTCCGCCTTGTATTCCAATTGATCTCATTTTTTCCTTTTTGGCAAAAAAAAACCCCGCTCTTTCGTCGGGGTCTAGTAGTTGTTAGAATATAGTATTATTCCAGAGACTACGTACACCCCCCATTGATGTAATAAAAATAGCTATTGTAATAATTGTCTATGTTCATGTAAATCATGATATCCAATATTAAGTATTAGATAAACCTCTGGCTAATATTATTTATTTTTTTGTTTTTTCTTCGAAACACTAAAAATTGGACCCAAAATTGCAATGATCTCACTTCTGGTGATTCTTCCACGCATTTTTGAATCAATGCGGTCGATTATCTGCTTTTCACGGCCAGGGTCATCGATATCAACCCTTTTCAATAATTTTAATTTTCCTATTCCATCTGAGATTGAAAAACGTTTAACCAGTAGGTCAAATATTTTTTCATCAATTATATCAATGTCTTTTCGCAGGTCATGAATATCATTTTTGGACTTCATAGAAAATTCTACGGAAATATATTTAGACTATCAAAGAATAAATGTTCTGCTTGGTTCTGTATATATTGCAAAAAAGAGGCATTTTTTGATGCCTCTTTTTTATAGCTGATCTATTAACCGCAGGTTGTTTCTATTAATATTGCACAAACCTTATATGGATCCATGTTTGCAGATGGCCTCCTATCTTCAAGATAGCCATAGCCATCATTGGCTGTCTGCATTGGAATCCTTATGGAAGCGCCTCTATCACTTACACCATATCGGAATTCTTTAATACTGCAGGTCTCATGTAAGCCTGTAAGACGTTCTTCATTATGTGCACCGTATACAGTAATATGATCGTCATGTTTTTGGCTTAATCTTTCGCATGCAGCTTCAATAACCTTCATTCCACCTTCTTCTCTCATTGACCTTGTGCTAAAATTTGTATGTGCACCTGCTCCATTCCAATCACCCTTTACGGGTTTTGGATGAAGGGTTGCACTAACACCAAAATCCTCTGAAACTCTATATAGTAGCCATCGTGATAACCACATTTGATCAGCGGAGTCTAATGGTCCTAATGGCCCAACCTGATACTCCCATTGCCCTGGCATTACCTCTGCATTTATTCCTGACACCTCTAGGCCTGCATCAATACAAAGCTCTAGATGCTCTTCAACGATATCCCTCCCAAATACTTCATCGGCACCAACTCCACAATAAAATGGTCCTTGTGGTGCGGGATAGCCACCTTCTGGCCAGCCCAGTGGATTGCGCCCTTCAAACAAGGTATACTCTTGTTCAATACCAAACCAAGCGTCCTGATCTTTGTGTTGCTCTGCTACTGATCTTAAATGAGCCCTTGTGTTTGTTGCATGAACAGAACCATCAGGGTTCATGACCTCGCACATTACAAGGAGATCATCTCCTCCTCTAATAGGGTCTGGAATTTTATAGACCGGCTTTAACATACAGTCACTATCATTCCCTTCTGCTTGGTTTGTGCTAGATCCATCAAACCCCCATAATGGTAGATCATTCAATGATTCTACAGGACCATCAAGGACCTTTGTCTTTGATCTAAGTTTTTGGGTTGGTTCATGGCCATCCATCCAAATGTATTCTACTCTTATTTTGCTCATTATTTTTCCTGTTTTTCTTCGATTTTGTGGTTAATTGTATATTAATTCGATTTATTCTAGTATGGGCAAGATGGTCCCATTTTTATAAGATGAAAGTATTATTTGTGTTTCTGTTCTAGTTACCCCTGGCCAACTTTGTATCTTGCGCAGTAGCTCTTCCAGAGTATTAGAATTTTTAGTGGTTACTAATAAAGTATGAGACCCATTACCGGTTGTACTAAAACACTGGACAACTTCTGGGGTCTCTTCTGCAGCTAAGGTTACCTCTTTATAGTATTGTGATGAACCAGAAATAACTGTAATAATAGCAGCCACATCCAACCCAATTGAAGTTGGATCTACAACAGCTTGGAATCCAGTTATAACTCCACTATCCTGCAGCTTTCTTATACGTTCAGTTATGGTTGGAACAGATACCTTTATCTTTTCTGCAATATTACTAGCCGATTCTCTACCGTCTTTTTGCAATTCTACAAGTATTTTACAATCTATAGCATCAAGATTCATTTAAACTATACCAGAATTATGATTAAATATATTTATTAATATAGAATAATACATCAATATATTAAGTAAATATCTATATATAATTAAATATTTTAATTGAACTTATTAATTATGTTAAATAATAATTATGAAATGATCATATAAAAATTTGGTGTTCAAAGTATTTTTAGATATCTCTAATTAATAAATTAAAGTTCTTAATTTTATTACCTCTATTATTATGAGTACTCCAACAAAACGCATAGCTTTTCATACCTTAGGGTGCAAATTAAATTATTCAGAGACCTCTACTATATCTCGTGATCTCATCCATAATGGATTTGAAAAAGTAGACTACCAGGATATTGCAGATATATATGTGATCAATACATGCTCGGTCACTGAGAATGCAGATAAAGAAGCAAGAAGATTAATAAGGCAGGCTAGACGTTTGAATCCCATCGCAAATATTGCTGTAATAGGTTGCTATGCACAACTTAGGCCAGATGAAATAGCAACCATTGATGGAGTGGATATTGTTATTGGCGCTGAAGAAAAATTCAATCTGGTTAACCATCTTAATGAATTAAGCCTACAAGAAGAAAAGATTATATTGGGTTCTAATATTGACCATGTACATTCATTTGAACCATCCTATTCTATAGGAGAGCGCACACGATCATATTTAAAGGTACAGGATGGGTGTGATTATACATGCTCATTTTGTACTATACCATTAGCCCGTGGAAAAAGCAGGAGTGGCACTATAAATACTACCATAGAATTTGCTCAAGAAATAGCATCGTCTGGAGCAAAGGAAATTGTATTAACAGGGGTCAATATAGGGGACTTTGGTGCGGGCTCGGGTGAAACATTCTTAGATCTATTGATTGAATTAGATGATATTGAAGGGATTGAAAGGTTTCGTATTTCCTCCATAGAGCCCAATCTTCTTAATAATGATATCATTACATTTTGTAATACATCAAAAAAATTTGTACCTCATTTTCATATCCCACTACAATCTGGCTCTAATAAAATACTTAAAGCCATGCGTAGGAGATACGACAGAGGCCTTTATGAGGACAGGATAAACACTATCAAGTCGTTAAACATAGAAACATGTATTGGCGTAGATGTAATGGTAGGATTCCCTGGCGAATCTGATGGGGACTTTTTGGAAACATATAATTTTTTAAATGATATTGATATTTCTTATTTACATGTATTCACATATTCACCAAGACAAAATACACATGCTATGCAAATAAATGAGACCATTCCAAAAGAAGTAAAAGCAGAACGAAGCAAAATGCTTCATGCTCTTTCAGAAAAAAAACGTAGTCTATTCCATGATCAATTTATTTCTACCGAACGTGATGTATTATTTGAGAGTACTAGGAATGGTAAGCTATTAGGTCATACTGATAACTATATAAAAGTAGAAGTAGAAAAATATCCAAACAGTATTAATAAGATACATCCCATACAGCTTATTGAAAATAGAGGTGAGCTTGTAATAGGGACATTTTAAATAATGTTATATAGACTGGCTGGTATAAAAAGGTTTGATAATGATCCAGCTTGAGAGTATCTCAAAATCTTATCCCAATGGAACCCTTTTTTCAAATGTAAATATATATGTAAAGAAAAGTATGAGAATCGGTCTTGTTGGCCAGAATGGTTCAGGCAAGACAACCCTACTAAGGCTTATGTTGGGTGAAGAAAAACAAGATTCTGGGAATATTCAAAAGGAAAAGAATATTACAATTGGGTATCTGGAACAGGAAATCATCTCAGGGACTGGTCGATCGATAATTGAAGAGGTACTTGCGTCTTACCCTGATGCTCTTGAAACAGAAAGTATGATGATCAGTTTATCAAATGCGGTAGAGAATGACCCAGATAATATCGGATTGATAAATAGGTTAGGCGATGCTCAGAATAAGTATGACGCCATGGGTGGATGGACCTTGGAAAAAAATGCAAAAAAAATTTTAGGAGGTCTAGGTTTTAAAGATGAACAATTCTCAGAACCCATGGAATCATTTTCAGGTGGATGGAGAATGAGAGTTGCTCTAGCCTCAATATTGCTGCAAGAGCCAGATATTATTTTTTTAGATGAGCCAACAAATCATTTAGATCTTGAAGCAACAATTTGGCTAGAAGAATTTTTAACAGAATGGAAAGGCGCTATGTTGGTTATAAGTCATGATCGCGCTTTTTTAGACCGTTCGGTCAATCATATTATTGATATAGACCTTAAGAAGGTGTCTTTATACCACGGAAATTATACAGAGTATATAAATGAAAAGAAGATCAGAATAGAGCAACAGAGAAGTGCATATAAAAATCAACAGAAGCATATAAAGGATACTGAAAGATTTATTGAACGTTTTCGTTATAAGAACACTAAAGCTACTCAAGTTCAAAGCAGAGTTAAACAACTTGGTAAAATGGAATTGATTGATGAACCAACAGAAGATAGAACTGTTATAAACCTTGTAATACCGCAGCCAGACAGGTCACCTTTAAAAGTGACCACCTGCAGTGATGTTAAAAAATATTATGGTGATAATCATGTTTTCAGTGACCTTGATTTTTATGTGGAAAGAGGTGAAAAGATAGGACTTGTAGGTTATAATGGTGCAGGTAAATCGACATTATTGAAAATGCTTGCTGGAGTAGAAGGTACCACAGATGGAGAAATAAAATATGGTAATGGTGTAAAGGTAGGATATTACGCCCAACATCAATTAGAGATATTAGAGCAAGAAGATACTGTATTTGAGTCATTAAGTAAGGTCTCTAGAGGCTGGGGTGAAACTGAGATCAGAACATATTTAGGAAGCTTTATGTTTTCAGGTGATGAGATAGAAAAGTTTGTTAAAGTGTTATCAGGGGGTGAGAAGGCAAGATTGGCATTAGCAAGGATGTTGGTTTCACCTTCTCATTTGGTTTTACTTGATGAGCCTACAAATCATTTGGATATGACCAGTAGAAACATAGTAGAAAGGGCTTTAACAAATTTTCAGGGTTCTATAGTTTGTATATCACATGATAGACATTTTTTGAATGAAGTAACAAATAAAACGTGTGAGGTTGGAAATGGAGGCGTTAAGACATATGATGGTAATTATGAATATTATGAATGGAAAAAGAATGAAGAGAAAGGTGTATTAAATAATGATAGAATAAAAGGGAAAAAGAAAAAAAAGAATGATTACCATATTGAAAGAAAAAAGATAAGGAATAGATTGTCTTGGATAAATAAAAGAACTCCTGTGATTGAAAAAATAATAAATGATTTAGAAGAAATGCTCAATGATCCGAAAAATAAAAGTGACCATGAATTGTTAAATGAAAAGTTAGAAGAAATCCAGTTCTTAGAAATAGAATATCTAGATTTACTAGAAGAAAAAGATAAGCTAAATATATAATAATATTTAATATTACAATTATAATTAATTAATATATATATAAGAAACTTTATAAATAATCTATTTAACTATTTAAATATGAAATATAATTATTATATCATTGTAATAATTATGAATGTAATAATACTATATAATTAACAAATATTTATAAAGAAAATTTTATTGTATAGAATGCATAATTTTAAAATTTATTAAATAATATTATTAAATATTATTGACGAGAAATATAATATTTATACATTATATAAATACTAAT
>CAYOJL010000025.1:0-23037 GCA_964404235.1 uncultured bacterium | reverse complement strand
TCATTGGCTCAACAATGGATAATGCTTTTACAACCTATAATTTCAATGTGTCAGGTACATTCAACTTAAGAAAAGGCCAAACAGATAAACAAATGATGCTTGTTGATTTATCGGGCGCCCGCCTTGCCCTAGATATGGATAATGCTGCTTCAGCAATCTTTGGTTTTACCCACTCATTATATTACGATGATGAAACGGCTGTTGCACTGCGTACTGATTATAATAAGATCAAAAGTGACAGTTTGGATATTTTCAGCCCCTTTATGCTCGCCCTACGGGATGGGAATCAGATGGGCACCATGGTAGATATAAGTGGCGCAATGATGGCAATTATGGGTGGAATTTTTCTAGTGATTGTCATGATCGTGCTTTGGAATATGGGCCTTATGAACGGCCTGTGTCGCTATGGAGAAATAGGTCTCCGACTGGCTATGGGTGAATCCAAGGGGCAGGTGTACCGCTCTATGATCTCTGAAGCGGTGATAATAGGGCTCGCAGGAACGGTGGTTGGTACTGGAATTGGGCTTGCGCTGACCTATTACGTGCAAGAGAATGGTATAGATTATACAAAGGGGATAGAGGCTCTTTCTAATTCATCCATAGTTATGCCCAATATATTCTACGCCCAAGTTACACCCGATCTTTTTTATATTGGCTTTTTACCCGGTGTTTTGGCCACTGTACTTGGGACCATGCTGGCAGGTCTAGCAATTTACAGGCGTGAAATGGCACAATTATTCAAGGAACTAGAAACATAATGAAGCTGATCATTCCAATTATTTCTTTCTCACTACTTTTTGCACAAGCAGATGAAATGTCTGTAAAAGATATTATAAAGGAAATGGATAAAAATTTAAATGCTAAAAGTCGAGTATTGACCAGTAAGATGGTCGTTCATGGAAGACGATCAAATCGGACGATAGAATCCAAAAACTGGGTAGTTGGCACAGACAAAGCCTTTACTGAATATTTATCGCCCCCAAGAGAAGCTGGAACTAAAATGTTAAAACTGAATGATAAACTATGGACATATTCACCACAGACAGATAGGGTTATTCAAATATCAGGACATATGCTTCGTCAATCGGTCATGGGTTCTGATATGTCCTATAATGATATGATGGAGGATAGGCCATTAGAAGAGATGTATGAGGCGAAGCTTGATGGTTCAGTTGAATTAAATGGAAGAGATCATTGGATAATGGTATTGCAAGCAAAGATCAAAGGTCTGGCCTATCCTAAGCGTAAGGCATGGATAGATAAGGAATACTTTCTTCCTATGAAAGAAGAATTGTATGCCAAAAGTGGAAAATTATTGAAGACCTCTACAATGAGTGATGTAAAAAAGGTCCAAGGGCGATGGTTTCCATCTCGATTTAATTTTAAAGATGAATTAAAACGAAATAGTAAAGGTACTGAATGGGTTATTGATGATATACAGTTTGACATTGATATCCCCGAATCGCGTTTTTCAAAGGCATTACTTAGAAAATAGCACGACCATTTCTATGTGTGGAGTATGTGGGAACATATCTACCATAGTAGCATCTTTTATCTTATATCCATATTCACCCAGAATCTTTGCATCCCTTGCCTGAGTTGTAGGATTACATGATACATAAATAATCTTTTTTGCCTTTAACTTTGGTAAATAATTTACCATATCCTGATGCATTCCTGCTCTAGGTGGATCAACTATAATAACATCTGGTCTTGGAATTCTATTGGGTAGTTGACCTGATTTGAAAAAAGTATCAAGGTTTGCTTTGAGAAAATGAACATTCGAAATATCATTGCGATCAGCATTTTTTTCTGCATCATCAAGCGCAGACCGTATTACTTCAAAACCATAGACCTCTTTTACATTTTTAGATAGATATAGACCAATCGTTCCTGTACCACAATATAGGTCATAAATTATCTCATCGCCTTTGAGTTCAATTGCTTTTTCCACTTCTTTATATAATATCTCTCCTTGGATAGTATTGGTCTGAAAAAAAGAATTTGCTGAAATCTCAAAAGTAAGACCACCTATCTTTTCCTGAATAAATGGCTCACCATATAGCAAGGTCTCATACTCTCCAAAAGCAACATCAGCTTTACGTGTATTCACATTGTTTACAAGTGATGTGATCTCTGGGAATTTTTCTAGAAGTGTATCTGTCAACGGTGAAAGCTTATCTATATCATGATAGGATGTAACTATATTCACCATGAGATCTCCTGTATTCACACCATATCGCAACATTAAGAATCTTAAAAATCCAATGTGAGATCTAGGATCATAGGGTCTTAACTCAGGGTGCTCTAAACAAAGATCTCGGGTAACAGAGAGAATTCGATTGCCTATCTCTGGTTGTATGTAACAGTTATGAATATCAAGGATTTTATCAAAACGTCCAGGGATATGGAGACCAAGGGCAAAAGATCTATCCACACCTTCTGGTTCAGAATCTAGAACCCAACGATTGGGAGAAAAAGTAAACTCCATTTTGTTTCGGTAATTATAGATCTTTTCTGCTTTACGTACCGAGTCCAGTTTAAAATCTGTGAAGCCACCAAGTCTGCTAAAAGCATCCTCTACCTGAGCTAATTTTTCCTTTATTTGTTCATCATACGATAAACTTTGGATCTTACTGCATATCCAATAATGCTTACAACGGACCTCCTCAGCATTTGGAGATTCTTCTAAGAGTTTTAAGACCTGTGCCTCCGCAAATCCTTTTCTTTTTTTATAGATCCTTGCAAATACTTTTTGTCCAGGAATTGCATATTTTACAAAAATTACAAAGTTGTCTTGCCTTGCAAGACCCATCCCTCCATAGGCTAACGATTCTATATCCAGTTCAAGTTCAGTGCCTCGTTTTATGGTAATGCTATCGTTCATGAAACTATTTCAACACCACTGCTTGTTCCAATTCTATCTGCTCCTGCATTGACCATAGCGCGTACATCTTCTAATGTCCTTATACCACCACTTGCTTTTACACCCATATTTTCACCAACTGTCTTTCGCATTAGTTTGACATCATCAACATTTGCACCTCCAGATGAAAACCCTGTGGATGTTTTTACAAAATCCGCACCATTCTCTTTAGCTAAAATACAGGCCGAGATCTTCTCTTTATCATTTAATAAACAAGTTTCAATGATAACTTTTACACAGTTTCCATCAGCAGCATTGACAACTTGTTGTATTTCACGTGCAATGATATTTGTTTCACCTTCCTTTAGTGCAGCGATATTTAGTACCATATCTAATTCTTCTGCACCTTGATGAATTAAAAATCGAGCCTCGGCAAACTTCATTTCTACTGAAATAGAACCAAGTGGAAATCCAATTACTGTACAGAGTTTAGGTTTGTTTTCATTTAACACTGTTCTTGCCAACGGTATATTGGCAGGATTTACACAAGCAGTCGAAAACCCATACTCTATTGATTCTTCGCAAAGCTGGATGATCTCAGATCTGGTTGCGTTAGGTCTTAGGTTTGTATGGTCAATAAGATGAGCAAATTCATTCATTCAAATAATTGATTTTATTTTTGACACTAATGCTAATGCTTGGTCTTTACTTGGTGCTTCCGCATATATCCTCATGATAGGCTCTGTATTTGATCTTCTTAAATGAACCCATTTATCATCCCATGTAAATTTTATTCCATCTAGATCATTTTTATCTGCATCATTGAATAAGTTACTTACTTTATCTATTAGCTCATCTGAATCTATTTTATCTACACTTATTTTATCTTTTACAATTTTAAATATTGGTAAGGATCGGTGAATCTCACTTAATGTATTTTCTGTTTGAGACATCCTATTTAGAACCATAGTAGCACCAACCATTGAATCTCTACCTAAATGACATTCTTTTAAAATAACACCACCATTCCCTTCACCCCCTAGATTCGAATTGACTTCATTCATTTTATTAACAACATTTATCTCGCCAACAGCAGACCTTTCTACAGTGCTTCCATTTTGATGAGCAAGTTTTTCTAATGCTAAAGATGTTGAAAGATTAACCACAAATCTTTCCTTATTCCCGGTTTCCTTTATGTATCCATCTGCAGCTAATACAAGAGTGTATTCTTCACCTAGAGGTTCTCCATGTTCATTAACTACAGCTAACCGATCCGCATCAGGATCCACCGCAAAGCCTGCATCAGCATTATGATCTTTTACCATTGCAGATAGATCATTTAAATTTTCAGGAAGTGGTTCAGTCCCTCTAGAAAAATTTCCATCTGGTTCACAATTTAATTCAATCACCTCGCATCCTAATGCTTCCAGCATACTTGGAAGTGCCAAAGCGCCAGCACCATTCACTGCATCTATAACAACCTTGAATTGTCTCCTTTGAATTCTATTCAAATCGATACAACTAATACTTGCACATGCAATCACATGTTTCTGGATCGCATTCTGTTCTGGCCACACAATACCAGACTCGTTTGCTTTGTCCAATTCTACATTCTGATCAACTATATTAAATAGATCTTGGCATTCTTCAGGATGAAAAAAAGTGCTGTCTGGTCTTAAAAATTTTATTCCATTCCACTCAATAGGGTTATGGCTAGCTGTAACAATGAAACCGCCCACAGCTTCAGTATTATGTACCATGAATTGTACTGTTGGTGTTGGAACAATCCCGCAATGTATAACTGTCCTGCCTAAGCGTACTAATTCTTCGGTCATTGAATGCAATATCATATCCCCTGATGGTCGACTATCTCGACCAGCCATGATCACACCATCAGGAAGAAAAGTGTGAAGTGCTTTTGCATAAACAGATGATATCTCTGGTGTTAAATGAGAGTCTACAAGACCTCTAACACCAGAAATGCTACGAATTAACATAGGGATATATTCTTTTAATTTTTAAGTGACACTAGTTTAAACGAAAACAAGTAGAAATAAAAAAGGTTCCAAAAAGAAAAGCCTCGGTAGACCAAGGCTTTTTCCATTTTGGGAACTTATTTCCGGCGTCTACGTCGACGCTGTCGGCTAGCACGCGGATCATTTCGCAATGCTTGTATCCTGGCAAGTCGTTTAATACGTCGAACAGTCTTCTTCTTTGCCTCACGCTTCACATCACTAGGCTTTTCATAGAAGGATCGATTTCTGATCTCCCTAAGAACACCTGCTCTCTCCCACATCTTTTTAAATCGACGCAGGGCACGCTCAAACGATTCTTTTTCTTTTACCTGGACTTCAACCACTTAAATCACCTCCAGAGTGTAGTTTGTGGTAATGGTTCTGATTACTGTACTTCAAAAAAGCCGGCGATTTTACCTGTTTAGCATATCACATACAAGGACTAAACCATTGACACAAATTCATCAATCGTTAAGGTTTCGGGACGCCTGGTGAAATTAATATGTTCCTGAACTTCTTTTGATATGCCCCATCCACTCAAAGTATTTCGCAGCATTTTTCTTCGCTGTGAGAATGCTGCGCTTACAATCTTATTAAATCTCAAATATTTATCATCATCGATCATGGGTTGAACTTTTTTTGTAAATCTAACAATAGCCGAATCAACTTTTGGCTTTGGTATGAATACGTCAGGTTTAATAGTGAAACAAACATCAACATCTAAGTAAGCTCCAACTACAACGGTTAATCTGCCATATGCCTTGGTATTGACTCTAGCATTAAGCCGATCAGCAACTTCTTTTTGCATCATGATATATGCGTCTTCCCAGTAATCAAGTTGTTCTATAAGCCAGAATATAATTGGTGATGTAATATTATATGGAATGTTACCAATAATCCGTACAGGTTCATCAATTGGTAGATCTTCTATATCTTGGAGTAGAATATCTCCGTGAATCATTTTGACCCCATTTAGGATAGGTTTATTTTTTAATTCTTTTATAAGTAAGGGATCTATTTCAACTGCAGCCATATCGGTGACATTAGGGAAAATCCTTTCTGTAAGAGCTCCTCCACCCGGACCGATCTCTAAAAAGTGGTCGTCTGTTTTTGGGTCAATTGTTTTGACTATTTTATCTAATAGATTAGTATCTGTAAGAAAGTTTTGACCCCATTTTTTTCTAAAAGGATGACTTTTATTCGTTAAACCCAAAATAATTATAATCCAAAAAGTTCTGTGGCATTGTTTGATGTGATCTCAGCTATCCTTTCCAAAGGCAATCCATGTATATCAGATAATTTTTCAGCGACAAAACGAACTCGCCCAGGCTCGTTTGTCTTACCTCGATGAGGAACAGGGCTGAGATATGGACAATCAGTCTCAACTAGGGTTCGATCTAAAGATATTTGCTTTGCTACTTCTGGTAGATGGCTATTTTTAAAAGTAAGGTTTCCTGAAAAAGAAATATAATATCCAAGTTCTATAAATCTTTCTGCTGTTTCTAGATCACTTGAAAAACAATGGGCAACGCCAATTACATCTGGAAATTCAGATAAGATCGATGCCACATCTTGATCTGCATCTCGATTGTGAAAGATAATTGGTTTTTTCAATTCTTTAGATATACCCATTTGTGTACGAAATACATCTTTTTGAATCTGAGGATCTGATAGATTTCTAAAATAATCAAGCCCCATCTCTCCTATAGCGACCATAGATTCAAATTCCATTAAATCATAGATACGATCGACATAATCTTCAGGTGCGTCTTTTGAATCGTGTGGGTGTACGCCTGCAGAACCATAAATATTATCATAGTCTTTAGTCAGGTTTAAACATTCTTTTGCATCTTCAACGTTCGTGGCTACACAAATAAATCGATCAACGCCAAGTTCTGCTGCTCTTTCTAGTACATTAGAAAGATCATTTTTAATCTCATCATAAAATAGATGGCAGTGAGTATCGGTTAGCATTTCTTTAATTCTAATTGTAAAATGGTAGGTAAAAGTAATTTGATTTTTACTTTATCACGATCATGAAATTAATTAGTTCAATGATTATTAATGTAGCCAGTACTGTCATTAGTAAGAATATCAGTATGGGTAATTCAATCAATAGTGTGGTATAGATGAGTTTCTTTATTCAGTCTTTATTTATTGTGGTCCCTATTTTTTTTGTACTCATTGTCGTAGAAGAGATTGCATCACGTATGATAGGAATGCAGGTTAATCGATCAGCAGACCTGATCTCAAGTTTAAGCTCAGGAATCTCTAATATCACAAAAGATGCGATGAAACTAAGCATTGTTATCATTAGCTACTCTTGGTTTTTGGAACGTTTGATGATATATAAGTTAGAGCCAGTATGGGCCGCGGTACTGGTTGCAGTTATAGTACAGGATTTTACCGGTTATTGGCTACATCGTCTTAACCATCGTGTAAATGTTTTTTGGAATCGTCATATCATTCACCATAGCAGTGAGGAGTTCAATCTTTCTTGTGCGTTGCGGCAGTCTATATCAGAGACAGTTCACTTTGGTGCAATATTAATGATCCCTGCAGCATTACTGGGAATCCCTGCAAAGATCTTTTCTATTATTGGCCCTATACATCTATTCATGCAATTCTGGTATCATACTAAACTGATCAATAAACTAGGTTGGTTAGAATATATTATTATTACTCCATCACACCACCGGGTTCATCATGCAATCAATCCTGAATATTTAGATAAGAATTATGGACAGATATTTGTTATATGGGATAAAATTTTTGGCTCTTTCCAGCCGGAGTTGAAAAATGTTAAGCCAGTATATGGTACTTTACGTCCAGTCAGTACTTGGAATCCTATTATAATTAACTACAAACACCTTTGGCAATTGGTCCAAGATGCCTATCACACTAAGAATATATGGGACAAAATAAGGATATGGTTCATGCCGACAGGATGGCGACCTGAAGATGTTAAAAAACAATATCCGATCTATGCGATAACGAACCCTCATAAACAAAAGAAATACAAGACAATTAATTCTTTCCCTTTTATTATTTGGTCATTTATTCAACTAAATATTTCTGTAATTCTTATGTTCCATTTTTTCACTATCATTCATCTTCAGAGTATGACCCTAAACTATATCTATGGTGCTTTGATCATATTGCATATCTTTTCTTTTACATCAGCCTTAGATAGAAAAAAGTATTCAATTGGTATCGAATCATCGAAAATATTTATCATATTGGGATTGATATATCAGCAAGACTTTTTATGGTTTGACCTTCAAGGCCCATATGTCTATTTACTTATAGTTTATTCCATTATATCTATTACCTTAACATATTATTTTTATAATAAATCCAAATTTCAGATTGCTCAATAATGCTGAAACTGGTTTCAAACCATCAATAAAAACTCATTAACTATCTAAAAATACTTTTATTTTGTATGATGGGTTCATACTCTATTTTATTTTCGCAGAATGGTTCAACCTATAATGATATACAAGGTAAAGTGTATAATCCTATATCAACTGACCTAATCATTTTCAGAGATCAGTATGCTGACAAATTACAGGGGTTTTGGCTTGGTCAATGCATCGCTAACTGGACTGGATTAATCACAGAGATGGATAAAATAGAAGCCCCCTTCTATACTGATAATGATTGGGGAAAACCTGACCAGCCAAATATCTGGGGAAATTATCTTCCAAATTCAAATAAGATGATTGATTTCTTTTTTATTAATGAGGGAAGTCCCTGGTATGCCGATGATGATACAGATATCGAATATATGTACCAGCATCTTCTAGAGCATTATAACGTAACTATACTTTCAGCCGATCAAATAAAGGAAGGTTGGATAAAACACATCTATTCAAATGAGGGCGCACCAAATAATGAAAATTATCTATGGGTATCTAATGAGACTGCCTATTATCTCATGATAGATGGATTAGTCCCACCTTTAACAAGCGATCCAGAAAATAATCCAAATTACTCTATGATAGATGCGCAATTAACTACAGAGATATTTGGGCTTTTTTCTCCTGGAAGACCTGACATAGCATTAAAAATAGCATATCTCCCTATTCGGACAACTGCAAAATACGATGCTGAGTGGATATCAAATTTCTATGTTACCATGCATTCACTTGCCTCGAGCGTTAATGATTCTTTATCTATGAGTGAAAAGATACTTTGGTTATCAAATAAAGCTCGAAAGGAATTACCGAACAACTCATTTTCTGCAAAAATGTATGACTTTATTTTCACTTCTTATAACCAGAATTCTGATAAAGATAATTGGGAAAAAACAAGAGATGAGGTTTACCAACGATATCAAGTAAATAGCACTGACGGATATAGTTATAATCAACCTTTCGATGCTGGTATAAATTTTGCAGCAAGCCTTATTAGTCTCTTCTATGGCGCTGGCGATATCCTACGTACAATTAAGATTGGAGCCTTATGTGGTTGGGATTCTGATAATCCTACTGCAACTTGGGGCGGACTTTTGGGCTTTATGCTGGGAAAAGAAGGTATTGAAAGAATGTTTGACAAAAATAATTTTTCAAATACCTATTGGATTCATCGTACAAGAAGAAATTTTCCTGACCATACACCTGGTTTAGAGGGCGAGGATACATTTGAGCTTATGTCAAAAAGAGGATTAAAGATCATTGATAGAGTAATAACAGAACAAATAAAAGGTAGAGTGGATCATGATAAGGATATTTGGTATATCCCTCGGTTTGAATATTAAATTTTATTTTATTCTTGGAAATAATGGTTCATGATCTTTCAACATATTCCCAGGATTAAGTTTTCCCCATGAAATATCTGTGTCTTTAGCATTTAATGCATCAAGTAATGTTGAGGTTCGATGAGGCATCACTGGTGACAATAAAACAGCACTTAATCTTAGAGCTTCACCAGCAACATAAAGAATCCTACCTGCAGCTGTTTTATCTTCTTTGACCAATTTCCAAGGCGCATTGTCTTCCATATACTTATTAACTGTGCGAACATATTGCATGATCTCCTCTATCGCTTCATTCAATCGCATATCACCTATCAATATTTCTATTTGAGAAGATAATGACTCACCTTTCACCTTAATTTGGATGTCCGGTTCTAAATAATCTCCAGGCTCAGGTATTATACCATCGTAATTCTTTTTTATAAGAGTACTAACCCTGCTTAGCAAATTACCAAAATCATTAGCCAGATCACTGTTATATCTTTGTATGAATGATTCCATTGTGAAACTAGAATCATGACCTAAGACCATTTCCCTCATGAGATAGTAACGAACTGGGTCCACTCCATAATCATCAATCAAATCCATAGGGTTGATAACATTTCCCAAGGATTTACTCATCTTTGATTCTCCCATAAGCCACCAGCCATGCGCAAAGATGGATTGAGGTAACTGAATACCTGCGGATAATAACATAGTAGGCCAGTATACAGCATGCGTGGTAAGTATATCTTTTCCAATCAAATGGTAAGATACAGGCCACCAAGAATTAAATAGCTCGTTATCTTCTTTAAAACCTACTGCTGTAATATAATTTATGAGTGCGTCAAACCAAACATAGGTTACATAATCCGAATCAAAAGGTAATTCAATTCCCCAGCTTAATCTTGATTTTGGCCTAGAAATACATAGATCATTTAAAGGTTGACGGAGAAAACCAAGAATCTCATTCTTACGATGTTCTGGTTGGATGAATTTTGGATTAGATTCAATATGTTCAATGAGGTCTTGTTGGTATTTACTCATTTTGAAAAAATAGTTTTTCTCTTTCAATTTTTTTATGTCTCTAAATTCACCACTTTCAGCTTCTTTTTCTGTAATGAACCGTTCTTCTGATACTGAATACAGACCTTCATATTCAGCTTCATAAATATCTCCATTATCCATCACGATCTGTAAAAAATCTTTTACCACTTTTTTATGTCGTTCTTCAGTTGTACGAATAAAATCATCATTCGAAATATGAAGTTTCTGCCATAATTCATTAAATCTTGGAGCCATCTGGTCACAATGCTTCTGTGGGTCTATTCCATTTTCTTCAGCTGCCTGTTGTACTTTTTGACCATGTTCATCAAGTCCAGTTAAAAAAAATGTTTCTCGCCCAATATTTCTATTATATCGTGCCAGAACATCAGCAAGAATAGTTGTATAGGCATGACCTATATGAGGTTTATCATTTACATAATATATAGGAGTTGTGATATAAAAATAATTCTTCATGATCTAAGGTGCTTCTGGATATGCAATAAGAGATTTACCAAAACCAGTGGCATGTAAAGATTCTTTGCAATTGCTCTTACGGTATCTTCCAATTCAAATACAATAGCCGAAAAATCAGCTGTACCATAGGCCTGCACACATCGTTCTATACCTTTTTTTAAAGGAGTATTATGTAAAGGATCCTCAATATTTTTTTGAAACCTATTTGCACTCTGGTACCAAATTTTTAATAACATGAAATGTAAAGAGAACTTTTCAATATCTTGCTTAGCCATTTTTGAATATTCTTGAATGAATTTACGCCACTTTTCAGGGTCATCTTGATTGATAGATCTAATCAGATCATCAACTAGCCCTATTAATTTTTCTAAAGATTGTGAAATAAAGAACTGGGCACTATATAAATTTCCTCTGCTTAGACCAATTAAAAGAGGAATATCTCCTGATCTAACCATTTTTGTTTTGAACCAATTTTCTATATATATATCATCTAACCTTGAAAAACCTATTCGTTGACAACGAGATATTATTGTTGGCAATAATAATTCTACATGATCTGTGACCAGAATAAGAGTTGTATCCTTAGGTGGTTCTTCAAGAAGTTTTAGAAAAGCATTCGCTGCTTCTCCTTGTCCAGCACATAATAAATGAGCATCAAACACCAATGCCATTTTTCTACCTATGCTATTACTCTTTAAATAAAGACTTTTTCTTAAATCACGAATGGACTGTATTAGTATTCTTGTAGCTTTGGGAACTCTGATTTTATAAAACGGATCCTGGGATTTTTTCTTAATGGCCTCGTTGACCAAATCTAAATCTTTATGATTAAGGCCATCTATCCCTGTTTCTTCTTTTTTCTTTGGTGCAGGTAGTGGAAATACCAAATTTAATTTTTCATGCTGCAGATTTGTTATTCTCATGCATGAAGGGCAATTTTCGCAAATATCTTTTGCCCCTGATTCGCAATTCAACAATTTTGCGAATTGGATGGCTATCGCCTCTTTACCACAACCAGACGGACCTGAAAATAAATAAGCGCTCCCTAGTTTTTCAGATAAGGCAATTTGCCTGAGCTGACTCCATACCTTATCTTGAGCAGAAAAAATCGTAGTAGAAACTATCTCTTTATTAGCCATTTTTCTGGATCAAGTTTTTGCCCCTTTCCCCATATCTCAAAATGTAGTTTAGATCCATTTATAGAGCCTGAGTCACCCATATAAGCAATAACATCGCCATTACGAACCTGGCTATCTACTATTGTCTGAATATTGGTTACATGGCTGTATACTGTATAAAAACCTCCACCATGATCTATGATAATAGTGGTCCCATATCCCCTTATGTATGTTATTGTAGTGACAACACCACCCAAAATAGTTCTGATGGCAGAACCTGGTTGTCCTTTAATATCAATCCCAGGATTTTCAGTTGTGGTCTTCAGCTTAGGGTTCCATTGTTTACCAAACTTTGCAATTATACGCCCCTGCGCTGGCCAAGGGAGTTGTCCTTTTAGTGCTTTAAAGCTTTTAGTTTTAAGTGCTTCTTGTTGCTGACGTATACGTTGTTCTCGTTCAAAACGTGCTTTATCTTCAAGCACCTTTTTTATTATACTTTCAAGTTGCTTTACTCCGGCCTCTTTCTCATCTACATAATTTGCTAATGCTTTTTTATCATTACGAATTTTATTAAGCTCTTTTTCTCTATTGATACGCATGTTACGATAAGAGTTAATCTGTTTTTCTTTATCTCTGGCCAAACTGAGATTATTTCGAAGCGCAGCTTCCAACTCTAGTTTTTGTTGACTGATCTCAATTAATAATTTTTCAATCTGTTTTGTCATTTTCTTTTCAATCTCTGAAATTATCTTTAAATAATGTGTTCGATACATAGCCTGACGCCAGGTTGTAGAAGAGAATACTCTTTCTAAATCTGTTATCCTTCCCTTAAGATAAGAGTTAACCACTCTCTGCTTATATCTTGAACGCAGAGCTTCTAATTCATTTTCATTATTTAAGATATCGTTTTTTATGTTTAGGATTCTTTTTCTTGTCTTTTCTTCTTCATTTTTTAAAGACTGGATCAATTTTGCTGTAAGAGATATTTCTTCATCTATTGATGAGATTCGGTTTGAAGCACTTCTCTCACGAGATTCTGCGGTCTTGATCTTTAATCGAAGTTGACTGATCTCAGTTTTAAGAGCATTAATTGCATCGTTCTGATATCTTAGTTCTTCGTCATAGTCACGATCATCGGACTGTGTGAGCAGATTTCCTGATAATAAAATAATAAAAAGAGTTCGAATTATTAATTTCACAGTTTTAAAAATACTTGGTTTTTATTTTTTTAAATAGAACAGAATTGCACTAAGAGTTTTTACAATTCTTCTATTTTAAATAAGAGAAAGTTTTGAAATGATAATTGAAGTGATCTTTGATTCACAAAATAGATCCATAATTGTTCTTCTTGATCTGTTCCATTATTTCCAAGAATTTTTTCATGAGGCGCACCAAGCAGTTCTTCAACCTCGGGTAGGGTCTGACCGATACTAAGTTTTTTTGATCGAGCAATATCTAACTCTGATCGTCCAAGATTCATCCTCCTATCTATTAATGCTCTTGATCTGTAATCATCATATGATCTAAGTTTTTCCTTTAGATCCAATAATAATTGTTCATTCTTTTTCCCAATCCCCCCTGATAATTCCCTTGCAAATTCTAAGGAATGGATAGCCAATTGCACCTCTTCAAATTCATCTGCTTTAGTAGCAAGTTTTGCCATTTGTATACCCGCTTTATATTGTAGTGCTTTGACCTCATACACCAGGTCCTGATTCATCTCAAGTGCTTCAGCATATTTTCCCATAGCTGTACCTATGAATCCCAACTCCTGATATTCTTTACCTTCTCCTAATATTACCCAAGACTTAAATCTCCTGATCTCTTTTTTACCTTGATCGGAAAATTCTGCTACATTTTTAACCAAATTATATGCTGTAATATATTTTGATTCATTTAGAAACTTTTCTGCTTCGATCATCCACAATAATGCTATCTGCTCTATCCTTCCCTCAATCATATTAAAAGCTATGCTATCATTTTTAACTCTTGATCTAGCATATTTATACATATTGAGTGCTTTTTGAGTCTTTCCAGCTCTTTCTAGGACCAAACCTTTTTCCATTAATTGGTATGGTATCTTATACTCGCAATCTGCAATATATTCTTCGGCGCGATGACGATTAGAGTGACTTGGATATTCAGACATGAATCTGTTAAACGTTTTTAACGCTTCAATATAATCCTTTCTATAATAGGAGAGTTTTGCTTTATCCCCAATTGTTTTGCTACCACCGTAAAAAGCAGATAGAGTTAGATATATACCATAATTTGAAAGATCAAATCGTGTAATAGGTGTTATATCATTGGGGTCATTTATCGTGTGGATCTTTGTATATGAATATCGAAAATCCATTCCAACTGTAAATCGATTACTCTTACCTGGGTCCAATATAAAACGTATACCTAGAGCTCCTGCTGCAGAAGTGCCAGAACCTGATAGATCATTATTCCATGTTTCTTTATCCGGAGAATAAAATAATGCTGATGCTAACCCATAGGAATAACGGAAATTTAAATACCAGTTATCAAAAGGCTGATATTGAAAATGTGTGGTCGCCAAATATTCAGATAGTTTAGGTGAAAAATAAGTTGTGTCACCCCAATTAGAATTAGTAGCGGCCCATTCATTATATGGAACAGCTGCAGGTGCAAATAAAGTGCTCGAACGATATGAAAGTCCATTCATAACATTCATCCAACTTGTACCAACAATGTAATGAGGTAGGTTAATTAGACCTACATCCACTTCAATAGATGAACCCCATATATTATTAACTCCTTGGCTAATAGGAGAGATATCAGATTCATATCTGATCTTTTTTGGATCATCTTTAAAAGAATCACTTGATAGACTAGATGCACTACCTGTTGATTTACCATTAGCACCTAATCCATATCGAATTTCAATTGGTATTATACTAACAGGAGAAGCAAATTCTCTTGCATAGAACCACTTATTGATCCAATATCCATCTTCATATTCAGATTCTGTATCAAACTTGATCAATCCAAATAAAAATGTTCTAGGCTCTTTTTCCTTGATCTGGCCAGGCAAACTAACCAAGAAAATGAAAAACAAAATGGGGTATGTTTTTTTATTTAGAAGCATTGGTAAGTAAAATTCCATGATTCCCATGATTTTTACAAGAAGAGACTAATAAAAACTGGCTAACTTTCTCGAGCATATTTTTGGAACATATGATCTAATTATTGCATATTTATGAAATGAAGAAAAAGATTTATATAATATTGATGATTATCTATAGTCTTCAAGCTCAAACATTCTCCATCGCACGTATACATTACGGTGGAGGTGGAGATTGGTATAGTGATCCAAGTAGCATACCAAATCTTTTGAATTACCTGAATAAGAATACAGACATATCGGTAAATCCAAAAGAAATTCGTCTAAAATTGACAGATGAAGATGCTAACCAACACCCATACCTTTACTTAACTGGGCACGGGAATATAATGTTCACGGATGAAGAGGTAATTGCTTTAAGATCTATATTATTGAATAATGGTTTTTTACATGCTGATGATAATTATGGTATGGACGCTTCGTTTAGACGAGAGATAAAACGTATTTTCCCAAATAAAGATCTAGTCCCATTGCCCTATGATCATCATGTATTCCATAGCTATTACAGCTTTCCTAATGGTCTTCCAAAAGTACATGAGCATGATGGTAAAATTCCTCAAGCCTTGGCACTTTTTGAAGGTGAAAGAATTATATTATTATACACATATGAATCAGATCTTGGTGATGGTTGGGAGAATGCAAGTGTGCACCAAGACCCATGGCCGGTACGCGAAGCTGCTTTAAAAATGGGAGTAAATATTATTTATTTCGCTTTGACCCAATAATGCAAATAGAAAAATATATAAAAAAATTCCGTTTTCATTTGCTATATCAGCATGTATTTACACATATCATTTTAATCATGATCATAACAACACTGGTCTTTGTTGCAATGATCCAACTAGAATCAATCTTCTACTTTGATCCTGAAATAAAAAAATCGATTATCATTGGTATATTAGGATTCTTTTTCCTTATCACCATATACTGGACTATTTATTTTTACCAAGCCAATAAAAATAATATAAAGAGATACAAAATTGAGAGGTTAGCATCAGCACTGGGTGATAATATCTTCTCTGATAAACACGATACGGTGCTTAATGCACTTCAACTTGAAAATGGCTCTGGTCAGAATGAGTCTAAGGCACTAGCTCAAACATATATAGATAATGTTAAAGAAAAATTAAAGTCTATTGATCTTAATATTTCTTTTAGCAATCATAGATCAATTAAACTTAAAATTCTATTATTGGCCTCTTGGTTATTTACAATTATTATATTTTTTCTCAATTATGATTCGTCAGCAAATTCATTTCATCGTTGGACAAACCCCACGAAATATTTTCCCGCACCTAAACCTTTTTCACTAATATCAATGTCCGGTGATATACATATTATTGGTGGTGAAAATACTGAAATCAACATCCAAGCATCCTCTTCTTTTCCCGATACAGTACATCTTCATCTAATACCAAGTCAGGTATCAACAAAAAAGAGAGATTCACTAAAATTAAAGTTCTCTACTACTCCCGTTGATGATGGAACATATCATTTTAAATTACCTGAGTTATACCAAGATTATTCATATCAAGCCATTGTTAAAGCAAAACATTTTTGGGAAGCGTGGGAAAGCGTTGAAACTGAACCATTTACTGTTTTTGTAACAGATAGACCTGTTTTTGAAAGTTTTTCTCTTACGATAATTCCTCCAAAATACAGTAACCTAGAAAGAGTTATTCAAGAAGGCAATGTTGCACTAGTTGAGGGATTAAAAGGATCGATCATACAAATAGACCTTACTTCAAATCGAATGCTGAAAAGTTCTTATTTAGATATAAATGGAGAACTGTCAAAAATGGCTTCAAACTACAATCAGGCATCTGGTTATTTTAAATTAATGGAAGAAGGACAGTTTACCGTAAATCTTGTAGATAAGCGCGGAATCACAAATCGAGATCCTATACCATATAAACTACAGATCATACCTGACCATGATCCAATTTTATCTGTTTTGAAACCTGCACCTATGATGGAATTGGGGAATGATCAATCAGTACCAATCCATTTAGAGGTCAGTGATGACTATGGTTTCACAGATCTACAACTTGCCTATGAAGTACAAAGGCCTGCGTATCTACAGGCTGACCCTTATGTGGCAATGTTTAACATAAATGACTTAAATACTGATTCATTAGACCAAACAATAAAAATGTACTGGGATCTAAATGATATGATGTTAATGCCTGAGGATGAAGTCCATTTTCATTTTGAATTAACTGATAATGATATTATTTCCGGACCAAAAAGGACCATCTCTAGTACATTCATTGTACGAGTACCTTCTCTTGCTGATCTCTATGAAAATGTTGAAAATTCTGAAAATGATTTTACAAATGATATACTAGGTGACCTTGAAGAAATAAAAGATCTAAAAGAACAGTTTGAAGAAATGGAACTGGAAATACTTAAATCAAAAGAACTTGATTGGGATCAAGAACAATCTATAAAAAACTCTCTAGAGCAATCAAAAGAAGAGATACAAAATCTAGAAAAAATAGCTGAAGCATTACAATCCATCACAGATCAAGCGGAAAAACACAAACTATTCTCTTCAGATCTATTAGAAAAATTTAAAGAATTATCTGAATTGATCAGTGAAATCATCCCAGATGATCTTTTAAAGAATATGGATGATCTACAGAATGCTTTAGAGAATATGGATATGAGTTCTCTTCAAGAAGCACTGAATGATCTTTCAGAGAATATGGGACAAATAGAGCAAGACCTTGATAGATATCTTGAGATCTTCAAAAAATTTCAGGCAGAACAAAAATTAGATGAGATTCAAAATAGGATGCAGCAATTATTTGAACAGCAGCAAGCTTTAGATCAGGAATTGAATGAAGCAAAAAATATTGACGAGATCTCAACCTTAGAACGGTTTGCGCAAGAGGAAGAACGGAATTTAGATGAATTTGAAAATATATTATCTTTAATGGAAGATGCAGCAGAAGCCATTGAACCATTTAGCGAATCTTCAGCAGATGAATTATCAGAATTATCTGATTCAGAGCTTTCACAAGATCTAGAAAATTCTCTTAATGAAACAATCGAAAATTTATCGCAACAAAACATTGCAGATGCGAATAGTACAAGCCAAGAATCTTTGAATAATATGGAAATGATGATGCAGCAAATGATGAATATCAAACAGGGATTCAGCCAAGAGACCGTTTCAGAAATGATTGAAAAATTTCAGGGTTTAATGCAAGATATGCTTTATTTATCATCTGAAGAAGAAAAACTACGGAATGATGTTAAACAATCATCACGCAATTCACCTAGGCTACGTGAATTAGCTTCCCGACAACAATTACTTCAAGACCAATTACAATCTATAACTAATCAAATGATGGAGTTATCTAATGAAACATTTGCGATTACTCCTGAAATCGGAAGGGGAATCGGAAAGGCAAATGCTGGAATGGAAGAAGCAAAAACTAAATTAACTGATCGTAATTTGAATCAAGCAGGTAAAAACCAAGATATTGCTATGGAAGGACTTAACGAAGCCACATTAGGCCTTTTTAATAGCATGCAAAATATGCAAAAATCAGGTTCTGCCAGTGGTTATGAACAATTTTTAAAAATGATGCAGCAAATGGCAGGACAGCAACAAGGGGTCAATCAGCAAGGTATGCAATTAGGACTTGGACAAGTGGCAGCTGCAGCTCAACAGCAAATGATGCAGCAAATGCTTTCAAAACAAAAAGGTATTCGTAAATCACTAGAACAATTGATGAATGAAATGCGACACTCTGGCCAAAAAGGAATGGGCGACCTAAGCGGAATAGCTGGAGACATGGATGAAGTTATCAAAGATCTACAGAAAAAAAGATTCAACCGAAAAACAAAAGAAAGACAACAACGAATCTTATCAAGAATGTTAGATAGCCAAACATCAATGACTCAGCGAGGTGAAAAAGATGATAGAAAATCATCAACTGCTATATCTGATCTTATACTAGAGGGACCTGGAGGATTACCATCCGATCTGGGTCAACGTGAAAACCTTGCACTTCAGGCATTGAATAAGGCCTTGAATGCAGGCTACTCTAGAGAACATCAAACAATGATAAAACGGTATTTTAATTCACTAAGTAAAGTATCTCAAGAACCTTCAATTGACGATAATAATGAAAACCTATCTGATTAGTTTAATCCTGATTGTGTTATCCTATACTATAGGACAAGATTTCAACTCTATTAGAGCTTCTTTAAAAACTGCAGGACTTCTTGAAAGGAGAGGTGATATTGATGGAGCCATCGCAATCTATAAAGGCATTGTAGATAAAGATCCAAGCCATCGTTCTTCAATACAAAAGCTTAAGTCTATTTATATGAATTATCAGCGTTATGATGATGGTATAAAGTTCCTTCGAGGTCGCTTGGCAAAGGAATCAAATAATATAAAAATCTTTGTGGAACTTGGAGAATTCCATTATCTAAATGACCATAAAAAAGAAGCGATTGCAGTGTGGTCAAAAGGGTTATCCAAGTTCAAAAATAATCGATCAGTCTATCGTTTAATGGTATCCACCTATGGGAAATATGGTTTAGATGATGATTTAAATAAAATTCTTATTAACGGAAGAAAGAGATTTGGGCAATCATTCCTTTCTTATGAAAGTGGAGTTTATTATCAAGCTCGACGTGTATATGATAAAGCAATGGAACAATTCATACTTCATTTGATCCATGAACCAAACCAAAATGGGATCATTGAGCGACGCATACTACTTATGAGTGACCAAGAAGATGCTCTTCCAGTTATTGAGAAAAAACTTATAAATGCATCAAAACAGAGACCTGGAAAGATACTTAATATTTTAAGTGAATTTTATTTTAAACAACAGGATTATGACAAAGCATACAAAGTAAAAAGTGAATGGTCATCATTGGGGAAAAAGGATTTGAATGAATGGCTCACATTTGCCAATGACCTTAGAAAAGAACGCCAATATAAACATTCAATAAATGCCTATAATTACATTTTAGAAAAAAATATCGATGGTAATCTTGCAGGTAAGATATTACTAGGATTAGCACAAACCTTTGAAGACCAAATAGTCCCTGCCAATGAAGGGGATCTTATCCCATATTTTTTTGACAATAATATTTTTTTTGAAGACCCTTTTCAAATATACTCATCAATTTCTAGTGATCATTTATCATCAAGTCTTGCCCTTTATGACTCGATGCTCGTATCACTTAAAAGGTCTCCCCTTTTAGCTAAAGCTTATTTCAAACTAGGTGAGATCCAATATAGAATATTACAAGATTTCGATCAAGCCTATGTGCTTTTTAATAGAGCACTACAAAATGATCCAGATAAAAAATTAAAATTAAAGATCATCCTAAGAATCTCTGATGTTCTAATAGCGCGAGGCCAATCAAAAGAAGCATTGGGATACCTAAAAAGGCAAATAAAACAAAACCCCATGCCCTCAATTGAATTAAAGAAAATATTGGTTCATTTTTTGATTGATGATCCTGATTCAACAATACAAATTGTTAATGAATCTCTTTTTAAAATAAGCCCATTAGATGGTGCCTTTAATGATCTTATGGAACTAAAGAATTTTCTTACAAAGTATTATTCAACGAATGATGAGGATAAAGTCGCATTTGCCCATTTTTTGAAAGCTGAACACTATTTGAGACAGAAAAAAATAGGAGATGCAATACGTGAATTGGTATATATAAATACTGAATTGAGCTCTTCCAAAATTATCCCCCTTACAAATCTTAGGTTAAGCCTATTACATTATCGTATTAAAGATTATGACAATGCATTACAATTTGCTTTTTCTCTTGATGAAACAGAATTTGCTGATAAGGGGATAATCCTATCAGGGCAAATATATGAAAAAAAGATTTTTGATCTTGACAAGGCCTTAGAACAATATATGCGCATTCTTGATGAATACCCATCTTCAATTTTCTCAGAACCGATTCGTTATCATATACGTGATATAAAACAATTAGAGAGCTAATGAAAAATATTATATTCCTATTGATTCTTTCCATCTCTTGGGCCCAAAAAATTATTATTCCTATGGACCAATCACAGAATGATCATTTGAAGGCCTATGGAATCGCATATTTCAGTCTAAGCAAAAATAATAATGTTGAGTGGCTTTTAAATTATCGGGGTGGTTCATTCTTAATTGATGCGCATCAATTTATTCAGACCGAATGCCGAATTAGAGGCGTTACTTTTGAAATGATCGATGCCAATGGTCTTGTCAAGATTTACGCATCTATCGAGCAAGGCAATATGGATATCATTCTTTTAGAAAAAAAACCAAAGATTGCCATATACACTCCCACTAGTAAACAGCCTTGGGATGATGCTGTTACACTTGCACTTACTTATGCAGAAGTAGATTATGAAACACTATGGGATGAAGAAGTACATCTAGGTGAATTAGAAAAATATGACTGGCTTCACCTCCATCATGAAGATTTTACAGGACAATATGGAAAATTTTATCGTAGCCATCATAATGCACAGTGGTATAAAGATCAAAAACATCAGTTCGAAAAAATGGCAATCAAGTTAGGTTATCCAAGTGTACATGAACAAAAAAAAGGAATCTCTAGGATAATTAAAAATTATGTTGGTAATGGAGGATTCCTTTTTGCTATGTGTTCTGCAACTGATTCATATGATATCGCATTAGCGATGGGTAATACAGATGGTGTGCATTCTGTTTTTGATGGCACACCAATAGATAAAAATATCCATCAGAATTTGGATTATGAACAATGCTTCGCTTTTTCAGATTTTAAACTTTTGACAGATCCTATGATATACGAATTTTCTGACATAGACACTCCGCCTAGTCACAATCCAATAACACGAGGTGCTCAGGCAGACTATTTCTCCCTATTTGAATTTTCTGCAAAATATGACCCTGTACCAACAATGCTAACCCAAAATCATGTTGAGATCGTTAAAGGTTTTATGGGTCAAACCACCGGGTTTCACAAAAGTCGAATTAAAAATCATATTGTTATTATGGGTGAAGACCATTCATCAGATCAAGTATAATATCTTCATGGGAATTTTGGAAAAGGGACATTTTCTTTTTATGGAGGGCACGATCCTGAAGATTACCAGCATTTTGTAGGTGACCCACCTACAGATCTATCCTTACATAGGAACTCTCCTGGATATAGACTGATCTTAAATAATATTCTATTTCCAGCAGCCAGAAAAAAAGAAAGAAAAACATAATATATGTGGCTCCAAAAAAATATTCAAATCGAACCATGTTCAAGAGGATTCCATATCATTACTGATCATATAATTAATAAGGTACCTGAAATAGAAAAAATCAATATTGGAGTATTACATTTATTTATAAAACATACTTCTGCATCTTTAACACTGAATGAAAATGCAGATCAAACAGTAAGGAAGGACTTTGAAAATCATTTTAATGAACTTGTTCCAGAAAATCAATCTTACTACCAACATACTTTTGAAGGGCCAGATGATATGCCTGCCCATTTAAAAGCATCAATACTTGGTTCTTCAGTCTCTGTACCTATATCAAATGGTCAACTTAATCTAGGAACGTGGCAAGGAATCTATCTTTGTGAGCATAGAAATAAGGCCT
>CAYOJL010000024.1:15884-23842 GCA_964404235.1 uncultured bacterium | reverse complement strand
TTCTAAAGGAATATCCTTTTCGAACTCAGCCACATCTGACAATTCTTCTAGTACTCTTTCCATAACTGCTTTTCCCAGATCCACTCTGGCCATTTCACGACCGCGGAACATGAGAGTTACTTTTAATTTTGCTCCATCTAGTAAAAATTTTCTACCTTGGTTTAATTTGGTCATCAGGTCATGAGTATCAATTCGTGGTCTTAACCGTATCTCTTTGACCTTTATTACATGTTGTTTCTTTTTGCTTAGTTGTTGTTTCTTCTTTTCTTCGTATTTCAGTTTACCATGATCGAGGATCTTGCAAACGGGGGGTTTAGCATTTGGAGAGACCTCTATAAGGTCTAGTCCTGCGTCCCGGGCTTTTTCTAATGCAACGTCGATGGCAACAATGCCTAACTGCTCACCACTTTCCGAAATTAATCGTACTTCATCAGAAGTAATATCCTCATTCAGTCGCTGCTTCTGTTTTTTTCCTATGAGTTAGTCTCCTATTATTTATTTCATCTAAAAGCTGTTCTTTTACTTTCTCAAGTTTCAGGATACCTGTATCACCTTTAAATCGTTTACGAACCGATACAGTACCATCCTGCGCTTCTTTTTCACCGACGATCAACATTATATTGATCTTCTCAAGTTCAGCCTGTCTGATCTTCGATCCAATTTTATCAGCACGGTCATTTAATTTAACTCGTATTCCTGAATCTTTTAAAACTTTAACAACTTTATTTGCATAATCTACAAACTTGTCAGAAAGAGGAAGTACCGCTACTTGAACAGGTGCCAGCCAAAGCGGGAAATTACCTCCAAAATGCTCTATCAGGAATCCAATAAATCTTTCATGTGTACCTAAGGGTGCTCTATGAATACATAAGGGTGTTTGTTCTTCACCTTTTTCATCTATGTAAGTAAGGTCAAATTTTGAAGGCACTGCAAAATCAACTTGGTTTGTAGCAAGAGTGAATTCCTTACCGATGGCACTCCAAACCTGAACATCTATTTTTGGTCCATAAAAAGCAGCCTCACCAGGCACCTCTTCAAACTCTAGTTTGCCTTCTATTAATGCTTCTCTCACCCACTCTTCCGTCTCGATCCATAGTTTAGGTTCGTTTACATATTTTTTCCCTAGCTCATTTTTATCATGAAGGCTCAGGCGCATAGAGTATTTTTCTATACCAAAGATCTCAAAATATTGAAGGTACATATTACAAACTGCCAAGAATTCTTGTTTAAACTGCTCTTTTGTACAATAGATGTGTGCATCATTCATTTGAAGGCTTCGTACCCTCATTAATCCAAATAGTTGACCGGATTTCTCATAACGATAGCATGTACCATATTCCGCTAAACGCAATGGAAGATCCCGATAGCTTCGTGGATATGAGGAATATATCTTGTGATGGTGTGGACAGTTCATTGGCTTTACAAAGTATTCAATGCCATCAACATCCATAGCCGGATACATAGAATCTTTATAGTGATCTAGGTGCCCAGATCGTTCATATAGAGTTCCTTTTGTTAGGTGTGGGGTTCTAACCTGTTCATATCCTGCTGATCTTTCAGATTCTTTCGCTAGTGTTTCTAATTCTTCTATCATGATCGCACCATTTGGAAGCCATAGAGGAAGTCCAGGTCCGACCTCGTCATCAAAAGCAAAAAGCTTTAATTCTTTCCCAAGTTTTCGATGATCTCTTTTCTTAGCCTCTTCAAGATTATGTAAATGGGTCTTTAATGCATCTTTTGTTGAGAATACAGTACCATATATTCTCTGAAGCATTTTGTTATTCTCATCTCCTCGCCAATATGCACCGGATGTTGATAGAAGTTTAAAATGTTTGATCTTAGATGTATTAGAAACATGAGGCCCTCTACAAAGATCGGTAAATTCTGATTGTTTATATATAGTGATCACATCATCAGGGTTGATCTGCCCAATGATCTCCACTTTATAGTCCTCTCCCATATCATTGAATAAAGAAACTGCATCCTTTGCTGATATTTCATTTCGTTGAATACTTTGACCAGATTTTGCCAGTTCTTTCATCTTATTTTCTATTTTAGCTAGAACATCATCAGAGAAGGACACGTCTACATCAAAATCATAATAAAATCCATTTTCTATGGTTGGGCCAATGGTCACTTTCGCGCCAGGATACAGCTCTTTTACAGCTTGGGCCATCAGATGAGCCGTAGAATGTAAAAGAGTATCATGCCCCTCTGGTGTATCTCCAGTGAATAATTGTAGAGTACTATCACCATCAATAGGCGCATTAAGATCTTTTAGATCACCATTGACCTTGGCAACCACCACTGCTCTTGCTAGACCAGGACCAATAAGGTCGGCAATATCTTGCGCCGTAGAACCCATGGGAACGGTTTTGACTGAATCATCTGGTAATGTTATTTTTATATCTGCCATATAATTGTGGGCGATAGCGGATTTGAACCACTGGCCTCCACGATGTCAACGTGGCGCTCTAACCAACTGAGCTAATCGCCCCAAAAGTATTCTGAGAAAATTACAAATATATTGAAATGTTATTAAATGGATAATTTAGATCGATCTACTGAGGTAAAAATATACTTTCATATACAACTGGATCGTGTAAAATACTGATGGCCTTTAAGATATCCTGATCCTGTCTTGCACTTATCATAGTTCGACCCTCCATTCCATCAAAGTAATCAGCAAATTCTACCAATATCCAATGAAGTAATTTTTGCTCTTCTTTTTCAAATTGGGTAAGTGCGATCTGCTCAAAATAGGAGTCCAATATATCTAAAGCACCTTGGATCTGAACACTTGTCGAATCAAGCTCAATAAGCATCTCTTTCATGGTCAAGTAATTATTTTCACCTTTCATGAAAATATTAAGATCATTACTATATAAATATTCTTCATACCTGCCTAACAGACTTGTATCGGTCTCTACTTCGTTATAATTGGAATAATTCATTTTATTTTTTTGAACAAAATTGAAAAATAGACCTTGCCTCCAGCTAGCTGCTAAAATTGGAGATACTTTATCCAAAATAACCTCGTGGTCAGGTGTAATACCTCCTGAGCCAGACACTTCTCTCCCACCTTTTGTATAAAAAAGAGTATCCTGCGCTGATGTATCAGCTAAGATCTCATCAGGTAAATACCCCGGTTTTTGGATGAGTCGACCACTGGGAATATAATATTTTGCTGTCGTGATCTTTATTGAACGGTCTCTATCTAAATTAAAAACAGTTTGCACCAGTCCTTTTCCAAAGGTAGACCTACCTATTACAACGCCTCTATCAAGATCTTGCAGTGCGCCAGCTATTATCTCGCTCGCAGAAGCACTTCCCTGATTAACAAGTACTGTAATATTGATATCTTTCGGTACGATCGGATCTTGCTTACTGTAATATTTTCGATCAGATTTTCCAGTTTTTCCTTCAGTCCATACTAACAATTCACCCTTATCAGTAAAAAGATCCAATATCTTTACCGCAGAGTTTAGAAGGCCACCAGGATTGTCTCGCAGATCAAGGACCAATCCTGACATATTTTGCGCAATGAGTTCTTGCAGTGCATTTCTCATTTCCCTATCAGAATTACGAGAAAATCTTGTCAGCTTGATATAGCCAGTATGTTCATCGATCATACCCGTATAGGAAATATCTTTAACAGGGATACTTTCCCTGGTCAGAATAAACTCTATCAGATCATCCTCACCATACCTTTTAATACTTAACTTGACCACTGTTCCCTGTTTACCTCTAATTAGTTTCGCGGCATCGTCAATTGAATAATCTTCCGTATTTTCATTATCGATCTTTATTATCTTATCCCCGACCAATATTCCAGCTCTCTTTGCTGGTGAGTTTGCAATTGGGCTAATGACCGTAAGAACTTTTTCTCTCAATCCAATTTGTATACCTACACCTCCATATTTACCTTTTGTAAGCATCTCTATACCATCTTTTTCCTCATTTTCCATATAAACGGTATATGGGTCAAGATCCAACAGCATATTATTGATACTCATTTTAGTAAATGCATCAATATCGATGTGGTCCACATAATTAGTGATCAATTGACGATAAACGTCATTGATAAGTGACTGATTCTTACGAACTTGCTTATAGATATCATTTGATCCATTGTTGGCAGAAAGCCCAGAAATGGTAAGTAAAAAAGCAATGTAGAATATTTTTGTTCTAGTTCTTATCATTGATACAATTTATAGTTTTTTCCCATATGGTACTATGAATTACTTCTATTGACTCGTTTCCATCGATCTTTAAAAATCGTTTAGGATATCTTTCTGCAAGGCCAAGATAGAGTTCTCTAACCTTTTCCTGGAAGTCTATTCCGATACTCTCAATCCTATCTGGGTCAGAAACATTAGATCTATTTCTAGCTTCAACTGCAGTAATATCAATGAAAATGGTCAGGTCTGGGTCAAGGCCATAAGTAGCAAATTCGTTCAACTCTATCAAGTATTCAAGATCGATGCCTCTTCCCCCACCTTGATAAGCGAGAGTTGAATCTTTGTATCGATCGGCTATGATGCAAATGCCATCATCCAATGCAGGTTTGATCTTTTCTTTGGTCAACTGTGCACGGCTAGCTGTCATAAGTAATGCTTCTGCCCTTGAAGCCATATTCTCTGAACGAGTTTTGAGTAGTATATTGCGTATCTCCTCGGAAATACCTGACCCACCTGGCTCTCTGACCAGTTCACATTCTATACCTTCTTGATCTAATCTATTTAAAAGCAATTTGACCTGTGTACTTTTACCACATCCATCAATACCTTCAAATGATATAAAAATTCCTCTATTAGAAGTAGACATTTTCATCATTTTTTCCTACTAGGATCACACATTCACCTTTGGGCTTCTTTTTATCAAAATACGAGCATAACTCAGAAAGAGTTCCCCTTTTTATTTCTTCGTGTAATTTTGTTAACTCCCTTGTCACAACTGCTGGTCTGTCTCCTAGAGATTCTTTCAATTGGCTTAAAGTGCGAAGTAAACGATTGGGTGATTCATAGTATATCAAAGTTGCTTCCTCATTTTCAACAGATAATATTCTCTTTTTTCTACCTTTTTTTGGAGGTAGAAATCCTTCAAATATAAATCTATCTGTTGGTAGACCCGATGACACCAATCCAGCAAGGAAAGCACTTGGGCCTGGGATGGATTCGATAGTGATCAAATTAGATATTGCTTCCCGTACGAGTCTATATGCCGGATCAGATATGCCAGGTGTCCCAGCGTCAGTGATGACAGCAAGGTCATTACCAGATGTTAAATGTTTCATTAATTTCGGTATTCTTGAAAAGCGATTATGCTCAAAATAACTTATCATTGGTGTTGATATTTTATAGTGGGATAATAATTTTTTTGAATGCCTTGTATCCTCCGCTGCTATTAGAGGAACGTTATTGAGGATATTGACCGCCCTATATGTGATATCTGCCAGATTGCCAATAGGTGTTGATACTAAATAGATTTTACCGTTTTGATCATCCACAATTAAAGCTGAGACAACCCATTTACCATCATGGAAATAGCTATATCGATCTCTTCTTTTTTAATATTCAGATGAGGTCTAAATCGGATAGAACGATGACCACAACCAAGTACTATAACCCCAAGATCTTCCATAATAGTGATCAATCTATCTCTTTTCTCAGTAGTTGGTAGGTCATATGCGCAAAATAATCCCCTACCTCTTGCATTGGTGACCATATCACTATTTTTATCCTGAAGGTCTAATAATTTTGATAAAAGATGCTCTCCATTCACCGATGCAGCTCGAACCAGGTCCTCTTGTTCTATTAGTTCGAGATATATTGTAAAGCGTACCATATCTACAAGATTTCCACCAAATGTAGAATTGATCCTACTTGATTCTTTGAAGACATGGTCGTCAACTTCATTGAGCCTATTACCAGCAAACATACCACAGCATTGAGTCTTTTTACCGAAACTCATGAGATCAGGTTCTATATTGAAATGTTCATGAGCCCACATCTTTCCTGTAATTCCTACTCCTGTTTGCACCTCATCAAAAATAAGTAAAAAGTCATTATCCAAAGAGAGTTGTTTTAATTTTGACAAATATTCCGTTCGAAAATGATTATCTCCGCCTTCGCCCTGTATGGGCTCTAAGATCAAACATGCTACATTATCTGCATTATCATGAAGTATTGATTTTAATTCTTCAATAGATCTTTTTTCCAATTCTTCTACTTTACGTGTGTTTTCTTCATCCATTGGAAAGATCATAGATGGATTTGTTATACGAGGCCAATCAAATTTTGGGAAATATTGAACCTTCCTTGGGTCTGGAGAATCAGTAAGTGACATAGTATATCCTGTCCGGCCATGAAAGCAGTCCTTTAGATGTATAACAAGATTTTTTGGCAGATCCTTACCCATGCTTAGGTTTTTTCTTGCCTTCCAGTCAAAAGCTGCTTTCAATGCATTTTCTACAGCTAGTGCACCACCTTCGATGTAAAAAGCATAGGGCATATAATCTGGTTGCGAAACCCTAGATACTGTTTCCACAAATGTTGCCATTTCAGGAGAATATATATCAGAGTTTGCAGGCTTATTTATGGAAGCTCTCATCAGGCGATCTTTATTTTCAAGTACATAAGGATGATTATATCCAATAGACATTGAAGCATACATTGAAAAAAGATCTAGGTATTCTTTTCCTGTGCTACCATCTACCAACCATGAACCATGACTTTTTTCCAGATCTATGACCGGACTCATACCATCCGCAAGCATATGCTGACCGATGGTCTTTCTTGTTTCGCTAAAATCGATCTTCATAGACAATTATTCATCCAAGTTAAATTCTATCCCTTGAGCTAATGGAAGTTCCTTACTCCAATTGATCGTGTTTGTTTGTCTACGCATATACTGTTTCCAACTATCTGAACCAGACTCTCTTCCACCACCCGTTTCTTTTTCACCACCAAAAGCACCCCCTATCTCAGCACCTGAGGTTCCTATATTTATATTTGCGATACCACAATCAGAACCAATGGAGGATAAGAATTGTTCAGCATGTCTAATATTGAGGGTAAACATAGCTGAAGAAAGACCTTGAGGTACGTCATTATGCATTCTTATGGCATCTTCAAGGTCTTCATATGTGATGATATATAAGATAGGCGCAAATGTCTCTTCTTGAACGATCTCCCATTCATTTTCAACTTTAACAATGGCAGGAGTGACATAGTGACCTTTTCCATCTATACTACTTCCACCATATAATAGCTCGCCTCCTGATCCTTTTGCTTTTTCAATGGCATTATTATAATCTTCTACTGCCGATTCATTAACAAGGGGTCCCATAAGGGTTCTTTCATCTAACGGGTCACCTATATTGACCTGTTTATAAGCACTCACTAAACGATCCTTCAATTCAGTATATTTATCCTTATGAATGATCACACGTCTAGTGCTTGTGCATCTTTGTCCAGCAGTTCCTACTGCGCCAAATACAACGGCAGGTACTACCATTTCCATATCTGCTGTCTCATCAACAATGATACAGTTATTCCCACCCAATTCTAATATCGTTTTACCAAATCTTTCTGATACTACTTTAGTGACATGTTTGCCCATTTTCGTTGAACCTGTAAAAGAGATCAAAGGGACATTATGGTCATTGATCATGGTCTCACCAATAGTAGAACCACTTCCAATAACTAAACTGAATATATTGGGTGCATCATTTGCTGCAATAACCTCATTGCATATTTTTTGAACTGCAATTGCACAAAGAGGTGTGGATGAAGATGGTTTCCATATTGTTGTATTACCACATATTGCTGCAATAAAAGCATTCCAACTCCAAACAGCAACAGGAAAATTAAATGCGGAAATGACACCTACAACGCCTAGAGGCTGCCACTGTTCATACATGCGATGTTTTACACGTTCAGAATGCATTGTAAGTC
>CAYOJL010000024.1:0-15874 GCA_964404235.1 uncultured bacterium | reverse complement strand
GCAAAATCAGCAATATCGATCATTTCCTGAACTTCTCCATCGCCTTCTTGTTTTATTTTTCCCATTTCTAAAGCAACCAGACTACCCAATGCATCCTTATTATCTCTGAGTGCATCTCCTAATTGCCTAACCAATTGCCCACGTTCAGGTGCAGGTACTGTACGCCAATGCTCAAATGCTTCAATTGATTCTTTAACTACATTGTCATAATCATCTTTATTGCATTGATATACAGTCCCAATAAGTTCTTCTGTACTAGGATTGAATGAATCGATCTTGCCAGCGTCTTTTGTATCGCTCCAATGACCTGGTCCGATACTAGCTCCAAAGTTCTCTTTTTCGATACCAAGTGTTCTTAAGATATCCATATTTATAAACCTTTTATGACAGACCTGATCGCATCAGATAATTGATCGATCTGATCGTTATTGATTGTTAATGCTGGAGCAAGACGAACTGTTGAATGATGTGTTTCTTTAGCATATACACCATGATTTAATAATTCAACGGATACTGTATGACCGTCAAGGTGATTTTCATTATGCATCTCAAAGGCTGTAAGTAACCCTTTGCCTCTTACTTCTTTTATCTTTTCTGGAAATTCACTCTTGATCTCATTCAAATTGCCGATCAGGCGAGCACCTTGCACCTTTGCATTTTTTGCAAGTTCTTCTTCTACTAGTACTTTGATAGCATATGTACCTACTACAGATGCAAGAGGATATCCACCGAATGTAGAGCCTTCGCTTCCTGGTGTTAATACATCGATAACGTCTTTACGTCCAGCAACAAATGAAACAGGTAAAATTCCTCCACCAGCTGCTTTTCCACATCCCATTATATCAGGTTTGACCCCAAAGATCTGATGGGCAAAATTTGCACCCGTTCTCCCAAAGCCTGTTTGCACTTCATCCATTGCCAGTAGAATATTATGTTTTTTACACAGAGCTGATACTTTTATAAAATAATCTTCATCAGGAACAATAACACCAGCTTCCCCTTGGATCGGCTCTACCATAAAAGCTGCTATTCTATCTCCTTTTTCGTTAAATAGCGATTCTAATGCATTAATATCATTATAGGGGACAAGTTCTATCCCTGGTACGAACGGGCCAAAACCATCTCTGGAATCAGGATCATCTGACATAGATACTGCAGCAACCGATCTACCATGAAAATTCCCTGTTGCTCCAACGATGATACAATGATCGTCCTTGATCCCTTTTACATGATATCCCCATCTTCTACATATTTTGAATGTTAGTTCCCAAGATTCCACACCGGCAACTTTTGGTACCACTTTATCCATTTCAGTTATGCTGGTCGATGCTAGCAAAAACGCACTCATGTATTTGTGGCGTATTGAACGGGGAACTGTTGGCAGTTTTTCTTCTTCTAAATGTTTGACGACAGCGTCTACGATGGTTTGATTTAACTGACCTTGATTTACAGCAGAATAACAGCATAGACCATCAATCAACTCGGTCTCTATATATTTATTAACATCGTTGGGGTCTGGCCTTCTAGCCATGAGTGTGGATGAATCCTTGACCTTTGATACCACAATATCTTCTAAGGGAGCATAATTTTGCCCGCCTTTTTCTTTTTCTATTTGTTCATGATCGTTTGGTGTAAGGTCACCTATTCTTATACCGTTGACCGATAGATCATCTCCATACCCACTAATGCTAACTGAATTCATATTGTTATTATTTAATTATTTATGGATAAAAATAGCGCGGAAACTTAAACATGAAACTCACCGAATTTTATGACAATAAACGTATTATTGATATGATATCATCTAGGCAATGGTTTGTCAAGATCCGCAACTACAAAGGACATAATGGTCATCGCTGCTACGCATTTATTGAATTCTTGAAAGTCAACTTTATCAAATGTGTCTGCATCAGTATGGTGATACCAAAAGTATTTTGAATTATCTACCCTAAGCGACATGACAGGTATACCTGCATCATTTAATACCGCAGTATCTGCCGCACGACCACCATCAGTTAGATTATCTGCTTTTATAAAAGTCATAAGTTCATGTATCTCCATGGCGATCTTCTTAGCTGCCTCACTGCCAGTAAAACCGAAACCTTCTGGTGCAAATACACCGCCATCTGACTCGATTGCTAATACATGTTTATCCAATTCATCTATATGCATATCACGATAGGCTTTATTCCCTCTACCACCATTCTCTTCATTGGTCCACATGACACATCTTATGGTGCGCTTCGGTTTTAAGCCTAATTTTTTGATCATACGGATCACTTCCCATGCCGCTACGCATCCTCCTGCATCATCATGCGCACCTTGGCCTACATCCCATGAATCAATATGGCCTCCAACAACAACGATCTCGTCAGGATATGTGCTGCCTACGATCTCTCCTATCACATTCTTACTCCATCTATCACCTGCCATTCTTGCATCCATTTCCAATTTTAAGGTCACTTTTTGCCCTCTGTCATGCATCCTTCCAAGCATCATAGCATCTTCCATGGTCAAGGCCGCATGGGGTATCTTTTTATAATTCTTATCGTAAGACATGACCCCTGTATGAGGTGTATTCATGGACCAGTCTCCTATTGAACGGATAAGACTTGCTACAGCGCCATGTTTAGCGGCCTTACTAGCTCCTGAGTAGCGGTAACTAACTGTTTCACCGTATGTCACAAAAGGAGCATTAAAAAGAAGTATCTTACCCTTTACCTCATCTGACCTTCTTTCTAGTTCAGCAAAATCATTAACAACCATCAGCTCTGCGACAATTCCAGTTTTGGGGGTAGCAACGCTGCCACCAAGACCTAGCATAGCCAATTCTCTTTTGTAAGGTTTTAAGATGGTAATAGACTCATCTCCCCGTATCCATGTAGGGACCTTGACCCTTTCGCCCCTTACATTATCTAGATCATCTTTTCTCATTTCTTTTGTGATCCAACTAATAGCATCTTCTAGATTCGTTGAGCCACTAAGTCTTGGTCCAAAAGAATCACAGATATAAGCTAAACGCTCATATGCTGTACTATCAGCAAGCGCCTCGGATATGATCCTTAGCGCAGTATCCATATATTTATCTTTAATATCACCGGCATTTATTAATGCGGGAACAAAAAGGATGAAAAAACTTAGTCTTAGTATTGATCTCATAATTCTAAACTCCTATAATTCCAATGATCTCGTATAATAAAAGAAAAAGGTCTGTGATATCTATTGATCCATTAAAGTTCATATCAGATGCTTCAAAAGCATGATCCATGATCCATTGATAGTCACCTATATGATCACAAAGAGATAAAATATCCATAATATCTACATCTCTATTGAAATCTATATCTCCAAGAATATAATGTTCTATCTTCCAATCCCAATATAATACGTGTAGAGAATCAAGAGGATTTAGAGTCAATGGTGCATTATTAACATTGATATCCATAAATAAAGAATCTTCAGAATTATCTGGGTCTGAAACACGAATAAAAGCAGAGATCGATGGAGTACCATATGGAGTACATCGCGTATCAGCACCCACTACGTTGGCTGCCATTAATGATGCCATTAGTTTCTCTTCAAATGTACCGTATTGCGTGAGAAAAGCTTCTTCCATGTTATCAAGGATCGATTGACCAAGTAAAATATTGCCTTGGATCGCATATGTATCGCCAATCTTATGGCCTTTGAAATCAGAACAATTCTCTCCAGTAAATGCAGCACTTCTACCTCCATCTATCAGATCAACTACCCCATACTGCCTAATAGTAGGATCATTCTGCGCATCGTTCTCAACAAGCCAATCAATGATCTCTTGTGGTGAGTATCCTTGCTCCATTAATGATGAGGCACTATCTTGATTAATAGCATTCCAATAAGATTGCGTGTGAATGGCACCAAGACCTGGATGGACATCACTAATAATGATAGCACCCTGTATGCATGAAGCCCCTGCACTTCCCACCTGTCCAGTAATTGTATCTACCGCCACAATTGAAAAAGTATCATCAGAAAACAAAACATTAATCAGAGATAATAATATTAATATTTTCTTCATTGAGATCTACTCAACCTCTTTTTTATCCAAAGCATTGTACCATTTTATTTTAATAGAACCATCTTCTTGACATCCGTGAATTTTCCCGCTTCTATTCTGTAAAGATAAACTCCAGCAGGTGCAGTTAGTCCATTATCATCTGTAGCATTCCATTGGATCGATCTCAAACCGGCACCCTGTGTACCATTTATAAGATTCTTTACCAACCTACCTGTCATATCATAAATGCTTATATTAACCTTTGCTTGTTCTGGTAGGTTATATTGTATCGTAGTAAAAGGATTAAATGGATTAGGGTATGGAGCATATAATTTATAGTCTGAGGGTGTATTATTTTCATCAGACAACTCTACAGCATCCATCATAGTAAGATGGATCACTATTTGTTGGTAAAAATCCTGGATATCATAGACACCCATTGCATAGTCACCAATACCAGTGTTATCAAAACATTCATCATATGAATCATAGTAATAGTAATAATAAGGATCCGTACATGGGTCTATTGATTGTCCTAATATTAGAGTATCATCATTAAAAAAATATGACAGTGATATATTATCATCTTCTATAATATAGCCATCATCATCTATGTATGAAATGAAAACTGAATCATCAGAAGCATTCCATTCAAAATAGGATATGTTCGTATCCATATATGTTTCATAATATTCATCTACTTCTGATATTTCCATATCCGTACCTGTACCATCATCATTTAAGCTCAAATAAAACTCACCATCTGTGGAAAGACTATCAAATAAAATGGATGGAAGCGGTATCTCGGTCTCAACACCAGCTAATAATTCATACATATCTGGACCTATGGTACCATTAACATTAAGTGTCCCACCTACAGAATCAACCATCATTAGATCACTAAAGGTAAATTCGAATGTTTCTTCATCTATAGATATATCCTCAGAATCAAATGAAACATATGATCCTTCAGGAATAAAAACCAAAGCCATGGCCATCATATCTTCACCTTCAGTATTTAGAACCACTAATGTTGGATATTCAACTCCTCCTGGGATCATACCAAAAATGATCATGAATAGATTCATTATATCGAAATTCATGAACATAAATTCTGTTCCACTGTCTTCATCCTCATCTCCACCACCACTGTCATACCATTGTTGCTCCATCTCTAGTGCTACATAATCGTAAGTCTGATCTAAATCCTGATCTTCTGTAAAACACCCAACACTACCTCCTTCATTTAACACATATTCTGAAACAAATGAATAGACAGCTATATGGTATGGGTCATCCGGCCAATTGATCTCACAATTATCTGGATCATTTCCTCCTAAACCTCCAACGATAGAATCATAAGAGAAGTAAGATAATTCGAACACTTCCATTAGGTCAAAAGGGCTTGAACCTTGTAGGGTTGCTGCACTATCAACATAAACTTGTGCGAATTCAAGTGCACTGGCATTACGATCTCTTTGATTATTGCCAAAGATACTGCCAATGGACATATAATTTAGTTCTGTTGTGAATTCATCATGAGTGATGGTCAAACTACCAGCAGCGGGTTCAAATCCACTCATACTTCCCATCGTAGGCGCGACCTGATCTGTACCTACGGTTATATACAAACCCATTTCTTGATGTTGTCTCTCCCAATCGCCAATTAACTCTGATGGATCACGATCATTGGTTGATTGAAAATTACTTGACCTATTCTTTAATTTATTTAGATCTTCAATACTATATATCTGATATGCATCCTGGTAATATTTAAATAACGCATTTACTTTCTCTGGATAGTTATTCGATGCAATAATACTTGATAAAAATGATGTTAAGATGATCATTGACCTCATTATAAAACTCCTTTCATTATTTTATCAATTAGAATCTACCCATCAATTCAGAAACACACATTAATGTTATTGATTTTTATTGTAACTCTGTCTATTCTTACTTTCAGCTAACATGGAGAAAATCATGAAAATTAAACTAATACTAATATATTCTATAATTCTCTCCACTCTTTTTCTATCAACCATTTCCGCTCAAAAACTAGACCCCCAAGATATTGCATATAATGAATTGAAAGAAATTCTTGAGACAGCATCTAGAGCCAATAAAAAGGTTTGGCTTGAAGATTTTACGGGTATCAATTGAACATACTGTCCAAATGCGAGTTTCGCAATTGACAGCTTGATACAAGACTTTCCTGATATTCTTAATACAGTCGAATGGCACTCTCCAAATTTTACACCTGACTCTATAGATTTCTGTTATGTAGCCTGTGGTGAAGTCAGTGGCGATATGAATGACTGCACCACTGAGGGATATATCTATTCACAAAGAGGTAACATGTATGATGTAGGTGGTATTCCCCATATGCAATGGAATGGAATATTTGATGTGGTTGGTGCTGGTGCTCCATGGACAGCTCGGTATGAAGATTATTATCCTATGGTAGTAGATTACTATGAACAAGAGACCCCGCTTGAAATAGAAATAACAGGCGAGTACCTTTCAGGAAACCCTGAGGTTTCATATGAGATAGAACTAATATGGACCGATGATGGTAGAAATGGAAGGCCCCCATCTAATAATGCACTAGAAGTCATTGTTGCTGAAGATAGTATCTTATCTTGGTGGAATTCAGCTGGCGTGTGGCATTATGCAAGAAATGTCAGCCGTGATTTTATAACCTTTCATGAAGAAAATAAAAATATGATCACGATCGGCGTTGGTGAGACACAGACATTCACTGGCTCATTCCAGGTTGCAGATAACTGGATTGGTGATAATTTAAAAATTATTGCAATTGTTCAAGATCTTGACTCGTATGAGGTCTACCAGTCTGAGATCGCAAGTGTATTAAGAGACCTAGACCAAGATGTGGATGATGATGGAATTCCAAATACTCAGGATAATTGCCCAGCAATATCAAATCCTTCACAAGAGGACGAAGACGGTGATGGTGTTGGAGATGTCTGTGATCACTGCAATGAAATAGCCTATGCCTTAGGTAATGTAAATGGTGATGCTTTTGGAGATGATTATACACCAATTATTGATGTAGCAGACATACTAGCTTTATCTGATCATCTTGAAGGGGTTGGATTACCTTATTACGAATGCCAGTCAATAGATATGCTTGAAGATGGAACGATCAATAATTTTGATTTGATCGTGCTCGTAGACCTAGTGATGAATGGTGAGGGTTAGCCCAGCAAACCTATTTTAATAGAATCATTTTTTTGGTTTCTATAAAGTTTCCTGCTTTAAGTTTATATAAATAAACCCCTGCTGAAACAGCTTCTCCCTGTTCGTTGGTGGCATCCCATTTCACGGTTTTAATTCCAGAGCTTTGTTGACCGGCAACAAGGTTTTTTATCTGTCTACCCATCATATCAAATACCGTTAGATTGACAAATGCATCTTTAGGTAGTTCATAGCTAAGTGTGGTGACTGGATTAAATGGGTTAGGATATGAATGATTTAAGGAGAATTCTTTTGGAATACGGTCTGCATCTATATTTAATTGTTCACCGATAGCAAACGATATGGTATCTGTCCAACAAACATCTGACATGACCATTATATTCAAAACAACATAGGTCTCATGACCTTCGTCGCAATCATCATCGATGTCTATCATAAAAAATCCAGCTTCCTGTTCTAGGGTCTCTTGTGGAGCCATATTGCCGTAAAACAATGAATTATTGCTTACAGAGGCTAAACATGTTGTATCATGATCAATTAATTCTATTGTAACACCTGGTACTATCCCAGATGCTCCAGAATTTAATAATTCAACCGACATAGCAAGAGTTTCACCAGGTGATACAACTGGATCACCAAGAAAAGAAAAATCATAGACCTCAATAGGGCCAGCAGTTATTAATTGACCAATACTACCGTGATCAATGGTCAATGAATCCATTACTTCTAAGAGTAAAGAAAAATAAAAAAGATCCTCATGATCTGGAATTGGATAAGAGGCTTCATAAAACTCATCACTTTGTTGTGGCATATCAAGTGTATCCAATATGGTTGAATCACTGCTCGTTATAGCTATTCTCATTGATGATATCTCTTCATTATATGGTCCTATATCTGCGGTTACATTAACTGTATCCACACCTGGAATGAAATACCCTGAAGGAATCGACACCTCAACTTGTGGGTAAACACCTACTGATGACCATGCATTAAAGACAGATAGCCAAATACCTGGGTCATCTGGGAAATAATCAGAGGCTACCAAAAGCATTTTTGCTCTGGCATCCCAAAAATCATCTGTGGCTGATAGATACTGAGTGTTCCATACAAAAACCAACTCCGCTGCCATTTCTCGAGAAATATCAACATCATCACTTAAGGGTTCTATCTCCCAACCATAATGAATACCTCCCTCCACTAATAAATAAAATACCTTATTTGGTATTCCAGAGTTTGTATGCACGCCGCCATAATCATTACTTGGATTTGGGTTATCATAAGATGTTTCAGCTACATAATAGGGACCGAAAAGCCTATCTGGATCACTATATAGTGGTGGGTTAGAAATATCTCTTAATGAGTTTCCTTCTGGGTATATGAATATCTCAGTGGCCATACCCCAACTGGTATTTCCTGTTATGTTATGCTCTATTAAATATCCAAATATGTCAGAAAATGATTCATTCAATGCACCAGCGTGATTTTGGTAAAGCAAGCCCGAAGAATGAAAAGTAATCCCATGTGCAAGCTCATGTCCCACAATATCCGGATCTGCCGACCAAGGTAGAGTGGTCCAATTATTACATTCGCCTCCTAAACCGTAGGATGTCACATCATATAAATGATTGTAATAGGCATTACAACCAATGAAATCCACAATCACTCCAAGTCTTCTTCCTGCATTGTCTACGCCTTCGTAATCATGATGATCATGAAAATAATCAAGTCCCTCTCTTAGATAATGATGGGTTTCGGTACCAGAAAGTTCTGACCGACTAGGATCATCTGAATCAAAAATAGTATCTTCGCTCGAAGTCCAAAATATGGATGAAAAATTTGTAGAGTAGCTTGAAAGAGTATATAAGTTTCCTAATTCAGGTGCACTTTGGTCCACTAAATAATAGATAGAGTCTGCATTAGGGTGGTCTGGTTGTGCATTAGTGTGACATGCACCATCACCTAGAGACCAGAAAGAATAAATAAAAAGTTCATCATTCCAGCATTCACCAGAGCAATCTTCAATAAATCCTTCATCACAACTTCCTTGACCAAAGGATAATTCGCAATTATCATAATTTTCATTATCACAATCTCCATATTCCCAACAAAATTCCTCACATAAATAGTCAGGCAATAGATTTTGGTCAATAAATCCATTCCCTTCGTAGATATGTAATTCATCTACTATCGTACCCAGATTTGTCATACCTTGACCAACTGTTGGTCCATCATCAACAGTTTGCATGATCTCATTCACAATATTGCCATTATGTGCATCAACAAGAAAGGTCTTTGAAATTGGAAAACCAGCTAGATCCAATTTATATACTAAGTAGGATTGACCTTTTTCTACATAAACAGCTAATTGATCATCCTTGAGATATGTTCTATTGCTTACTAGTGGTTTTGCTATTGTCAAGGCTGTTTGAACTGAAATAGAAGGATTTATATTATATATGACTGGTTCTATAAATTGATTGGAGATCGATGAGATCTGTCCATCTCTATTAGTATGGATCTTAATTTCTTTATATAGGACTGGCAGATCTTTATATGTTTGACCGAATGTAAAATGTGATTGACCACTTGGTGATTGAAATTGCCTTTTTAGAACCAGATCTTGTTCTAAACTTAAAATACCAAATGCTGATCTATGTTCAGCAATAAAATTCATAATGCTAGTAATATCATTATTACCTGGCTCTGAGAAGATCCCCTGCATGTATTTTATCTGATCATTGTTTTTAGTAATGATCCTAAAATTATCACTTGTTGTGAATGAATTTGATAAGATCCTTAGATCATTGATCACATTTGCATTAACTAACTGTATAAAGAATAATGGTAGTAAAATTAATGCAGCGAGTTTTCTTTTTGAGTCAGACACTATGACCTAAATTTAACTGTTCTAACTTTAACAAAAATAATCTGAATTTAACCAATTGATCTATCATTCAATCTTTATACCATGTTATATAACTGATAATAACACCCTGATTGACCAGAATGAATAGAATGCTTACATCTTGTAAGAATGAAGAAAAAATATTTGTTCCAGCTGAATAATTCCAACCAAATATGAATGCATATACAGTGATTGAAAATGGTACAAAATATTTTGATGCCATTTTATCAATTCTTTTTACTTTATCTACTATATCCATTTCTAATCTCCTTATACCTACAATTTTAATTATCTAATATCAATTCAATCTAATAATGATCTTACAAACAAAAAATACCACGAATGTGGGTTATTGATCGAATGATAGAGAATTATTGATCAATGGGATAATTAAAGGTCAATGGAGTATTCAGTTGATGATAAGTTGGATCATCCATTAATTCTTTTATTTCGTCGCTCAATAATTCCTCTAACTGATCTGATGATGTAGGAAAACCGATCCCAAACCATCCAGGTTGCATACCAGCACGTAAAATAAGTACCTGATGATAAAATTCGACCACATCACAATTTGGATGAGAACAATCGCCGTTATACTGAGCAGGGCTATTTGGGCAATCATTCTCAGGATGCTGCCACCAATCACATTGTGCATTCATGGTCTCTTGTGCAATGATAGAAGACCAATTTTCAACTCCAAACTCATTTGGATATCTTGGACCATAACCAAACTGCGTTAAAAAATGCGTTATCTCTTCAACCATAACAGCAATTGAATGTTCATTAGGCTGTGAAGAGGTTGAGTTCATCCACCAACTGGGTATTATAATATCATAGCCTAGTTTATTTATAAGGTTTGGTAATTGTTCATTCTCCCATTGCTCATGATCAGTGGGCATTGCCAGCCATCCAACTTCCCAATTGGAAACAAACGTGAATAATGAACTATCATCTATAGTACCATCTAGGTCTTGATCAAGCAACTCTGCTAAAATTTTACCAGACATTTCCAAATATGATCTAGGCATATTTTCATCAGCACTGAGCAATACGCCAAATGGCATCATACATTGTGTCATCCCTACTTCCATCAATGCATTTTTTGCATTTGAAGAGATGATAATACTATCACTGTCACATGAATAGATCTTTAAAGGAGGTATATCTGATATTTCTAAAATACCTTTACTACTTTCTTGGTTGCTACAGCTGATCAGCATTAATAAAAATACCAAGTATAATTTGATAGTATTTAGCATTTATAGATCATTCAATCATATTGTTTTAAAAGTTCTTCCTCAATATAATGAATTATTTTTTCAGCAACATCTACATTTGAGCAAGACTCAATACCTTGTAACCCAGGTGATGAATTTACTTCCAAAATAAGTGGGCCTCTATTTGAACGCATTAGATCAACTCCTGCAACAGATAGTCCAAGAATTGATGTGGATCTAACCGCAATCTCTATTTCCTCTTCAGTTAGATTTATTCTTTCTACTGTACCTCCTCGATGTACATTTGAACGGAATTCACCTTCAGGAGCTGTTCTTTTCATTGCTGCTACCACTTTATCTCCTACAACAAATGCGCGAATATCACTACCACCCGATTCCTTAATGAATTCTTGAACCATAATATCCGCATCAAGTTGGCGGAATGCACTCATTACAGATTCGGCAGCCTTTTTGGTCTCAGCCAACACAATACCTTGACCTTGAGTACCTTGTAATAATTTCATGATAAGAGGAATACTTCCAACAGACTCGATAACACCCTCAATATCTTTGGTATGGCTTGCAAAACCTGTCACTGGCATGTTAATACCAGCTTCAGCAAGTATTTGTAATGATCTTAGTTTATCTCTTGAATTAGCTATTGAATTTGATGAATTGATACAAAAACTCTGCATCATTTCAAATTGTTTGACAACTGCTGTACCATAGAAAGTATTTGAAGCTCCTATACGAGGGATAACGGCATCAGCTTTACCTAGCGATTCGCCACCATAGAATACGGTTGGTTTTCTAGATGTTATATTCATATAACAACGCATATAATCTATAACACGTATACTATGACCTCTTTTATTTCCTGCTTCAACAAGTCTACTTGTAGAATATAGATTTTTATTTCTAGAAAGAATGAAAATATTCATTTACTGACTTTTGAGTTTTTTCCGGTCATGTATGATCTATGAGAATGAATAACATGTTTTTTGTTCAGACTAGCTCTTCCAATTAACATCGGATATGTCATTCTCGCTCTTTTTGCTAGAGTAAGCTCTGTGATCCATGTTTTATTACCTAATTTGATCTTCATTTCTATAACAGGACGGGTAGTTGTCCGGCCAAACGAATTAGTTATTCTTTTATGGCTAATTAGTTTTGTATCAATACGGAGGCATTTTTCTGATTGATAAATACGAAATTTGACCCTGTCTTCACCTTTTTTTACATATTCTTTGATATGGGTAGCATGTATTGCAGAACTTCGTGCACCAGTATCAATTTTTGCTTTAATCGAAAAATTTTTATATTGTGGTAAATAAACCCATTCTCTCCATCCAATGGATATATTATTATTTGTTGATCTTTTTGGTTGAATGCTAGCCATGGATTGTCTAGCTATATAGGAATATTATTCTATTTAAGTATAGAAAAGTTATCCACCTTCCTGCATCTTTGAATCCACTAACCTTTCTAGAGGTGGTAGATTAATGATCTCCATGCTAAAATAATCTGCGATTGTAGATATAATATTACTTATACTGATCAGTCCAACTGGATGCATTGAATCATTAAGAATCGGGACATGTCGGAATCCACCTATATGCATTTTATTCAATGCATAAGCTAATGGATCTTCAGGTGAAAGAAATTCAGGACCTTCTGTCATGAATTCATCAACTGTAACAAGGTCTAGATCAAATCCTTTGCCAGTTACTTTAAGAAGAATATCTCTTTCTGTTAATATACCTGAAAGTTTTTCATTATTAACAATCAGTAAACAATTTTGTTTTTCCTGTTGTAATAAATCCAAGGCATTCTTCATATTTGTACCGACCTCTACAACTAAGGGAGGTTCTAGGCCTAATGATGAGATAGGATCTTGAATTTTTACAGCTTGGCTCATTTCAGGTTCCTCGTCATTAGACTCGAGACCTTCATACCATTCTTCATCCTCTGACATTAAATGAAAATCATTATACATAATCATGAATATAGAAGACGCATAGTTCAAAAACAACTATGTAAATAAAATCAATACTACATAAGTATAAAACTGAAAATTATCATACTATTTTATATTATCGGTCTTATTGCAATGTGGATAAAGTTCAAAACAAGATGAAGAAAATTACAAAACTAGCTTAATAATTATAAATCCCCCGAATAGTAAAATAGTAAAAAATAATGCAAGTATATTAAAATATTTATCAATAAAGCCTTTTATAGGTTCACCGTATTTTTTAATTAATAAGGCAACTATAAAAAATCTTGCACTTCTACTAATCATTCCTGCCAGAATAAACATAGGAAATTGAATACTAAAAGCTCCAGCGCTTATAGTGAATAATTTGAATGGGATAGGAGTAAAACCGGCTGTAAATATTATCATAAAGTTATATTCATCATATAATGATTTTATATTTTCAAATGCATCAACTGTAAATCCAGGAATATATTTAAAAAAGAAATAAGCAAAATTTGAGAATTCATTGGGACTATCCCACCATACCCATAGTCCTATTGCATAACCAATAGCTGCACCAAGAATCGAAAATATACTACATAAAGCCGCAAAATATATTGCCTTATGTCTGTTACTAAGGCATAGTGGTATTAATAAGACATCTGGTGGGATTGGGAAGAATGAGGCTTCTGCTAAGGATATACCGCATAATGATCTCAAACCTGAAGGTTTGTCAGCTAGAGAGAGTACCCAATCATATAATTTTCTAATAAATTTCATAAAATTAGTTGTTATAAAATATACCTATTGCTGACATTACTTCACGTTGAATGGTACGTCCAGCAGGTCTATTCAATAGGCGACTATCTGCCACCATTGCACTAGATCCACCTCCATCAAGATTTAATGCTTCTTCACAATCAAATTGTTTCATCATTATTGCTAACTCTTCTAAATAGACACCTCTACTATCAGCCTGCCTTCCATCTACAACCATGAGGATCAATTCATTTTGATTTGTATAGCCGACAGCAGATCTTGGTTGTATACCAGCTACGGGTGTATTAAAAAAGACCTCGTTTTCTACAGTAAGATCAATCTTACCATTACTGATCAAAACTGGTCCTGCATGTATCGCATCTCTTACATCCCAATATTCTGAAGATCCAAAATCAATTTTATTATTTGGAAATCCTGGGCGATTGGTCAACGGCCTATTCCATTCAAAAATAGAATCATTTTTTGTTGAACACCATGCAATATCTATAGAATCGTCATATTTAATTCCAAAAGCACCACGGGAAATAAAATACTTCTCAGAATCTCTATATACAGAATGACTCGCTGGTTCTTCTAAAAACCCTTTTGTCTTCAATAAACCAACATGCTGTGCTGGAATTTTATCAGCATTGAAATACCCTCCATTTATAACTATTCTGGCTTGGTTTGATTCTAGGAACTGCATAGGTGACTCTTTTCTATCCCTATCGTTAGATGATAATATCTTTACTGAATTAGCGGTATTAGCTAGGTCAATTTTTGCAACCCATGCCCTAAGAGGAATGTTTTTATTTTGACCTTGGTAAAGCGTCATCCCCTCTGGAAGATCAATATCAAATTCAGACCAATTCATAGGGATGGTTCTTTCGATATCAATATCTTTACAACTAAAACCAAAAAAGACTGCTAAGAATAAAAAGAAAATTTGATTAATTATAGTCGTTGGTATTTTTGATTTGAAATTCTTTTGAACCAATAATAGTTCCATGATTGTCATGAATATCAACCCTCCATTTTCCTATTTGATATGGAAGAATGGTCTTTTTTGTCCATGAACGATATATATTTGACTTTCTAACATTATAGCGAACTTGCGTCATAATTTGGTTTTCAAAATACCAAATATGCTTTATTTCTTTTTTTGATCCCGTATTCTGGATTCTAGTATAGCAATAAAGAGAGTCAACATTATTAGTGAAAACGTCATCTGCTCCAACAGGTGTTCGTTTGTAGATTTTTTTACATATTTTAATATCTTTAACAGTTTAAGTACCCGATTTATCTTTATTCTTCTTAGCTGATTCTATTGGTTTTTTAACCGTTTTATTTTTTTTGTTTTTGATATTTTTTTCATTGTTATTTTTTGAATCAAAGGTTAGAGGTTTAGGCTGAATATTTGTTGATTTACTTTCTGTTCTTACTTGATCTTTTTGTATTTCTGTATTTCGATCTTCTTTTTCAGGTAGTATTGTAATTTTATTGCTTTCTTTGGGTACAATATCAGGTGTTCTATTAGTGAATAGAAAAATAATATATATTATAATTAAAGGTGCAGACGCCTTTGGAACACCAAGCCAAAACGCTGCTAAAATAAGCAACATCATTGTTAAGGTAATTAGTATGAAAGCAGTACTAAGCATATATATTGGAAAGTTAAACCTTATTTTATATAACGGTTTATTATGATCTTACTTAAGAAATTTAATTAATAGTCGGAGCGACAGGATTTGAACCTGCGC
>CAYOJL010000023.1:21834-23900 GCA_964404235.1 uncultured bacterium | reverse complement strand
CGTGGGTCGAATCCTATGCTCCCATAGGTCAATTGAATAGTAGTTATACAACTGATCCTGAAGCATTGTGGCAGAATATTGGTACAAATTCATCAAGTTCATCAAATGGATTGACGATGTCAGTATCCTCAGAGCTTACAGAAGAAAACTATGCTGTATTTGCCAATAATAATACAACAGGGACATCCACCTCTGATCTTCCAAGTGGTGTTGGTATCCGATCAGGGCGGATTTGGCAGGTTGATGAAAAAGGTACCGTTGCTCCAGCGATTAATTTTGATGTAGATGAGTCTAATATACTATCGACCTTTGCCCATGGTGCAAATGCTAATAAACTTCTCTACCGGTCCGGTTCAAGTGGTGATTTTTCTATTCTTGCATCTGGTATAACGACATATAGAAATGCAAAGTCTGTTGATTTTAATTCTGTGAATCTAGATTCGGGCTATTTTTATACATTGGGTTTAAGTTCGTCACTTCTTTCAGATGGTACCCATGGAAGCACAAGTTGGAGCAAAGGATCTGATTTTGATGGGGTCCGGGATAGAGCTTATCAATCTGCTTCCACCTTATCAGAGAGCCCATTGCACAGGTCTACAAATGGGGATGGCAATGCCTGGACCGTTTCTACGCTACTCAATTTCAATGACAGTAATGGTCGTACCATATGGCAGTCAGGTGCATATGAGGACTTTGATGTGAGCCTAGCCGCTACGAATTCGGCAGGTCTTTTTTTTAATTATGGTGAGGAAGGAAGTAACAGACTGACCTTTACCAATAGTGATATTGAGCCCTGTACTTGGTACAGTATCACCGTAACCTATGATGGTGGCACGACTGGATATATAAACTATGCCTTAGATTTTGATGGAAGTAATGATTATGTATCACTACCAAATAGTATAAATATGGGTACATCTGATTTCACTCTTTCAATAAGGCTGAATACTGATGGTCTCGGTTCACGTCAGCATGTTTTTCAACAAACTGGAACTAATAGTAATAGGGTAATAGCGATAAATAGTGATGGTTCATTGACATCACGATTAGGCGGAACGGGCTCCGATCACGATTCAGGTGTGGATCTATCTGCTGGTACATGGTATCATATTGTACTGGTTCACGATAATAGTGCTAATACTATTAAGTGGTACGTGAATGGGACTGAACAAAACACAAACTCTTCTGTAAATATACCATCAAATGATAGTCCCTTTTATTTGGGTATAAATGCCAATGCAAATGATAAAGAATTTGATGGAAAGATAGATGAGCTGCGCATCTGGAGTACTGCCTTGGCAGAAGCCCAGATACCAGGAGATTCTGGAACAGATTCGATCCTTGTTGGTAGTGAAAGTAATCTAGTAGCCTATTACCGTTTTGATCATACCAGTGGTACATCTTTGAATGATCTTACAAGCAATAATAATGATGGTACTCTTAATAATATGAATAATTCAGATTGGGTAACCTCCGGTGTTTCTTTGGCACCGCTTGATAGTTTAGACGACTACTATGGTCGATTCAATTTTTATACGACAAACCTTAATACTGGTGTAGTATCTGCTTTGACCATGACAAGATCCCATACCAATTATGGTCATACGGGTGCTGTTAGCGGAGAATTCTATGTAGCAGCTCGTGGAGGAAATAGTTATGTATTGGCAAGCCAATTTTCCTATATTGGTGTCACAAACTCTGCTCTTTCATCATCAGCTATTCAGGGGAACGCAAGCTATGTCACAGGCTTTGCATTAGATCCCGCAGGATGGGCAAATGCAAATTTTTCTATACCAAGCAGTGGTGATGCTGATAATAATAAGATATGGCTATTTGGTGATGGGTCAACAGATACAGAGTCTGTTATATACAACTATATTGCCCCAAGTGATAATGATAGCAGATTGATCAGGGCGGGTGACACATATGAGATCGATGTTTATATTGCAAACTAATGATAAATTTAAGGAAGTTAATATTATGAAAAACCTAACGTATCTATTCTCTAGTATTCTCTAAGTTATGATTGCATGTAGCGATGAGTCTTCGCAAGAACCTCTCGAAAT
>CAYOJL010000023.1:0-21824 GCA_964404235.1 uncultured bacterium | reverse complement strand
TATATAGCTAACTAATCATATATTTTAGGGATTTAATATTATGAAAAATATAGTAATTCTTTTTATTGGTCTAGTTTTGATCATGTTTGCATGTGGCGATGATCCCGTAGAAGGATCTCTTGAAGTGGATTGTGCAGGCGTTCCAGGAGGGAATGCAATGCTTGACAGTTGTGGTACATGCGATGATGATCCAACCAATGATTGTAATCCTGATTGTTTACAGGGAGGTGAAGATATTTGTGGCTGTACAGATATGGATGCTATCAACTATGACCCCAATGCTACCCTGGATGACGGAACCTGTCAATATTATTCCGGACAAATGAATGTTGTCTGGACCAAAGATATCGAAGAAGCAGCAGAGATGTGGTCCAAGAGACAGGTATCAGATGGTGGTTTCATTATGGCTTGTGGTGGAGCAGGTGACTGCGAAGGTGGAACCTACGATGATCCATGTGAATACTATGGACAACTGGTCAGATTGAATGCAAATGGAGATGTCATGTGGCACAAGACATATGAGTCCTCATCTGCTATTTATGCTGCGAGAGAGACATCAGACGGGGGTTTTATTGCTGCAGGGTGGTATGAGTGTTTGAATAGGATGGACTGTTATCCGGATATGTTTATATTAAAGACAGACTCAGAGGGTAATGAGGAATGGTCTAGGGTTGATTCCTCCGCTGATAATAATAACGATTGGGGAAGGGATGCCATTCAAACTCAAGATGGTAATTTTGTGGTCACTGGGACGTGGAATGATGATGGCTGGAATTCAAAGGCAGCTTTGAGAAAATACGACACAAATGGTGAACTCCTTTGGGCAAAAAATCATAGTAGTTCCACTGCGAATGAGGCCTATGAACTAATAGAGACCGATGAAGGTGATCTTGTCTTTGCAGGCTACTCTGGAACTCAACATGGTTTTTATCAACATTATATAGTTAAGGCCAATTCAGAAGGAAACACAATTTGGAAGAAGAAAAAAAGGTCGGTCGGCGATGCAATACTTTATGCACTATGTCAATCACCCAACGGAGGATATGTAGGTGCTGGTTTTTGCAATAGTTGGAGAAGTAATTTTATTATTGAGAGGCAACCAAATCAAGGCGGTGGAAATTGGAATAGCTGTATAATTGAGGATATGAGCGTAGCTGGTATTTATGACATCACCCCTGCAATAGGTGGGGGATACTATTGCGTAGATGAGAGAAACCATCTGACGAAAATAAGTTCATCAGGTGAAGTGATCTTCACCGAAAATGTCGGTGCCAGCCTAGCTGTAATTGAATTAGATAATGGTGATATAGTTGTAGCCGGCGGTGGTGCTTTTCTTGATGGTGGATATGGAGGAAATTCAAATATTAAACGTCTAACATTTTCTAATTAATGAACAAAACAGATGATTAGGGATTATCAGCCATAAATTATGAAATGAGATTGGACAGAAATTTTTTCGCTATCTATTTACTGATCTCATCCTTTCTAATTGCTGACTGTGATACTAGCGAGGTAGAACTTTGGGGAGAGTGTTATCCTCTAACCACCACCAACATAAGTCTGCCGAATAGCGGTCTCACGGGTCCGATCCCACCTGAAATAGGCCTTCTCGAAGATCTCATCACCCTGAGACTAAAATACAATGCTCTCACGGGTCCGATCCCACCTGAGATAGGCAACCTAACAAATTTGCAAAAGTTAGAATTACAGTTCAATGACCTTACGGGCTCCTTACCTTCAGGGCTTTGGGGTCTAACAAATCTTCGAGAGTTGAGACTACAAAAGAATCAGTTCACTGGAGATATATTGCCCCAGTTGGGAGATCTAACAGAACTGACCCACCTCTATTTATATGGAAATCAGTTCACAGGTTCAATCCCTGAAGAGATCGGTAATCTATCTAGTCTAGTTAAACTTCATTTGAACAATAATCAATTCTCAGGTCTGATACCTGAAACATTCTGCGATATAAATCTTAATTTTTATAACCCACATCTTTTTGATATATCAGGTAATCAACTCGTACCTCCTTACCCTGACTGTATATCGTATTTTGTTGGATATCAGTATTCAGAGGATTGTGAAAGTAACTACCTTTTTGATGGAGTTTGTACCGAGCAGTCGGATCTGGATGTGTTGCAGGTCTTTATTGATAATAGTTCTGCAACAATTAATATGGAGATGGATGATAACGGCAATGGTGTGATCGATCCCATAGAATTAGGGACGCAGCACTGGTGGGATGGCAGGCTCACTGAGTTGAACTGTAACTATGACCTTGCCAACGAGAATGGTTTTGATGACCTAGGCATTTCAGGGCATATCCCTGAGGGGATAGGTGATCTCGAAAGTTTGGAATTTCTATGGTTAGAAGATAACCAGCTGACAGGACCGATACCATCCTCTATTGGTAATCTTGTTAACTTGAAATATCTAATTTTGCACTTCAATGAATTGACCGGGCCAATACCAAGTGAGATCGGTAATCTATCCAATCTGGAGATATTAAAACTGGACAACAACCAGATCACAGGACACATTCCGGATAGTATCTGTGAACTGGATATTGTATTCAACTGGCAGAATGACCTTTTTGGTGACAATTTTGCTGTCTATAACAATCAATTATGTCCACCATATCCGGATTGTGTAAGTAACTATGTCGGTATTCAGGACACAAGTAATTGTACACTTGCTGATATTTATACATCTCCAATTCCAATGGAATATGAACTCCAGGACCCTTACCCTAACCCATTCAATGCACGAATGACCATAAGATTTTTGTTACCATTAAAAGATATGATGTCCATTAACATATATGATATGAATGGAAGAAGGATACGATCACTTGTTCATGGCATCTTTGACAGCGGGCAGCAAGAGGTGCATTGGGATGCAGGGGATCTCTCCTCTGGAATTTATTACATTAGGATGTCTTCTCGAGATTTCATGGAGACCAAGAAGGTCACACTTATAAAATAATGATAAGAACAAGTATTATTATTGCGTTGATCACCATAGTAAATGGTAGGGATATCTATGTATCCAAGGCTGCACTGAAACATTACGAAACAGACGACTATCTACTGTTTGATACTTACAACGATACAATAGAACAACCTCACCCTTCCCATCCCAGTTATTACCCAGCTGTTGATGCAGTTGTTTTGGGCGATGATGGACCCATACTAGGTCCTAATTTTACCCAGGAAGTAATGATCTACAGAGAGCGTAAAAGGATTGATGCAGATTGGGGATTTATAATGGGATATGTTCCTCAAGAAGATACAGGAGGAATAGACCCTGATAATCCTGGCAGGATCACGGGTTCCATTAATAATCAAAAGGCACCATACATATGGAAAGCATATGGTGATGACATAGAATATGGATTTGGATCTGGTGATAGTCACAACTCTGTGCTAGTAGAAGACTTAATAACTGAAAAAGGTGTGTGGTATCACATTGCCACGACATTTGACGGAACGAACTACAGGCTTTACGTAAATGGTGAGGAGGTTCATAATTATCTGGGTTGTGCTGGTAAGGAACCATACCCTACACCAGTAAAATATATCGGTGGTGCCCGCGAGGGGTCAGGAAGATTTACGGGTAGAATGGATGAGGTGCGCATATGGGATTATGCAAGGAGCCAGGAACAGATCCAGGCGAATATGAATAAGAAATTAACAGGTAATGAATCAGGCCTTTGCGTCTATTTCCCCATGGACATACACAATCAGTATTTGATCGATCATAGTGGGAATGGTTACCATGGTGTAATGATCGGTCCTATAATCAGGTCACGTTATTTTTCTAGTGATTGCCCCCAGCCAGATGGTAGCATGAATTGTCCATACCCAACGATTGAAACTGCATTGGAGCATGTCCAGCCCTGGGATCGTATTATCTTGAGACAGGGTAGATATACGGAGTTTATCATGAGGGAAGGACTCAATGATGAGACTGGAATTGTTTGGGGACAACTAGACCCTGACTTTGGTGGTCCGCGTACAAATACCATTACCATAGAACCATATCCAAATGAGAGGGTCGTTATTGACGGAACGATATCAATTAATGTGGACTGGAAATCCTATTCCCATAATGGACATCCTGTATACAAAGCAACACTTGACTCATCTGCGATTGCCGATCAGATCCAGAGACCCTTTAGGGATGTGTATGGTGTTTGGATCGATGGGAGGTATCAGGTGCCCTCTGTCACACCCAACATAAAGAACCCAACTGACCCATCCTACGGAGGTCCAAATGATCGGGAACCAGGAACATACTGGGAAACTGATATAGTACAGGCACACATCCAAGATTGGAATGTTGACCGTGAACAAGGTTTAGCGAGACTTGATCTTTTAGATACGTTGGAAGAATGGGCATACAACCCTGCAAGTGAAGAACTGTATATATATGCTGATCCTCGGTTCTTACCTACTTCTACAAATGTGAGAATAAGAGTACTTCACAGGATGTTACACATGAGAAGGGCTGTGAATCTAGAATTCAAAAATCTTGAATTCTTCGGAGGGGCTATAAAAGTAGAAGGCATTAATATTTTATTTGAGGATTGTGAATTCAAGCAGCTTCATGATATTACACTCCCTGCCCACATGAATCGTGGCGACCTATGTACGGGGATCTATACCTGGAATGCAGAGTTTGTCAACTGTAGGTTCAGCGAGATTCCCTATGTTTATCCGATGAAGATTTATGGAATAAAGAGCCGGGTTGAAAATTGTCTCTTTACAAACATGGATTGGTGGGCAAATCCCTATGGTGGGGCTGCTAATATGGGTCAAATAGCCAGATATGTTACATTCGAGAACAGTAAGATCGGTGGAGTTGGGGGAGGCTCTCTCATGGAATATTGTAGGATCGAGGACTTCAAAGATCCCTGCGACTGCAGCGGTATAAACCGGGGTGCACACGGTGCTCCGAGGTCCATGACACGATATAATTGGATCATCAATGGCCCAGGTGCCAATGGCATAAGGATCGATGGTGGTCAAAATGGTGCCGGAAATAGAAGGGGTGACATCCATAACATCATTACCATTGGGAATAATCGCGGCATGAGACTAAAAGGGGATTTCCATGAGGTTCATCATATCACCGCCTATGATAATAGAATGTTGGATGTCGATCTCTTTGTAGGTAAGTATGGTGAGCCAGATGAGTTCAATCAGGGTTTTCACTTGAACTACACACCTGGGAACATTAACACTGAGATCAGTAATTCTTTTATAGAGCATTCCTTTACCTGCCCTTCACCAGACTGTTGGACCTATCCTGAGTCAGAGACCGGCATAAACCAACCAATGGATGCATCCCATCTACTCGATCTAGGGATCTGGTTTGGTAGGGCATTGACTCAACAGTCCAAAGGCCATAGCTCGATCCAGCGAGAATTGGCAGACCCATGGTATCTTACTCTATATGCTGAGGAATCAAATAATATCTTTTCTAATGGGTATCCTCATCCGACTGACCGCTCACAGGACTATGATTTCAGGCCTCGAAAGGGGTCCAGTTTGATCGATGCGGGTGAGATAATACCTGGAATAAATGATGGTCAAGATCTACAGTTCAATTGGCCTCCGTCCTTTCCCGGACAGAACCGAAGGTATGTGGGAGAGGCCCCGGACATTGGTGCCTACGAGTATGGTGACTCTGTCTATTGGATCCCTGGATATCGCTACCCTCATCCTAGTTTTCCGATCCCTCGAAATAATGCCGTGGATGTGATCCCAGATTATAGTGTCGTATGGAACTATCCATATAAGAAGGATTATGCCGGGACGACAGCGACCGTTACCATCAATGGTCCTGGTATCAACAGGACCGACCTATTTGATTATCCAAACAATGTATGTTTTCAGCCATTCCAACCAAGTGGAAACTACACCTGGTCAGTGATGGTTGATGGAATGAGCGGAGGCCTGTGGACCTTCCAGGTCGATGATGACATCTTTCCCTTGAATGATCGATCCATAGATACCACGATGCAGGACACGATCCTGCCTACTGAGCAACAGATCCTAGATGTGAAGCACAACAACGTTGCATTCATCAGGTTCGAGGTGCCACCATCAGTTCAGGGGGAGTGGGACATCGACCTGAATCTCTTTGTAAGGGAAGTACATAGCCTTGAAAGTGGAATCGTCATCTACAAATATGATCAAGAGGGCTGGGGTGAGAGCAACAATGGCATGAACATTGGTGTGATCGATCACGGCCTAGGTACGGCATTGGATACGATCTTCTCTTTGGACCCCAGTTCAAGTGTATTGATCGACATGGATGATGTCATCACTGATCCTGGAGAGTATTCCTTTGCACTAGGTGTGATCGACAGCAGCGACCATGTGAGCTTCTATAGCAATGAGGCGAACCATTACTTTTCAAAATACACCCCATTTCCTATTTATTATCCAAGTCTCTCCTTTACGCCAAGCATGGACTCGGTTGACATCGTATTGACTGCGCCTGTGAATGATACCACGATCGCCATGAATGCCTCTTCAGATGACAGTATCCAATTTGAGTGGGATTTTTCCCATAGAGTGGATGTAAATATTTTAGAATATCATTTAGTAATTGGTCTTCCATATTCAAATGGAACGAGGGAAATGGATACAACATATTTGGAGTACCATACCCAAGAAAATCATGCCAAAATTGGTAAAGATGATCTGTTGGATATGCTCATGGGAGTGAATCTCTCCCAAGGGATATTTACTTGGACTGTGACCGGTGATATGGGAACTAGCGAGATGTTATCAATTGCAACAAGTCGTTTTAATACGGTCATGAATGAGCAGGATCATGAGATAACATTCCCAAATGAATACAAACTTTACAAGAATTTCCCTAATCCTTTCAACCCCTCAACTACTATTTCCTATGACCTGAAGGAGTGGTCTTTGGTCAGAATAAATATTTATGACCTTTTGGGTCGTAATATTTTGGATTTGGAACAGAGAATAAAGCCTCCTGGGCACCATACATTTAAATTTCATAGCAAAGATAGAAAAGGATTTAAATTACCTTCTGGTATCTATTTTTATCAGTTGATCGTAAATGACTCAATGAATAAAAAAGAGTTGTTCAGTGAAACAGAAAAAATGATGATCGTTAAATAATGATTTATTATTTTTTAGATTAAACTATGTTCAAGCAACGATTCCTATTACTTATCATTGTTATTTTATTATCATGCACAAGAGATGAAGATCCATTACCTCAGGATTGTGCTGGTATTGCAGGGGGTAATAGTATTTGTGGTTGTACAGATAGCACTGCATTCAACTATAATAGTGATGCAACCTATGATGATGGAAGCTGTCAGGTTCATGTGGATAATGGTGACTTCTATCTTTCATTTAATGGTTCTAATTCTAATGTGGATCTTGGAGATATGATCGATCAGGGTTCTTACACAAAAGCAGCCTGGGTGAAAAGGTATTATGGTTACGCAATGAACAATAATATCATTAGTGGTAATACTGGGCATGCCTTTTTTGCACCCCAGGCACAGGGCGCTAAACTATCTGCAGGGCATAACGGAGATTATTATGTGGTCCAAGACCCAGATTCAATTCCAGAAAACGTATGGACCTTTGTAGCTATTACCTATGATGTTAATGTCGCTTCTGGGACAATGACATTATATAAAAATGGAGTACAGGTGGCACAGGCTACTGGAGTGGATCCTCCAGATGATAGCCATACAACATACATCGGAAGATTTGCCAATGGTAATGTCTGGTGGGGTTTCATAGATGAGGCTGCTATATGGGACAAAGCATTAAGTACCTTTGAGATCGCTGAACTTGCAAATACAACCAACGATATGAATGCAACTTTGGATCGAGGCAGTTATGTCTCATCAAGTGATCTATCAGGCTATTGGAAAATGAATGAGGGAGAAGGTGATCGTCTTTCTGATGCTAGTGGGAATGGTAATATAGGTGTGATAGACCTTGCAACTTGGGAGACGTGTGATGAGTGTGGCTGTACAGATCCAAGTGCATGTAATTATGATCCATCAGCCACAATAGAGAATCGCACATGTGCGTATGATGATGACCCATGTGATGCATGTGTGAATGGAGAGATCATGGGTAATGATCACGATCTTGACGGCATCTGTGATGACCAGGATGAGGACGATGATAATGATAATGTCACTGATGATGTTGACATGGACCCATTTGATAATACTGTATGCTCTGATATAGATGGTGATGGGTGTGATGACTGTTCTTCAGGAATATTTGACACATCGAATGATGGACCTGATGATGATGGTGATGGGATATGTAATGCATATCTTATAGAAGGTCGTACGGTATATATGGTTGGAGAATCCTATAATAGCGAGGGTAATTACACAGCATGTTATTGGAAGGATGGTGTTAGGGTCGAATTGCCTGGTGGGGCCTGGGCCACGGATATCTTCGTTGAAAATGGTACAGTATATACTTGTGGCACGGGGGAATCATCGGATGCATGTTATTGGATAGACCAGACCCGTTACGATCTCCCTGGACTCTGGGGAGAGGCAGAAGCGATCACAGTACATAATGGCGATATCTATGTAGCAGGCTGGTTTGATGATGGTTCCTGTTACTGGAAAAATGGTGTAAAGATCAATCTAACAACAAATAGAGATTCTCAAGCTTTTGGTATTGGAATAAAAAATAATGGTGATGTATATGTGGGTGGATATTTCATGAATAATCATCATTATGTCATACCGTGTTTTTGGAAAAATGGTAATAGGACAAGTCTTTCCGTGCCCAGTGGAGGTGATGGAGAGGTCTACGATATTGCATTTCTAGAAGGGAATGTACGTTATTTTGCTGGCTATACTATGAAACCTTCTAGTTTTGCAGGATATACTCCCAAGGCCGCATATTGGCGTAATTCTAGAAGGACAGACCTACCACTAGGAGGATCAACGTGGGATATATATGGTGCTATTGGATATGGCGTATCTCTTGATGGTACAGATGTGTATGTGGCCGGTAATACAGATTGGTATGGGCAATATGATGTAGAACCATCAGGTGGTTCTTGGCCACAATATTGGAAGAATAATAATATTATGGATCTTCCTGGTGGTCCATTAAATAGCTGGGGAACGGGGACTGCTTATGATGTTAGGGCAATAGATGGAAATGTTATCGTAGTGGGTGTAGCCACAGTTGCATCACCGGATCCTACTACTCCAGAGGGTAGTTTCATTGCTGCCTGCTATTGGCTGAATGGTGAACTCCACTATCTGGTGGATCAGTACGATGTGCCAGAAGGAATAGAGGGCTGGATGGATGGTTATGCTAGAGGTATATTCATAGAGTAGATATGATGAGACGGTCATTTTTCCTTATTTTTTTAGTTATAGTTTTTTATTTCAGTTGTGACGATCCTGATAACGAAGCCGAGAGTTCAACTGAAACGGTTGATTGTGCAGAACTTCCCGCTGATACAACTGTCTGTGGCTGCATGGATAGTATTGCATCAAATTATGATATACAGGCGCTATATGATGATGGCTCTTGCTATTATTGTGACACTGATACAACTTTCTCAAGGGTAATGCCCGGTACAGCTGGATATGATATTATAAGATCATCTAATTGTAGTTATGTCCTATCTGGTTCTGATGGCAGGACCATCTTATTAAAGATCGATGAATTAGGGAATGAGATATGGAGCAGGTCTTATAGTGATATAACAGGGAGTCACTGGGGTAATTCTGTAAATCGTACCAGTGATGGCGGATATATTATTGGTGCAGCTCAAAATACGGTCATAAAGACAGACTCAACTGGTTTGATACAATGGTACCAAAAACTTTCATATTCTGTGGCTCATTATGTTGAGGATGTTATACAAACATCCGAGGGTGATTATATAGTGGTAGGAGGAGCAGGCGGCGATCCAATTGGCGGACATGCAGTACAAGGAAAAGCCTTTATACTACGAATGTCTGAAGGTGGTAGTGTACAGTGGATAAAGCGATATGGGATAATAAATACACCTATGAACAGTTTTTGGGGTGTTGTAGAAGCAGATGATGGTGGTTTTGCTCTTGCTGGTGAAAAACTAGAAGACAGGAATTTTGAGTTTTATGATCATTTTTGGGTCATGAAGACAGATGCTAACGGCGATGAAGAATGGTCGATCGAGTCAGGTGGTAATAAGTGGGATGAGGCCAGAGATATTGTAAAATTATCAGATGGTAGCTACATCGTTGCAGGAAAAATATCCTTATCATCAACCAACCTTAATATGAGGGTCATGAGGGTGTCTTCATCTGGAGATATTATTTGGCAGAACAATCATGGAAATAATAATTATGATACCGCTACCTCAATGACGCTATCTCAGAATGAGGACATTGTTGCCTTGGTTGGTTATACTAGAAGTAGTTCTGGTAGTGCTTTCAAATATAGGATATGGGGTGTTGATGTAGCTTCTGGTCAGGTTATTTGGAATAAGATACATGGTGGAAATCAGGATGATGAGTCTTTTGGAGTCGTTGAGGCTTATGATGGAGGGTTCAATATAGTAGGCAAATCAGATTCTTTTGGCAATTCACGTGTGAACTGGCTTGTAAAGACAGATTCACAGGGCAATGTGAATTAATATTCTGATAAAAAAATAAATTATTCAAATTAAGCTGTTGTAAAATTGCCGGCTAAAATTTTAATTAAAATAAAAAAAAGGAAAGACGATGTCTAAGACAAGTAAGCTATATGACCAGATAAAAGGTCATTTTGATACATTCGAATCTGAGCATGAAAAAAATATGGGTGGAAATAAAGCTGCTGGTTCAAGAGCACGAAAAGCAATCGGTGAAGTTAAAAAACTAGTAACTGAATACAGAAAGGCTTCGGTCGCTGGAGAGTGATCGATCTTGAAAAAGGCCCCGCTTTTTAGCGGGGTTTTTTATTTTTTTAAATAATTTATAATAATATGATCATGAGAAAAGATTCTATCAGGAACATTGCTATAATCGCACATGTTGACCATGGTAAAACAACCCTAGTTGATGGACTTCTTAAACAAAGTGGAACGTTTAAAGAGCACCAGCATATTGAAGATAGGGTTATGGATTCTATGGACCTTGAAAAAGAACGAGGTATAACCATAACCGCTAAGAATACTGCAGTTAATTATAAAGATATAAAGATCAATATTCTTGATACTCCTGGTCATGCTGATTTTGGTGGAGAAGTAGAACGAAGTTTAAATCTAGTTGATGGAGCTCTATTGTTGGTAGATGCTAGTGAAGGGCCTCTACCACAGACACGATTTGTGCTTAAAAAGGCCCTGGAAAAAGAGCTTCCCATTATTCTTGTTATTAATAAGATCGATAGATCAGATGCCCGCATAAGTGAAGTTATTGATGAGGTATATGATCTATTCATAGATCTTGATGCATCAGAAGACCAAATAGAGTTCCCTATCATTTATACAAATGCGAAAATAGGTATAGCACATAATGAATTAGATAGTACATCAGATAACTTAATGCCTTTATTTAAGGCGATCATCAATACGATTAAAGGGCCTGAGGTTTCAGATGGATCTAAACCTCAATTTTTAATAACGAGTCTTGATTATGATCCTTATGTAGGACAGATCGCTGTTGGGAGGTTAAATAACGGAAGATTATCTATGAATTCATTCTATTCATTGTGTACGATTGAAGGCAACAAACCTAATCAGAAATTTTCAGCTCTTTATACATTTCAGGGACTTAATAGAAAACAAGTTGATGAAGTAGAGGCAGGTGACATTATTGGGTTTGCAGGAATTGAGAACATATCTATTGGAGATACTATAGCAGATAATGAAGAGCCTGAACCCCTGCCAAGGATTGAGGTAGATGAACCAACAGTTTCAATGTTATTCTATGTTAATGATAGTCCATTCGCTGGGCAAGATGGGGATTATCTTACAACGCGACACTTATCAGATAGATTAGAAAAAGAAATTTTAAGTAATGTATCACTGCAGGTTATCCCAACTGAGAGACCAGATGTCTTTGAAGTCAGGGGAAGAGGTGAATTGCAGATGGCAATATTAATTGAGACCATGCGTCGAGAAGGGTATGAGTTAATGGTCTCCAAGCCTCAGGTAATCACTAAAGAAGAAAATAGTAAAACCCTTGAACCTATGGAAAAAGTATTTTTAGATATACCTGAAGATAAAGTAGGTATCATAACAGAAAAATTATCTGCTAGAAAAGGTAAAATGACAGATCTTCAAAATCATGGAACCGGGCGAGTGAATCTTGAATTTTCAATACCTTCTAGAGGTTTAATTGGATTCAGATCGCAATTTTTGACTGATACGCAGGGTGCTGGAATAATGAATAAACTTTTTAATGGATATGCACCTTGGCATGGTCCAATACCTCAAAGAAATACAGGGGGTCTGGTCTCAGATCGGATGGGTAAAGTAACAACATATGCATGTATAGGAATGGTTGATAGAGGAGAATTATTTGTTTCAGTAGGTACGGATGTCTATGATGGTATGATTATTGGAGAGCGTAATAGGGATGGAGATTTAAATGTCAATATTACTAGAGAGAAAAAACTAACAAATATGCGAGCCGCCGGTTCTGATAGTACGATCACTGTTAGACCTCCTAGGCAATTATCTTTGGATCAATGTATCGAATTTATAGCGGAAGATGAGCTTGTTGAGATCACACCTATGCATATTAGATTAAGGAAAATGGAGCTAGATAAGAATAAAAGAGCTGCACAAAAAAAGAAGGAAAAATATTCATCTATTTAATCTATTATGTCTGAAATGCATTCATTAGATCTACCTTTAAAGAATATTGTAAGAAAAGGTGATAGTAAAGGACCTAGTATATTTTTTCTCCATGGATTTGGGAGTAATATGCAGGACCTTTTCGGTCTTGCACCATTTTTCCCAGATAACTGGACCTGTGTCAGTCTCCAAGCTTCCATACCGATCTATTATGGTGGCTGGGCATGGGCAGAGTTGGACCCAAATAATATTGGTACTCTTCCTAAGCCAGAACAGATATCGAAGCATCAAAAACAGATCAATGATTCGATCAACAAGTGTATAGATAAACTTGGACTTTATCCCAAAAAGATCAATCTTTTGGGATTTAGTCAGGGTGGGTCATTATCTATTTATTGTGGCCTAGTGGATCCGGATAAATTTAATTCTGTGACATCTCTCTGTGGATTCTTTCCATCAGAAAGGGCTAGTGGAATAATTGATAAAAATAAAATAAAAGATCTGAAACTATTTATGGGTAGTGGGAAGTTCGATCAGATAGTTCCTTTATCTCTTTCACATGCTACCAGAGATGGACTCATAGATCTAGGGCTTAAACCAAAATATAATGAATATGATTCAGAGCACACTATACCAAATGATTGTCTGAATGATGTTCTTTCATGGCTTAAGGAGCTAAACGGATGATGATCTAGAAACAAAAAACCCTGCTATCAGCAGGGTCTTTTATAAAGTATTATCATTGTTTTACCAATCATCATCGCCCCAATCATCATCACCACTTTCCTCTTCAAGATATTCAGCCTGCTCATCAAGCCAAGACTGATATCCCTCTTCATCGTGGATCGTAACAAAACCTTTCATTCTATAGTGCCCTAGGCCACATAATTGTGCGCATGAGATCTCAAGTCCCATTCCTTCCCTAGCTGTACCAATTGTGGTCTTCAGGAATTCTTCAGAAGTCATTGTGGCCTCGAAGTGAACTGGTATGGTCATTCCTGGAATCGCATCTTGTGAGACCCGAAGCTCTGGAAGTTTAAAATTATGGATAACGTCTTTTGAACTAAGATCAATTCTGATCTTTTTATTTACAGGAATATGGAATTGGTTTATTGTGAAAAAATCATCAGATGCATTTTCGCTTGAACGGTCTAGACCAATCGGATTTTCCTGCTCATCTACTAGATCAATCTTTAGTGAACCAAATTTACCATCTGGACCTGGATAGTGGATATTCCAGGCAAATTGCTGTGCTACAACTCGAATATGTACTGCTTCACTAGGATTCGGAACATCTGTGACACGGTGAGCCCATATGGGAAATGCAAAACCAAATAGAATAACAATTTCTATAACAGCAACGGTAGCTTCCAGGACTGAGGAAAGATGTGATTTAACCCCAGTATAATTTGCTTTTTTATTTTTTGTTGCACTGAACTTTACTAGGCTAACAATAAAAAAAGTTCCCCATCCAACAAATAGTATCAGCATAAGCCAATGGACGATAGCATTTATCTCATCGATCTTTGCTCCCTGTATCGAGAGATTGATCGGTAAGCCAAAATAATGTAGAATATCTATCAAGGATCTTCCTCTAAGTTTTATTCATCTTATTATATTGTTTGGTTCTTTTACCGATCACAATAATCGAGCGTATGATACCACCTAATACTCCTCCTGTTACACCAAGTAGTGTTATGATCGCCCAATTCAGCCCTTGCGAAGCAGGAGCACTTGGGTCACCAAAACAAGTAGAACAAGCAAAGATCAGATCTGGTATGAGCAGTACAAAAGAGAAGACAATAAAAGTTTTTGTGAAATATCTCATATTTCTATATCTCTTTTAATTTGTTATAGACATTGATGCCATAATACGCCAGCCCAGCAGAAATGAGGAATGAAATAGCTGAAAGGATATTGGAGATATTACCAGGAATTGAAGGATCTATTATCTCAAAAATGCCATAATATGCTGTAATGAGTACGGATACAGTAATAAAAAAATAGTGAAATGTTTTTAAAGATATCATAGAGCTGTACTATCAGTAACTGTGATCAAAGGGATGAACATACATATCAAAAAGAATAAGAACGTTAAGCAAAGGATATAAATAATGGTTTGTTTCTCATCGATAAGATGCATGAAATATCCAGCTACCAAGCTTGCTTTGATCGTTGCGATCGTCAGTGCCAAAAAAATTGCTTCAATAGATGATACGTTTAAATATGAAACTAATACGGTCACTACCGTAAGCACGGCTAATGCTCCAAAAACAGTAAGATATACCTTAATATGTTGTTCTATATGTTCTTGATCATGATCGCTCATTATTAACCTCTATAATAGATAAAGGACAGGAAATAAGAATATCCAGACCAGGTCTACAAAGTGCCAGTAAAGACCAGCAACTTCAATTCGGTTAGTAAAATGCTCAGGGTCAGTATGCCACATACTATTACCTGCAGGTAACCAAAACTATGCCATACCGATCTTTCCACCTATAATATGGATACCGTGGAGACCAGTCAGTGTGAAATAGATTGCCATGAACGTACTAGATGATGGATATATCCCATGGTGAAATTTTCCAGTATATTCAAAATATTTTATGACCAGGAAGATCGTGGCACATAATAGTGTCAGGCCCATATACATTTTGTATTTTTCAAAATCTTTCATTTTTAAAGATGCCCAGGACATAATAACGGTTACACTGGATGATATTAGTACAAGTGTATTTACTGTAGCTAGAGGCACACTTAGTTTAGAGCCCCAATATGCAAAATCCCCTTCTGGTGCAGCAATTCTAAGGAATACATATGCAGAGAATAATCCACCAAATAACATGACCTCTGATGCCAAAAAGACCCAGATACCAAGTTTTGAGTTATTCAAACCTGTTTCAGGTCGTTCTTCAACTGTATATGGTATTTGCACCTAATTGATTCCTTTTATTTTTCTGTTTGAGGTGAAAAATCGTTCTTAGCATCTGGTACACTATATTCATAAGGGCCACGATATACTTGTATATCACCTTCAAAATTTGCATGTGGTACAGGTGGCGATGGAGCAGACCATTCAATTGTTGTTGACCCCCAAGGATTCCTATCTACTTTTTCGCCATGGAACATTGAAATAAAAACATTAATAAAAAATGGGAGTTGAGCTGCACCAAGTAAAAATGCTGAAGTAGACATGAACTCATTCCAATGTAATACGTCTTGTGCATGAGCATACAATTGTCCACCATCATACATACGCCTTGAAACTCCTGCAAGACCTTGAATGAACATAGGCATAAAAATACCATTCATAAAAATGAGAGATGGCCAGAAGTGCCATTTCCCAAGAGCTTCACTCATTTTTCTACCTGTTATTTTTGGGAACCAATAGTAGATACCTGCAAATAGCGCAAAGATCGTACCTGGTGCGACCACATAATGAAAGTGTCCTATAACATAGTATGTATCATGGAGGTAGATATCTGATGCTCCAACTCCTAGAGGTAGGCCCGTTAGTCCACCAATACCAAACATAGGCAGGAAAGCTAATGCGAAAAGCATAGGCGTTGTAAATCGAATAGAAGCACCCCAGAGGGATATAAAAAAAGATGTTAAGATCACCACAGATGGTATGGATATGATCATGGTGGTCGTTTGAAAGAAGGCACTCATAGCTTGACCCATTCCGGTCAGGAACATGTGGTGTGCCCATACAACGAATGACATAAAACCTAAGAATATCGTTGCATATACCATGGATTTATAGCCCCAGAGTGGTTTTCTGGTATTATTAGCGAGAACTTCACCGACAATACCCATCGCCGGTAGGATCAATACATAAACTTCTGGATGGGCTAAGAACCAAAAGAGATGTTGCCATAATAGCGGTGAACCTGAGCCATACGCTTCAACAGTTGCTCCGGCATATACCAGACCACTAGGAAGGAAGAAACTAGTACTGGCAACCCGGTCCATAAGTTGTAATATAGCTGCTGCTTCCAATGGAGGAAATGCAAGTACGAGCAGAAATGATGTGACAAATTGAGCCCAGACAAAGAAGGGTAATCTCCACCAAGTTAGTCCGGGTGCTCTAAGTTGGACAATCGTAACAATTATATTCATTGAACCTAAAAGAGAAGATGTGATCAGGAAGATCATTCCGATCAGCCAGATGGTCTGTCCTGCTTCAAAAATAGATAAAGGAGGATAAGAGGTCCATCCAGAACGTGCTGCACCTTCAGGCATGAAAAAACTTGCCATCATAACAACACCACCAACAAAGTATGACCAATAGCTGGCAGCATTCAGTCTTGGAAAGGCCATGTCAGGGGCACCTATTTGAAGTGGTACTATATAGTTACCAAAAGCACCAACAGCTAATGGAACAACTCCTAAAAAGATCATGATCGTACCATGCATTGCGCCTAGAGAATTATAGATCTCAGGTAAAAGGATCCCTGTTTCACCTAAGAGCCCTCCAACAATAGGTACAGGCGTTTCTGGATAGGCTAACTGCCATCTCATGACCATCATGAGGCAAAATCCAAAAAAGAGAAATAGTAGGGATGTTATCCCATACTGTAAACCTATGATCTTATGATCGACAGAGAATATATATTTCTGTATAAAATTCTCTTCGTGATGGTGTTCGTTACTCAATTATTTTCCCAAGAATATCTATTTTTAATCTATATCTAAACCGTAACTGTCTTCAAAATTCTCAGTGCCAAGCATACGGATCGCATCCCATGTCATTTTAGTACATACTCTAGCACATACCTGACATCCTGTACATTCATTATACCTGACTTGGACGGGAGGGATCACAGGGAATTCGTACTTATCACTAGCAACTGGCTCGATGCAGTCTACAGGACAGAATGGTACGCAGGCCTGACACCCAGTGCAGTTGTCTTCATCAACAACAGCGATGAGCTTTGGGCGCTTGGTCTTCTCCCTGGCATAGTCAGGGAGCTCTGGAATCCCTTTAAAGTAGTTGTAATTTGGCATTATTAATACGCTAAATAGACTAGAAATTTAATCAATTATATCCCTAATGAAATAAATGAAATTCATTTCAATATATACTTTTCAATGGCCCATCCAGAGCCAAAGAAAACGATACCAGCTAAAAGTAATTTTGGATCCATCAGTTTTGGAAATTTCACTATAAATCCTACAGCGAGCATGAACATACCTAATAATTCCAATCCTTTAGCTGCGTAATACATTGACCTAGGTATTATGCAGGTTCCAGCTCAGAGATGATGGATATCTGTTCTTTAAAGGAATTATTTTTAATTCTTAAGGACCAAAGGTGATGAATATATGCCAAGATAAATAACAAAGCATGTAACCAAGGAGGAGATATTTTATTCTCTACAGCACCGATGTGGATAAACCATCCTCCAACTAAAAAGATGGTCAGCATTAGTTGTGGAAATAGGATCATCTTAAGCTTTCTTTCACGTGACCATAGTTCATCTTTACCCAGTCCTGACTCTATGGCACTTTTTATAGCTTTTCCTGTAGAAATGAAAAAGTACATCACGACTGTTTCAGTAATGGTAAATATTAAAATAGTGAATAGGGCAAACCTTGTATGGTTTGCTCCCATTATTTCGAAATCCCAATATCCGCTTGCTCCAGTTAATGTTAGATTAATAAGATTGATCAACATCAATGCGTAGCAGGTTATCATAAAAATATACATATGGTTTTATAAAATAATTTTTTAGACTGCTAAAAATTAAATAGAATAGTCTAAATAATCATAAAAGCATTGATGTAATTTTTCTATTCTATGAGAAGGCAAAATCATGGTAAAATATGGTATAATCAATCTTTATATTTTAAAGGAAAACCCATGAAATATAGTAAATCATTTTTGTTATTATTATCATTCACAATGATAAACGTTTCTATTGACGCAGGAACCTTAAAAGGTCATGTGAAATATGATGGCAAAGCTCCCAAGAAAAAAAGACTTAGGATGGATGCTGATCCTGTTTGTGGTTCATCCCATTCTGGTCCTGTTTACAGTGAGAATTTCAAAATGGCTGAAGATGGATCAATGGCAGAAGCATTAATATATCTAAAAGATGTCTCATATGAAGGTGGTGTTCCATCAGAGCCAGCAGTACTAGATCAAAAAGGATGTATATACACGCCTCATGTATTTGGAATGGTTGCTGGTCAAGAACTGCTTATTAAAAACAGTGATGCCACTCTTCATAATATTCACTCAATGCCAAAGGTGAATAAAGAATTCAATTTTGCCATGCCAAAAGTAGTGAAACAGAAGAAATCAACTTTTTCTCAAGCTGAACCAGACCCATTTTATATCAAATGTGACGTTCATCCTTGGATGAAATCCTGGGTGTTGGTATCAGACCATCCATACTTTGCTGTTACTGATGAAAATGGGAATTTCTCCATAGAGGGTATACCTGCAGGTACATATGACGTTGTTTGCTGGCAGGAGAAATTTGGTAAAAGAACGCTTACAAGACAGGTTACCATAGGTGACGGTGAGACTACAGAGAACTTTGTATTTAGCCGTCCTAAGAAAAAATAACTATATAAGGTTTAGTTAATAAAAAGGCGGGGTATACTCCGCCTTTTTTGTATATCATATCTCTATATGAAAATCAGGTCTCTATATTTTATTCTTTATTTATTGTTTATCAGTTGCGAGGGGCAAAAAGAAATATATGCTGTGAAAGGTACTATCAGGTCTGTGCAACAAGAATCGAATAATATAATGATTGCTCATGACACCATAGTGGACCTTATGATGCCAATGGTGATGCCATTTACAGTTTTAAATAAAAATGAATTAAATGGACTTGAGGTGGGTGATAGTGTTCATTTTGAGTTTGTTTGGGATGAATCAAAACCATTTGCAAGACACTTCAACGTTGTAGGTAATGGCACTATCCCAGAAGAAGACATTTTTTTTGATGATGAATTCACTGAAATCAAAATAGGTAATGTTATTGATGATGTTACACTTTTGGATATTGATAGTTCAGAAGTACGTTTATCAGATAGTGATGGAAAATATAGGTTTATATCTTATATTTTCACTCGATGTCCTATGCCCAATATGTGTCCAGCTATTGTTATGAAAAATAGATATCTAGTTCAACAATTCTCAAAAAATGAACCCATAGATTTTATTATGGTTAGTTTCGATTATAAATATGATACTCCTTCTGTAATGAACCGTTATTATGGTGCATCCACAGAAGATTATGATAATTGGAAGGTCTGGTCCAGTTCAGGTCGAATAGATGATATTTATCGCTTGGCTAAACAGTCAGGTAGTAATTTTTGGGGAGTAGAGGAAAATAGGATAGGTCATTCATTATCTTCTATCTTAATAGGTCCTAATAGAGAGGTCTTAGCATCTTGGAAAGGCGACAGTTGGAATGAGCTTCAAGTAAAAAATGCTATTAGTTTATTTATGAAATAAAAAAAGCCCCATAATTATCGGGGCTTTTTATCAAAATTATTTGATTGACCTTACCAGTCGTCGTCTTCGTCCCAATCATCTTCATCGTCCCAGCCTTCCTCTTCCTCGTAATCATCTTCACTGACGCTATCAAAATCATAACCATGCTCATCAAAATAGGCTTTAATAAGACCGTCAATGTTTGTACTACCTTTAATATTCCATAAATAATCCCTTAGTCCATCAAGCATAGCAGTTGAATCGCCACCGAGTTTAACGAGTGCTTCTCCCATAATATCCTCTGAACCATCTGCAGCTAATGTTTCTTTATCAGGCAGGTAGGGTGCTGGCATTTTTGTACCTGGCATAATAACTTGAGGGTCTTTTAGCCACTCGCTTACCCATCCAGGATTCAAACGTTCTTTTGTAAGAGCAAGGTTTGGGGCCCAGGTGGGCGCTTCACCACTTGGAAATGTCTTGCCGTAAAAATGACATTTAGCACATTCGCCAAATTCATGGAGTTTTTCACCAGCTACAAATTCTGTACTCGATCTATCAAATTCATGCTCAGCTCTGTAGTTGAGATGTTCACCATCCATATGTTGGAAATAGGCTATGATAGCATCCCAATCCTCATCTGATATTTGATGAAAACTAGGCATCTTTACTTGTAGGTTTGGTCTAATGATCGATGGGTCATTAAAGAACGAAAGTAGCCAATCTGGATTGGCCTTTCGTCCCTCAGTATTTAGATTAGGAGGACCGTACTCAGGTGGACCGATATGCTCTACCAATTGCCCTCCACGATTGTCAATAAGGTGGCATCCCTGGCAGTTGTATTGTTTTACAAGTCGATGTCCTTTCTTATATACGTCAGGTGCTTTTTTATACGCTTTTAGACTTTCGCCAACTTTGTTTGAATTAAAACCTAGAACTGCTGTTGTTATAGCTTCTATCTCTTCCTCAGAGAAATGAAAATTAGGCATTTTTAGAAGGTCTAGGTGTTGACTTTCTTTACCTCTATCATATATCCGAGGTGTTCTTAGTTTGTTTGCTATCCAAGCATGTACTGAATGTTCAATATCATGATATAGACCAAAATCAAATTTTCCAACAGGTTTTGAACCCTCCTCAGTTATCTCAACTCCAATGGGTTTAGCATTATCAAAACCATCTATATGGTGACAACCAAAACAACCATAATGGCGTATACTCTTTTCACCAATAAAATTTAATTTTTCGTCTTGATTCATTTTTTCTGCTTTTGCAACTGCGAATCTTTCAGGATTAGATTTTTTAAGCCAGTTAACAGTTAATTCATCAAGTACTGCTTTATCGTAATCATGGTTTGGGAGATCATCAAAAGATTCATTTCTATCCTGCAATAAATATGCTGAGATATCTTTCGCCTGCTCTGGTTGAAGTCTAAGATTTGGCATCTTTGTATCGGGCATATAGGCTTGTGGGTCCATTAGCCATTCATAGAGCCATTCGGCTGAGACTTTTGATCCCAGTCCTACAAGATTTGGCCCGTGAACCTTTGTTA
>CAYOJL010000022.1:0-24203 GCA_964404235.1 uncultured bacterium | reverse complement strand
ACCCAGTATAGTTACAGTTGGTTTTGTAGCTGTCTTAAGTGCCTCTGCAGATGTAAGAGTGAGCGTAATAACGTCATTGACTGTAGCAATGGTGGGATCACCATTCTCATTATTTGACGCAATAGTTACACTTGAATTAATGGCCGTGTTGGTGAAATCTGGTGCTGTTTTATCAAAACTTACCCCATCATCATCTATCAAATCTTCAAGCGCCGTACCTACATTCCCTGCCAGATCGGTAAATGCAACCTGAAATTCAAAGGCATCGGTCTCCGTTTCTGTGGTCTGCATTGTATAATTCGCTGTAAATACTAGATCTCCCTGACTAGCATCACCATCATTTGCAGCATTTCTTATCGTAACATCTCCATCGGCAGAAGATCTATTTGCTATGGTAACAACCGGTATCTGTATTCCATTGGGCTCGATCGTTGAATTAACGGTTATTGCCATCGTGATGTCATCACCAACCTTAGATAATGCAGTGCCGTTACTATTGTTGGATGCCATTGTCAAGCCAGATAATCTTGGAGCTGTTTGATCATAGGTAACATTCAAGCCACCAGATAGATCAGTAACTGTGGTGCCCACATTCCCCGCCAGATCTTTAAAACCAGAGATGGAAAAGGTCAACTCTTGCTCAAGAACACCTTCTCCCAACTCGTCAGTTGCGGTCCAGCTCGCATTTGATTCATCCCCATTCGTAGTGGCACCCAAATTCGCTCCACCAGCACCTGTATCAAATGCTACTGTAAGGTCATCTCTCAATAAACCGGAGCTAAGTGCATCTACACCTTTAAACTTAAGAGTTACATTGCTGCCAGATCTTGCGTAGGATGTATCTACTGTATTATCTGACTTTATGTAAACGTTTGTCAAGGTTGGCGGAGTATAATCTATAGTGACTGTCCCGTCAACTCCATCACTCGCGTGAGTATACTGGGTTCCGGCTATATTTGCTTCATTTGTAAAATCAATAGTGAAATTCGCATTTGGATTTGTGTCCAGAATATTTTCCTCATGGGCATCGGAATCCACAGTAATAGTATAGGTATAGGTACGTACATTCACACTTGATTGAGTGGCAGCACCACCCGCAATAGATACAGTGGGATCTTCTTTTAAATTCTCATTCACCTCAAACACAAGTGTTACCACATCACTTGCCTTTGCCCAAGTAGTGTTATCATTATTTGACTGTATCGACGCACTAACAATGGTCGGAGCTGTTTTATCATAAGTAACTGAGGTTCCTTCAGTTATATCTGCCTGAGTAACAACCCTAGTATTACCTGTCATATCGGTCAGCGTTGCTGAAAATTCTAATAATCCTTCAGGATGTGAATCACCCATGATCGCTGATAAGATCCATACCTGACCGCCAGTTCCTCCCTGCATGGTGGCTTCTGCTTCTATCCCACCTATGGTCCCTGTCACTCCGTCATCATAATCTGTGATCTCATACTGTGATAAATTCCGTAGCTCTTCATTCACATCGATAGTGATCGTTACTCGCTCACCTGGTTTGGCAAATGCAGTGTTGCTTGTTGAATTAGATGCAATGGTCAATTCGTCAATCGTAGGAGCAGTATTATCGATCGTTATTCTAGTGCCCTCATTATTCAATGCAGTATGAGCTGTGGCTTGATTACCCGAACGATCCCTAAATGCTAATGAAAAAGTCAATTGACCTTCTGATAAACCAGCAACATCGTTAAGAGTGGCAGTAAAGTTCTGCAGGTTACTAACACTGGCAATGGTATTTGCATTGAATGAATTTCCATTTCCTCCCCCACCTTGAAATGTCATAGCTGGCTGTGTATTGATATTATCATCCCAGTTATAAACCAATAACTCACTAGCAGCAAATGTCAGCTTTACAGCATCTCCATTTTTTGCCTTATATGGATTTGGGTTAGCATTCTGGGCTGGTGTTGAATGAGACATTTCTTCAATAGTAGGATCAGTACTATCATAGTATACGCGATCATTAATGGTAGGCACATCATCTGTGATGGATGTTTCATTTTTGGCTCTATCATAGATGCCGGTAATTGAAAAATCCACATAAGTATTCGAGGTCTCATTATCATCGGTGAGTGTTACCGTAGCAGAGAACTCTGAACTATTATTGCCTGAGATACCTGAAAGCGCTGGAGTTACCGTAACATTGGTTGAAGTCCCGACATTGAATACCATGTAAGCACTCTCATCTGTTGCACCATTGATGTCAAAGATACCCTGTACTAGGGTCTAACTTGCTATTATTGATAGGACAACATTATCACCACTTTTTGCAAAATAATCACCATCCCCAGTGATCATAGATGTATAGTATGTTGTACCATTATTAATATCTGGTGGAGTAAAGTCTGTGATCACACTGGAGCTATTATCCGTTGATGTAATGGTTGCGGAATTCCCATTAGAATCTTTTAGGATAAAACTAAAAGTTACCGTTGAACCGTCTGGCATGGTATTTACAGAATCAATCGTAGCATATGGAGAGGTACTATCTAAATTCTGTGCTGAGATATTAGTATTGCCATGAAAGTTTCCAGTCAAATCAGTGATACTCTCAGTAGAGTTAAATGTCATTTTAATCTGGTCACTCTCTTTAGCGTAGTGTGGATAAGTTTGATTAAATGGAGCACTCTTAGGTGCGGAAATCGTTTGGTCTGATATTACTGGCGCGACCATATCAAAATCATATGTCTCGTAGTGTTGTGTTCCGCTTGATGTATTAGGTTCATCATCATCATCAAGGTCATCATTTACGATGATCCAGGTCACGTTACCATCATAGTCATCTCCTTGCCAGTCATCAGATGCTTCTATTGCAGCATGGGATATATACTGGGTTGCGGTACCATCTGTTCCAATAGATATCTTCGTATTTCCCGCCTCATTGATCTGCTGAGAGAACCATTGATTTGAATTAGCAGGATTCCCGGTGTGATATTGCACATAAACTTTATAATCATGGTCAACTGTTGCGCCAGTGATCAACACAACAATACCACCTGACACACCCCCATTATCGGCATTCGACACATCAATATTATATGCCCCACGATTATTTGTACCGTAAGTATTATTATTGGATAATCTGATATCAATGGTTGCAGCCATTAGCTGAGTAAAGCTCAGTATACCAACTAAGATGGTAGATATGTACGCTCTATTCAGCATACTCATCAAATGAAAAATTATTTGTTTTAATATGAACATGGTCAATCAAGAATATTTATAGGTTTACTCCTAGAACGATCTGTCCATCCATCCAACCTGCACGTCCCAACTCTACGGATTCTGATGTTTTTGCCATTAAGGTCTCTGTAGAACGAATTCCTCCTCTCACTTCTAAATTGCCAATCCTCATACCGTAAGAGGCTTCCATAGAGAATCCCGCAGAAGCGCCAACCATCCCTACACCGAATTTGATCTTCCCTGGTCCTGCCGGAAATGAAATGATCCCCATAGCAGTTATACCACTAAAGGTCTCACCAAGATTAATGACATCCTCTCCGACTGTACTGAATTTTGCATTCTCAAACTTGAAAGAACCGACTTCAACACCGAAACGGAATCTTGCACCCATAACCTGCATAAGAACAGGAAATTCAACACTAGCTCTTAGGTCGACATTAGAGTTCCAATGCATAAGAGCTGGATTAACAAATCTTGGTGAACCTAATGCTAGATCAATAGTATAGCCAAGATTCTCTGCTTCATCTGCCAATTCTTCATCATCTTCATACTCTTCATCATCTTCATACTCTTCATCATCTTCATACTCTTCATCATCTTCATATTCGTCATCATCAAGATATTCGTCATCATCTTCATATTCCTCATACTCGTCATCGTCACCCCAATATTCTTCTACATCATCTTCTGGATCTTGAGCGTAGAGATTGGATGATGGAATAAGTATAAGGACTGATAGAGATGCCCACAGTAGAATCTGTATAGCACGAACCAGGATGGAAATATTTATTCTTTCCCTCATGTTGAACTCCGCATTTGATAGACTACTCCCGTAGCTATCAGCTGTTTATTAATTTCTGTCTTACCTCGTGAGCACAATTGCTCACCGAAATATAAGAACAGTGCCATGTCGTAGGCAAATTTAAAATAAAAGGTAAATTTTAATAAACAAAGGTGTTTTTTCGATGGTTTTTTCATTTCCTACGCAGATATACAGACCAATATTACCCTCATTAAAACATGGTCTTTAGAATAGTACGCCCGGGAGGATTCGAACCCCCAACCTTCTGGTCCGTAGCCAGACACTCTATCCAGTTGAGCTACGGGCGCATAATACTATAAGCGGTAGTGGGGAATTTAAACAGTAGTTGAGATTCTTAAAAATCTATGTCTACTTCTTTTTTTGCAGTCTCTTTGGCCTTTCCAGCATCATATGCATTATAACTTATTCCAGCAGCATCAAGATAATCCGTAATATGAGTCAATATCTTATCTTCATCTCCTGGATAATAACCTTGATGACGGTATAATACTGAGCCATCTGTGTCAACCAGTATGGTCGTGGGCATGAGTTCAGCTTTTAATTTTTTCTTAACTTGCCCATTTGGGTCTACTGCTACATGAAACTTGAATTTCTTTGAACGTATATAAGATTTTACTTTACCCATACTTTTGGGGGTGTCAGTATTAATTGTTAAGACCTTGAAACCAACATCTTGAAAATGTTGGTGGAACTTATTCAAATGGTGCATCTGCTTTTTACAAGGTTCACACCAGGTAGCCCAGAAGTCTATGATCATAGGTCCATCTTTAAGATAGTCATATAATTTTGCAGAAGTTCCGTCTAGCATCTTCAATCGAACGTTCGGAACCTTTCCCTGTCCCATAGCCATTGTTATAAGTAAAAAAAGAATAGATAGTTTTTTAATCAAAATAATAAATAATTGTGGTTATTTAATTATCAAAGCTTCCTTCTACCAACATCGTGGCAAAAGCATATATATCGATAATATTAACCAGACCATCGCTGCTTACGTCCCCTGTCAAGTCAATACACTCATTGATATCCTGTCCAGATTCAATTAGATCAGCAAGGCGTAATAGATCCATCAAATTAATGATCGGATCATTATTCTCATCTGCAGTACCATCAATATCACCAGGGATACCACTACATGGGCTTTGACAGAGAGTCCCACATTCTTCCAATGCATCCTGTAGCACCCCCATGAGCACTCCTCCATTATCTTCCCATTCAGCCGACGTATAAATAATTTCCATATTATGATTGATCGCTACATGGTGTGGTATGTATCCATGATTAAATAAGTCCCAAGCTTCACCTCCACCGCCATCACCATCAATGCCATTAACATCATCATTAAGAATAGGGTAGGTTAGCCCCATGTCATCTGCCCAACTTTCACAAGTAAATGGTTGCCCCCAATCAAATCCCAAGCCTAACATTACTAGTCCTGAGTCTTGATATGTTTCATAAAATTCTTGGGTTATCGGGGCGTCCGCCTCGCAATATGGTCACCATGAAGTAAAGATCATCAACCACATAACAGAGTAAACACCCCTTGCATTGGTTGCACCATTAAAATCATCTAAGGATAAACTATCAAACTGGCCAAATGCACCATTATTTGCACACCATGCGAAATTTAGACCGGTTGGCAAAGTATCCCCTACATTCAATGTCTGGCCATAGCAGATTGACATAAAAGATATCAACAATGTGTATCTGGTAATAGATTTAAGTCTAGTCATATTCGTTTCTTAAGTTTTATTTGCAGAATATACGCTCGAGAATATATGATAATAATAAATTACCATGAAATAATTAAAAAACAGATGTAAGAGATAACTTGAACCCATCATCAAAAGGTTCAACATATCTACATATTCCATTACTACAAATTATTCCCCCTCTTAAGGTTCCATACATAATGTCCAATCGAGTAGATTCATTGATGTTTACCATAAGGTCAAGAGCGATCCATTTATTCTCTAGATCCATGAAATTGCCTATGAACTTTTCCATTGGATTGGTAATACTTGGAATCTGTGGGCCATATTCATAAGTAGAACTTGATTCTATAGTGAGTGACAATGACCAATGGGGTGACCTACCAAGGCCAATAGTGATCATATGATTATATTGAAAATCCTTTGATATTTTTTCATCATTATCTGCATTGAAAACATAGAATTTAGACCTAGTACTATCCACATAGGCACCACTACTAGTCCATACCCCATCATTATTTAGGTCATCAAATTCCTCAGCGGCATCCCAGATACCGTCTCCATCAAGGTCTGTAAATTCCTCAGCGGCATCCCAGATACCATCTCCATCTGCATCTGAAAAGTCTTCGCCTGGATCATAAAGGCCATTCCCATTTGTATCATAGTCCGATATTTGATCATCTGTTAGCCAACCATTTAACCACCAATCATACCAGGTTTGCTCCGCGGCATCCCAGATACCGTCTCCATTAATATCGTTAAATTCCTCAGCGGCATCCCAGATACCGTCTCCATCAATATCAGTAAATACTTCATCTGCCGATAAGCTATTACGATAACTAGTACCCTTTACCAATCTCTGAAACTCATATTTAAGATCAAGACTCCATCCACTAGAGAGTTTATAATTGAATAATGTTGGTATAGTGAATGCATTTTGAAATTTATTTTCGAGCCTTTCATTCACAATAGTATATAGATCTGTAAAAGGCTCTCCCTGATCCCAAGACCCATTCTCATTATTATCAACGAAGGTTTCCCCGGTATCCCAGGTATTATTTTGCCCTGAATTATAATTCGCATGATACTCTGTGATATTATTGGTCCAAGCAAAACCTAATTGATACCTCAATTTATTAATGTAGCCTTCCATCTCAATATAAAGTTCATTATATGGAAAAGACACTTCGCTATTGTATGGCAACCAGGTTACTGAACTATCGCTAGCCCATTTCGATGTAAATAAAGCGTTAGAACTATCAGAGTATGCTTTACTCCACTCATTGGCCCTACTAGCCACTTGATAATTGAGTGTAAAATAGCCTAAGGAACTAACGGGACCAACTAAGGAAAACTGGTACCCCACCTCATCACTGAAACTTGCTTGAGGAATCATCCTAGCAAGCAATACACTACTATGTTCACGCATTACAGTGGGTGGTTGTGTATAAATAAGGTTCATATCAAAATTATTTACAAAATCATTTCTTTCATCAGGATTGATCTTTGTCAAATTATAATTTTTATACTCCATTGTAAGAGACCAACCATCAAAGGGTGGAAAACTAAAATAATAGTTGATATTTGAAAATAATGAAAACCCATTATAAGGATTGAAGTGATCAGCATAGGTATCATTAATACCTGATTCAGGTAAAAGAGTTATTTTATTTGCATACTCTAAATAACCACTCATATTCGCCCCTTCAAAACCACCACGTGCTCCATGATATCTATGAACGATATTCAAGGTATCTACTTCCATTGCAACAACATTACCAATTGGATGTGATTCACGACTCTGTAGAAATGTAAGTGCGAAATTGAACTGCTGTTTAAAAAATTCTATATCACTTCCAAATAACGAATGACCGCTAAAATGATTTGGCTTTCTTAATGCTGGATCGAGATTTTTAAAAAAATCTGTGGTGACCCTTCCAATATTTGATAAGCCTGAAATAAGATTTAGTGCATAATCATCTTCGATCAATCCAAAACTAAGTCCTCTTAGTCCATTATCTAAATTTACATTTTGGTCATCAAATTGATTTAAAATAAGGCCTCGTCCCCATATCTGATAAATGTCACCTACTGATAACTCCAATGGACCATTGGCATAATCCAATCTAAACTTTCTTAATCCATTCATCTTTGAGCCCAGTTCTGGTGGATCACTAAATTCAAATTGAGACCAAGTAGATATCATATCGGTTGATATATTTAGATTGAGGAAGACCTCGGAAAAGTTATAATTATTCTTACTCTCACCAAATTTTAGTTCTGTATCTCCACCTACACTAAATTGACAAAAGATCATACTATGTATATAATATAGTATGATCAACTTTTTCATTTTAATTATGATAATTCTCTGACCTTAATTAAAAATCGATCTTCAACTTTTCTTTTTTTTGCATTGTCTGGACTTGATCAAGATCGAGATCTGAATATTCAATACCATTCTTATCAAGTAAATCAGTAATGGCTTTGAGGATACCGACTTCATCTCCAGGAACATAACCCTTATGTCGGTAGACCACCAATCCGTCCTGATCAATTATTATTGTCGTCGGCATTTGCTGTATCTTTAATTTTTGAAAAATCTTACTATTTGGATCCATTGCTACATTGAAATCAAACCCCTTTGTTCGTACGTAAGGTTTGACCTTGCTCATGCTTTTTGGTGTATCTGTATTGATAGTAAGGACGTTGAAACCAACGGGTTTAAAGTGATTATAAAATAAATTTAAATATCTCATCTGCTTCTTACATGGTTCACACCAAGTTGCCCAAAAGTCAATGATCATGGGGCCATCTTTAAGAAAATCGTATAATTTTGCATACTTACCATTTATCATCTTTAACCTAAGATTTGGGACTTTATCTTGGGCCATTATAAATGATGTTACAAAGCATAGAACAATCATAGTCCTTTTCAAGGTCTTACCCATAAAATTATCTATATGCTATTTTTTCTTTATGACGACGAGGGTGATATCATCATCATTCATAAGACCCGACATCCAATCTTCGCCAAGACCTATTAGAGAATCAATTATACCCTGTGCTGATTTACTACCATTATTAGAAACACAATTTTTCACAGCTTCATAATCTAGCATTTCACCATCATGATTAACACATTCTGGTAATCCATCAGATATTAGAACTAGTGCATCGTTTTTTTCTAAATTGAAAGAATGAAGGTCAAAGTCAGCTTTCTTCATTGATCCTAACGGAAGCCCCGGTATTAGGATCTCATCAGCCTCTCCTGTACTTTCTTTGTATAAATAGGCAGGAGGCATTCCTGCAGAAGTAAAGTCAAATGTACCATTATTAAATTTTGCCATATTTAAAGACATTCGAGTTGTACCTAGGTCGATTGCTTTAATGGTCCTATTCAAACGCGTTGTTGTACTTGCAGGTGTATCAAAATTTGAGCCATATAATCCTGCTTTTGTAATAGATACCATCATGCCTGCATTTAATCCATGACCTGTTGCGTCACCACAAACAACATACATTGACCCATCATCCTGTGGAAAAAAATCATAATAATCACCACCCACTTCGGTGGATGTCTTCATGTGCAATGCAATGTCATAATCGGGATGCTCGGGTGGAGATTGAGGAATCAAGGACATCTGGAAGTCCCTTGCCTGTTCCAATTCTTTGATCCTTCTCTCTTCTTCCAATTGATATTTCTGTTTGTGCATACGATGGCGCATAAAAGCAAATACACCTATTATTGCAAAAATTGTATAGATTGCAAAGGCCCCGTAGCTCAATAGGGGGTGTGGTATGAATTTTACTTCCAAACCTACTGGTTCACTCCATAAGCCGTCGTCATTTGAACCCTGCACAACAAAATCATATGTATTTCTACCTAAATTATTGTAAGAGGCAAAACGCAACCCATCTGAGGATACCCAGTCTCTATCAAATGGCTCGAGTTTATACCTGTATTGATTTTTGCCGGTCTGGTGATAATTAAGTGCCACAAAATCAATACTAAAGGATTTTATATTATGATCAATAATGATCTGTGGTACGTTATTATTTTTGTCATTGATCACTTCACTAACTGGCGAGTATATTTCCAATACTGAATCATCAAAATATGTCTTTTTTATTCTGGTGATCACACAAGGGGGCTGATAATCATTATATTGAAAATCATTTGGATTGACCCTCGTTATACCCATAGGTACACCAAAAAATATAATTCCATCATTGCCATAATCATAACTATGTCTATGGAAATCAATATTACCTATACCATCTATAAGGCCATAATTAGTAAATGTTGAATCACTCTGGTTGTAAAATGAGATTCCTTTCTTTGAGCTGATCCAGAGTCCATTTGTTTCATCAACAACCACACCTGTGATATAATTACTAGGCAAACCATGGTGTACAAAATAATGGACAAAATTGTCTGTTTCAGTGTTATATCTGTTTAGGCCTCCATTGGTGCCAACCCATATCACCCCATTCTTGTCCACCGTTATACAGGTTATTTGAGAGGAGGATATCCCACCTTCGTAAGCCTTATCAAAAATATGCCCTTCTAATTCAAAATCATTCCCTTTGATAATATTATTCAGCATATCGCTTGGAATCTTATATAGACCATCCATCTCAGTACCAAGCCATATATTCCCTTTACTATCTTGGGAGATCACCCTTGCAATCAGATCCGAATTAAAATTGGTAACATTATTGGATGTTGTATCTATGATAACAACACCAGAACCAGACGCTACCCATATTTTATCATGAACGACTAATATATCGTGAACAAGGTCATCTGTGAGTCGTCTTGATTCAGGAATCGTATCAGATTCAGAGAACCTTAAAATATTTTCAGCATCATAGTCATATGTATTGATCTTTAGTATGCCTTGATCAGTGGCCACCCAAAGAATATGATTGTCAATTATCTCCAAATCTATTATATAATCAACATTAAGTATCGACTTATCATAGTCTTGATCTCTAATTGCATCATAGGATAGTTTTTCTAGACCAAAGCCTGTTGCTGCCCAAAGCATACTATCTGTCTGGACAGTAATGGAATAGATCTTATCATTTTTTAGACCCCATTCATTCTCTTGGTCATATCTGTGGTGTGTGAATTTTGGATTCACATATGATAGAACACTAATGCCATTTTGCCTAGTTCCGATCCAAATATGCCCTGCTTTATCCTCAATGAAGTCTGTAATATTGTTATCGGCTATTGATACCTTATCAATTGGATCATGTTCAAAATGATTAGCTGGCGGAGGATTCTTAGATCCCGAGTCAAACTCCACCGATAAACAATTAATACCAGGCTCATTTTCTGTTGTATACCATAATCTTCCAGATTTAGATGCCACAAGTATCTCTGCTATATCATTTTCAACTATACTTTCAGCAAATGGGGTGGTCTGAATATTAAAGAATTTATCTTCCACAGGGTCATATCGAGATATTCCATTCGATGTCGCTATCCATAGTTTTTTTCTAACATTATCCCAATCTAGATCCCTTATATTGTTCGCGACTATGGTAGATCTTTGGTCACCTTTCCTGTAAAGGTCTACTTTACCATTGATGCCATTATTTAACCTAAATAAACCGTTTGAAGTACCAACCCAGATATCATCATTTTCTCCAATCTCAATGACATTTACCGATATATCATTATTATCCTTTAGATCTATAAGAGCAATTTTCTCAGTTTTATCATCAAAATAGTATAGGCCTGAATCTGTTCCAAATAATAATATGCCATTATTATCTTTCGATAAAATATTCACATTTTTTTTGGTAAGAACTGAATTATCTGAACAATTAATACATACAGTACTTGAATCACGATCACTAAACTTAAATATGAATCTACTGTCTTTTAATTTGATCCAAATATTCCCATGAGCATCACCAGTGATCGTCTCTGGATTGACCAGATCATATCCATCAATATTTATTGGCCTAGTAAATATTCTTCTGGATGGGTTAAACATACTTACGCCCAATTCAGTTCCAACCCATATCATATCATTTGAATCTTCATAAATAGCAGAAACCTTATTTCCCAGTATTGAAGAATCACTAAATGAGTTCATTTGATAATTATTAAACTCGTAGCCATTATAAACATCTAGACCATTCTCTGTACCAAAGTACATAAAACCGTTGCGATCTTCAAAAACTACCTTTACTGTACTTTCAGCAAGCCCATCTTTAACAGAAATATTCCTAAAAGAGAAATCCGCTTCACCAAGTAGCATGCCAGCTAAAGTAAGAAATATTATTAAAATTTTACTCGTATGTTTTTTATTTTTTATCATTATTATAATACTACAAAAAAGGCGACAAATAGATGTCGCCTAATTTAAGTCAAGCTATTTATATATCTTACAAATTTCTTGACCAATAATACTTGCTGTGTGATTGTATTATCGCCTTGTAATTCACCATAAAGGACATACTGGACAAGAGTAATGATATCAAGGATATTAATATCTCCATCATCTCTAATATCACTGATCTCGTAACCACATCCCTCATCTACGCCTAAAAGAATGATATCAGATAAACTAAGTATATCAAATATATCAATCGTGGGATTATGATCATCCATACCTACAGATCCATCTATATTTCCAGTGACATATATATCCAGATTATTGCATTCATCACATGCATCACCCATTCCATCCATATCATAGTCTATTTGGTCATCATTAGGTACATTAATACAATTATCTGTACTGTCCATAACACAATCTCCATCTTCATCTCGAGGAACGTACGATAATCCAAGCTCAATAGCATCCATTATCGCACCTTCATTGTATCCTGATGCTGTATAAAGGACCTCATGATTATGGTCTAGAACTACATTGTGTGGTATATAACCATCTCCAAATAAACTCCATGCTTCTCCTCCATTTGAACCGCCATCTAACATCGGGTATGTTATTCCAAATGCTGACGCCCATCCTGCACAGGTATAGGACGTCCAGTCAAAGCCATTAGCAATTATATTTAAATAATTCTCATTCTCAGCTAGATAATCCTGCCATATATCTTCTGTCTGTGGAGCCTCCACTTGACAGGATGGTCACCAAGATGTAAATAGATTGATCCATGTAACCTTTCCATCTCCCTCTTCATAAAGACTCCAATAATCTCCTGTAACAATATCAGGGTTCTCATCTTCACCATTCATACAGATCGGTGCACTGAAATCTGGCGAAATATCCCCGACCTGGAGTTGCGCATAGAGCGGCATCATTAACAATGCAATAAGTAGAAATAGACGGGTCTTATATAATAAAATATTACTCATAGATATTCTTATTATGATCTTATATATCTAGGAATAATTCGATTGTACTTTTAGATCATTTGAATACGGGTGAATACTAGCCTCCTGCCATTACCACGTCCACAAGTACGATCAGATCAAAATTATTTATTGTTCCATCTTCAAGCATATCCATAGATTGACAGTCATTTGGGGGAAGCCCAACCCCTTCAAGAAGATCGGATAATGCTAAAATATCAGTTACACCGATTATAGGCTCAAAATCATCTCCAGAAGCATCCAGATCCACGTTACCTGGTACATTGACAAGCCCATTACATGCATCACATGCATCTCCATATTCATCGCCATCGGCATCCTCTTGATCAGGATTGTAAACATAATGACAATTATCGTATAGATATGTTAAACCATCCTCATCTGGATCAGGATCTAGGGCATTGATATTTGCTGTTTGAGCTTGTGTGATCGGGTGCATGCTACCAGTACCTGTAAATTTTTGTACTACAGCGATTATTTTTACATTTGAATGCACCCATGCATCAGAGAGAACCAGAGTATGAGTAAATATCTCTGATTGTCCTGCTTCACTTATTGATAATGGATTCTTTGTTGCTTCACTCTTTGTAATATATTTTCGTGCAACATTCCTAGCATTATGCCACTGTCCTATAGTTCCCCACCAAGAATAGATGTTATCCTCAACAACAAAGACTTCAACATAAGTTTCCTCAATATTGACAGTAGTATCAATATCACCATCAATGAGTACCTCTACACTAAAATTTACCTCATTATCGCCAGGCTCATACTCACCTGATATTCCGAGACGGAAGGGAGTTGCCAGGTCATAATGATCATAGTAAAGATTCAGATAGTCTGGGTAAAGAGACTCCCAATCACCGCCACTAGCACCGCCAACCTGTGAATGTACACCATTCCACTCAGTGTGTGGTATACCACTTACATTATAGAGACCAGCTCTCATATAATATTCGGTCTGAAGACAAAAATCAGAAGAATCTGGTGTATAGTTCGGACTATGCCACTCGATTGAGTGTAATGTACCAGGAAATTCTTTTAAAAGTGTATCTATCGCGAAACTCGCGGATGGACAGTATGGTCAGTTAAGTCCAGTAAAATCCTCAACAAATACATTCTGACCACTCTGAGATGCATTCTCAACCGACATACGCAAATTCTCATATGCTGTATGTCTGTGATCCAGTGCTTGTGCAGACAAGAATGTGGTAATGAATAAGAATGATATGATTGATAATATACTATAACGAGCTTTAACCATAGTTGACCTCTTGATAATTAACAGTTCAGACTAATGGAATAATAATTTAAAACTGATATAAAACTCAATAGTAATTAATAAAATATATGTGAAATAAGAAAGGCAGTGCTATCACTGCCTTTCTTAATAACTATTATCTAAAACTTGATCAATCCAATGATACTATGAACCTCCATTCATGATCAGATCTGCAAGCACTATGAGATCCCACTGGTTGACCTCTCCATCTTCTAAGAGATCGAGCATCTGGCATTCATTAAAAAGAGGGTCTTCTAAATAATCAGATAGGGCTAGAAGATCGATCACATCAATGATCGGATCATAAGTTAAATCTCCAGATCCATCCAGGCCTGCAATTGCATCTCCATTGACATTGCCTAGAACATATACAAGACCATTACAAGGATCGCAAACATCACCGATATCATCACCATCTAGATCTGCCTGATCTGCATTCGCATCATCAGGGCAATTATCTTCAAGATTAGTTACACCATCTTCATCTCTATCCGTCGGAATATTCAATATAAGCTCGGTCTGTGCCTGAAAAACTTCATTGGTTACTAAATTTTGGGCGAGCACAATCATTTTTACCTGATCATGATTCCAACTATTTGATACGTCAAATGAACCGCTATGAACTTGTGTTTCACCTGCACCGCTTATTGTTATGGGTACTTGATCGTCTTCTTCCATTGTCAACCAAGCGCGACCCACATTTCGAGCGTTATGTTCTGCACCACAAGCGCTCCAATATGCCATGATACTATCCTCGGCAACAAATAACTCAAGCACCGTACCACTTGAACCGAAATCTTCTTCAAGCGAAACTATCACATCAAAATTAAATACTGGGTCACTACCATCAGAATCAACCAAATCACCCTGTAGTTCTATTATATATGGGCTCTCTTGTACAGCTAAACCTTCATAGGTCTCCTTTCTATCATAATACATGTACTCCCAGACACAATTGGAACCGCCCCCCACAAAAGATTCTAAACCATTCCATTGAGTATGGGGTATACCACCAACACCATATAGATCTCCTCTTGCATCATATGCATCAGGAAGATCGAAATCTATCCAACTAGGAGTAAAACCTGGACTATGCCATTCAATGGTCATTAGTGTGTTAGGAAATTCGTTTAAAAGTGTATCTAGCGCGAAACTCACGCTTGGACAGTATGGTCAGTTAAGCCCGGTAAAGTCCTCCACCCAAACAACCTGTTGAGATCTTGAAGCATTTTCAACAAGCATCCGTAGGCCATTATTAGCTGAGTGGTCGTGATCTAATCTTTGACCAAATGTAGTGCTGGTCAAAACACAAAGAATAAAGGTCGTAAAAATAAGGTTAAAAGGATATTTGCTCATAATTACCTCGCATTGTCTAGCTTATTTATCAAAAAAAGGTGTTCTATTATAGAATACCACAAGTATCTAATCCAAGACATAAAAAAAGGCAGTTTAAATAACTGCCTTTTCTTGTTAAAGATTGTAGGCCCAAGTTAAAACTAGAATGCACCTTCCATTATAAAGGAAGCAAGTGCGATCACATCAATTATATTCACATCTCCTTCACCTGTCATATCACCTGCCTCATACCCACAACTCTCTTGATCTCCCGATTCTACGATCTCTGCTAGAATCAAAACATCAAATAAATCAACACTTACAGTTGGTTCAATACTGGTATTATCATAATACCATAGATCACCACTCACATTTCCAGGTATGAAAATATTTGCATTATCGCACATATCACAGGCATCACCCATTCCATCTCCATCAATATCTTCCTGTCCTGGATTATAATCGGTCATGCAGTTATCTTCATTATTCATAATACCGTCCTGATCAGTATCAAATTCATTTACATTGATCTCCTGGACCTGAAATACTTCATAATCATCATAATTTTGAACCATGGAGATAATTTTTACACTATCAGAATTCCAAGCCTCTTCATCGATCTCAAATGAGCCGGAAAAGGTCTGTGATTCTCCAGCAGAACTAATATTGAGATCTTCAGTTGCTATCCAATATCTTGCAACGTTCCTTGCATTATGATCTATACCAACAGAACCCCAATATGACATGATCTTATCTTCCACAACAATTATCTGGACCTTTTGGTCTTGAATAGCAAAATCATTATCCATGGAAACAGTAATCTCATAATTTACTGTTAAACCATCTTTCAAACCGTTGATCAAAATTTCGTATGGTGTTTCAGATCCGATCAATTGATTATAGAACCCAATAAAATAATCATAGGCTGGCTCCCAGTTACCATTGGCCCATCCTCCCACAAGGTCATAGACACCATTCCACTCGGTGTGAGGTATGCCACCTACATTATAGAGATTTGCTCGTGCACCATAGCAGCCTCCAAAATTGTCGTAATAATAACACTCTTCAAAATCAGAGTCTCCAGGCGTATAACCAGGAGAATGCCATTCAGCACTAATAAGAGTACCAGGGAATTCATCTAACATTTCTGATATCGCGAAACTCGCGGAAGGACAGTACGGTCATAGTAGTCCAGTAAAATCATCTACAAAAACACGCTGATTCGATCTTGAGGCAGCTTCAACAACCGTTCGAAGTTCATCCATCGCAACCTCAACAGGATCAAGTTGTTGGCAAAATGGTAATGATATTAATAGTAAATAATATATTTTCTTTATTTTCATATTTTTATGTTTGTATTCTTTGAAATTATGATGTGCAATTCTAATTATCTTACTTTATTAATAACAACTATTAGAAGCTTGCACTGTAACTTATCTTGATCCCATCATTGAATGGAGGTATTAATCTACAAACACCATTACTGCAAAAGAGTCCACCTTGTATCGAGCCATACATCACAGATATCCTTTGAGATGATGTTATGTTATATGCAAACTCCACGGAAACCCAACGATTTTGTATCCAACTAGGTGGATCAACATTATTCCTCTTACCTGTAAAGTATTTCAAATCACCCGAGATCAATGCTTCGAGAGGATTATAGTATGGATCATAGGCACTACTCGCCTCATATGCATTTGTCATATCATGGGTAATAGTAAAAGACCATTTAGGAGCTTTACTTATGGAAAGATAAACTAGTCGATTATACTGTGTTTTTACGGGACCCTCTGCATTGGCAAGTTGGCTCGTGGTCTCATCATATGTATTTGAATAATCATCGGGGTCATACATGTTCCATGTTGAATCATTAGCATTAAATGTAGTGGCATTCCCAATTGATCTATTAACCTTCTCTCGTTCCTGATATTGAAAACCGATACCAACCGTATAGCCATTATCAAAAATATAATTCACTTCCATTGGGATGGTGAAAGCTTTGCTTTGCTGCCATAATTTTGATTCTACATTAAATGGCGAGGTATAATTGGTATCATATAGCTCTACCTCTGTTGAATCGTAATATGTCTCATCATTCCATACAAGTGTATCATAGACCCATGCTAAAGAAGTATCAATGGATGAGATATCAACCTGTTTACCTTCAAAATATCTTATGGTCTTTAGTATTTCCTTATTTGCCCCTCTTCCAAGTTTAAAATAGAGTTTATCATTGAAAGCATAACCACTCACTTCTTGATAATTCTCCCAATAAGGTAAAGCTGAAATATCTGAACTAGGTAGATATCCATTGATTGCCTTATCAACCCAGTCAAATGTCGCAACAGATTGCCATGTCTCATTCCGACTCAAATGCGCATATTGTGCGGTCAATGATAGTCCTAGAAGAGATCCGTTGAGTTCCACTTGTACACCTCGTTCATCATTAAAATTATAATTATGTGTCAGGCGACCAAGCAGTGTGGAATTTTGCTCTTTTCCAAGGGTTGGCATCTGCTGGTATTCGATCTGATTGCCATAATCATCAGCAGATAGATCACCATATGCTTTATCAAATGAATATCGTTTATATTCAGTTGAAAGTCCCCAATTACCAAGATAAAAATTAAAATTTTGATAATAACCATAACCTTTGATCAAAGTATCGTTCGGTATCGTTCCAAACATGGTCACTTTTTCCGTTGAAACCTTATCTACATATTCTATAAAGAAATCTGCATTACCACCTGACCAAGTTGCATATGCACCTTTGAGATCATGACTGGCCATAACAGATGGACCAAAATTAACATCATGTTCCTCATTCGATCTTAACTGTGTTAGCCCTAATGACATTAACCCCCGATTATATTGTAATCGGTTTGCCATCATGCTATGAATATTGTTGAATTCCGGTGTCCTTGTATCCGCCCCCATGTTCCAGATATTTGAATTTCCATTCATATGACTAGCAGAAAACAGACCATTATCATACTCTATTAACATTCCCCTTGTACCATTATCAAAGCTGGTCACTTGATCATCAAATTGATTAAGAAGAAGACCCCTGCCCCAAAACTCATAGAGGTCACCCAATTTTAAAACAAAGTCACCTGTGGAATATTCTAGTCTGAATTTTCTTATATCATTATTAGCAAAACCAATATCAGGCGGATTTGAATATTCATATTGAATCCAACCTTGAAGATCATTATAGAAAATATTGAGATCTAAAATATTCTCAGAAAAATCGTAAAAGCCATAGCTGTTACCAAAATTTGAGTTGACAGCTCCATTCATATCTATTTGATCAGCTAAAATGAAAGATGAGCCAATAATGATGATATATACTTTGTTTAAAATTTTATCCTTCAACTGTTTCTTCAAGATTCTTCTCCAAAAGTTGTGTGATCTGCTCTTTAACCTGAATTTCCTCACCTGTGATGTATCCTTGGTGACGCCATTTTACTTCACCACCTTTATCTACTAGGATCATTGTAGGCATGACCATTCCATTCAGTTTCTTTGAGATCACTTTATTAGGATCCATACCAATATAAAATTTATAATCCTGAGCTCTTACATACGACTTTACTTTACCCAAAGATCTTGGAGTATCTGTATTGATCATGAGCACCTTGAAACCATCATTGGAATAGTCTTGATGATATTGATCTAGATATTTCATTAGCTTTTTACAGTTTACACACCAAGTTGCCCAAAAGTCTATCATAAGAGGACCATCTTGGACAAGCTCATGAATAGTTGTGCTCGAGCCATCTAACAACCGTATTTTGAGATCTGGTATAATATTTCCTATATCATTCTCTTCTGCAAATATGATATTTATTAATATAAGTGAACAAAAAACAGTTTTAGATATTTTCATCATTAATTAATTATTTATCTAACTATTACCACCTAATATGGACTGCACCAAAGCGATCACATCAACGACATTAACAAATTCATCACCATTGATGTTCAATATGGGATCCTGGCATTCATATGATTCATCAGATATTAGATAATCCACTAATGATAAAACATCCATAATATTAATAAGGGGAGCTCCAGTATCATCTGTATCACCATTTATATTACCAAGTATATAAACCAGATTATCGCATGGATCGCATACATCACCAATTAGATCGTTATCATAATCTTCTTGACCTGGATTATAGATATCGATGCAGTTATCCTCTCCATTTAAGATTCCATCATCATCTATATCTGGATTCATATCATTAATATTGACCGCAGTGACCTGGTAGACCTGCTTTGAAGCATAATTCTGAACGATCGCAATGATCTTTACACTATCAGCATTCCAATCCTCATCCATATCAAAAGTACCTGAAAAGGTCTCTGATTCATCTGCAGAACTGATTGTCAGATCTTCTGTTGAGAGCCAATCCCTAGCTACATTCCTTGCATTATGATATTGGCTGGCACCGGTCCAATATGACCAGATATTATCTTCCACCACAAAAATATCGACTTTTTGATTGGAGTTACTCATATCCGAGTCCATTGAGATCGTTACATCATAGCTTACTTCCGAGCCAGCATAACCATTGATACTGATCTCATAGGGAGTTTCCTCTCCGACCATGCTATTATAGAGTGCGGTGAACGTTCCTATAAATGCCTGCCAATTACCATTGGCATAACCTCCAACTGTTTCTTGGACACCATTCCATTGTGTGTGAGGAATACCTCCTACTCCATACATAGATGCTCTTGAACTATACTCAGGAATATCAAAATCTGAATTCCCAGGAGTAAAACTTGGATTATGCCATTCGATATTCATCAATGTCTCTGGGTATTCATCTAGCATCTCTGAGATCGCGAAACTCGCGGATGGGCAGTATGGTCATTGCAGGCCTGTAAAATCTTCTACAAATACTCTCTGTGATGACCTTGATGCCGCTTGGACAATGTTCTCTAGCTCTTGGATCGCTAGATCGATATCATCCAACTTTTGCCCAAAAGAAAGAGATAACAGAAAAATAATAAGAAATTTTTTCATTTTAATGATCAGTCACCTACCAATTGATTTGCTATAAGATTGGGTCAAGAAATGATCTCAGGTCATTTTCATTGACGAATTTTAAACTAACATTACTAAGTGATTCCACTTCACTGACGGGTAAGATAAATTCATATACTGCTTGTATATCAACCGTCTCCATAGCTACTTGGATAGACCATCCACCCACTGAAAAATCAATCAATGGTGAGAATTGATGCTGTGGCAGATAGAGGACCTTATTACTATTTTTAGCATGCCAATATTCTTCAGGTGTGTCTGCAACAAGGATGAGAGTATTACGGTTTTTATCAAATATCCTCATTATTGGGACCTTCCTATAAGAACCAGATTTGATAGCATCCACATGATGATCAGGGAAATTGAATTTGGTTCTGTCAAAATAAAAGATGGTAAGTGTACCATCCTGCTCTAGACCAGTATAAGGGAGTCCAGATAACATATCCTTTAAAATTTTATCTTTAAGCCTATATATGACAGGGAAACGTACGGTCATGTATAATTCATCATCTTGATGATACTCAAATTCTGGACGCTGTAACTCAACTTCATAAGGGTTGGTCAATAATTGGTCTAACACCCCTGACAAGAGCTGCGTATTCCCTGCATTTTCAGGATTCTCATCCATTTTACGGTCAACATCAAAATCCATTGTCCATTCTCCAGAATCAAATCTAGAGGCTTCTTTCTTTGGCCTCTCTTTATCTCTGGCCCTAGCACCTAAAAGGAATTCCATGGATGCCTCTAGTTCAGCGATCTGTTGATCTAAATTGGATGCAACTTTTTCTGCCTGTATTGATACAGGATGCCGTTCTTTAAGTACCTGCTTCTCAGTATACTTTGGAAATATAGAGATGGCTGTCTTGGGCTGAGAAGGTAAAAAGGGTTTGATCATTTGATGAACAGATGATCCTACCGACTTATTCAAGGAAGGAACTTGAGTATACACCTCAGTAAGCTGTGATTTCGCAAGCTCTTCCCAGTTTGCAACATCTATGACCTGAATAGTGACATGCACCTTGTCTAATTGCCTATTATATTTCCCCAATACTAAAAGATTACGCGATCCTCTAGGCTGCTTTAGCATAAGTGTCCGGTTGTTCATGATCGTTTCAAGGTCTTCTTTTGTTTTTATTCGTACACCATAAACATTTTTCATTTCTTCGCGCACCATATCACTTAAACCAGCCGCTATCCACTCGACAGCAGGGTCATTTTGGATATTATCAAATGGTAAAAGATATAGATAAGCATATGGGTCCTTTGCGCAAACAAAGGATAAAAAAAATATATATAGGAAAACTTTGCGCATTCGGAGGAATGGTTTCATCGACTCAAATTAGGGGTATTCATTGATTTAATCCAACCCAATTTAGTTATGGTATTATGATATATTCTGTTTCATTATTCTTGCCCATGAATCTCTAAGCGATAAGACCCGGATGAAAACATTATGACCTTTACTTGAATAACCTTCATCATTTTTAAAATAACCTAATCGTTCAAACTGATATGTCATTGAATCAGGTTTAGATAAACTTGGTTCTAACCTTGCGGACTGAATAATCTTACATGAATCAGGATTAAGCGCTTCTAAAAAATCTCCGCCTTCTTCTGGATTGACTTTATTGAAAAGACGGTCATATAATCGCACCTCAGCGTTAATCGCATGGTCTGCACTCACCCAATGCAAGGTTCCTTTTACCTTTCTTCCATCAGGAGCATTACCTCCTTTGGTCTCTGGATCATACGTACAATGTATCTCTTTGATGACACCATCATCATCTTTAATTACATCAGTGCAGGTTATAAAATAAGCATATCTCAGTCGGACCTCTCGTCCTGGTCCTAGACGGAAAAACTTTTTTGGAGGATCTTCCATAAAATCATTCTTTTCAATATATAATTCTTTTGAGAATGGAATCTCTCTTGTTCCCGCATCAGGATCCTCAGGATTATTGACCGCTTCAAGCATTTCAGTTTTACTATTCGGGTAATTAGTGATCACTATTTTTAGAGGGTCTAATACACCAAGAACACGTGGTGCTGTCTTATTTAATTCTTCCCTTAATGCATTTTCTAGCCTGACCACATCAATAACAGAATCACGCTTCGTTACCCCCACTTCTTCAGCAAAATTGCGAATAGATAATGGAGTATACCCTCTTCGACGCAATCCTGAAATAGTGGGCATTCTTGGATCATCCCATCCATCAACATGGTGCTCATCAACTAACATTTTTAGCTTTCTTTTACTTACGACAGTAAAATTCACATTCAACCTAGCAAACTCAATTTGCTGTGGATGATAAACACCAAGCTTATCTAAATACCAGTCATATAAAGGGCGATGATCTTCAAACTCCAAGGTGCAAATGGAATGAGTGATCCTTTCAATGGAGTCCTCTAATCCATGAGCCCAATCATACATAGGATAAATACACCACTCATCTCCTGTCCTATGATGAGATGCATGTAATATTCGATATATAACCGGGTCTCGCATATTAAGATTTGGATGAGACATATCTATTTTAGCTCTAAGTGTCTTAGAACCATCTGAAAAATCACCCTCTTTCATGCTCTGGAATAATTGAAGGTTCTCTTCTATGCTCCTATCACGATCAGGGCTTTCCTTACCGGGCTCTGTAAGCGTACCTCTACAGGCCTTTATCTGATCAGCGGTCTGATCGCATACGAATGCGTTTCCTTGCTCAATAAGTTGTATCGCAAATTCAAACATCTGTTCAAAATAATCTGATGCGTAGAATAAACGTTCCTGCCAATCAAAGCCTAACCACTTGACATCTTCGATGATCGACCTGACATACTCATCTTCCTCTTTTAGAGGATTAGTATCATCAAATCTTAGATTACACTTACCATTATTTTCTTCAGCAATTCCAAAATTAAGACAAATAGATTTTGCATGACCAATATGAAGATAACCATTTGGCTCCGGTGGGAATCTCGTGTGTACTCGATTCTCCCATTTCCCTGATAAGTTATCCTCATCAATGATCTTTTGGACAAAGTTTTTTATTTGTGTATTACTTTCATTCATTTCTTAAAACCTATTAATAATAGCATTTATACGTTCTATACATATTTTTTTACCAAGTATTCCCATTATGCTAAATAATGAGGGGCCTTGCAGGTTCCCGCACAACCCCAGTCTTACTGGTTTCATTACCTTTCCAAAACCATAGTCATTTTTTTCCATATAATTTTTAAAATTAGACTCAAGTTCATCTGCATTCCAATCCGTAGTCGATTCAAGCATTTTCAATACTTCTGCTAGCATTTCTGCGGTATCGTCTTTCCATGCCTTCTTGATATCGTTTTCATCGAACTCAACTGGGGCATTGAAAAAGTAATCTGAATGATCGATCAGATCAACCAATGAGCTGCAACGAGTC
>CAYOJL010000021.1:0-24205 GCA_964404235.1 uncultured bacterium | reverse complement strand
AATTGGTTACGAGATGCCAGTTTTTCGAAATTGAGAGAATTAAGTTTTAGTTATAATATAGGTTCATTAGACAGATTTGGAATCAAACAAATATCTGATGTTCAGGTATATTATTCCATACAGAATGTATGGACAAAAACAGATTACGATGGTGCTGATCCAGAGATTAGTTGGAATGGTGCAAACTCAGGTGAGAGAAGTGTAGATTTTTTGACTCTTCAAAATCCAAGAACCCATACCTTTGGTATAACAGTAACATTCTAAGGAGTTAATAATGAAAACTATTATCATTTCAAGTTTATCTATTTTAACAATTTTCTTCATTGGATGCGAAAATACTTGGTACCAAGATGTGGACCCATTGATTGATGTTGCAGAAGACAGGGAACTAAAAGATAGAGATGACCTTCCATTTCTCATAAATGGCGTAAAAGTCCGATTGGGTACGACCCATGATAATGTGTCAATGCTCAGTGACCTTCTTTCAGATCAATTAGAATTCACTACAAATGTTCAGAATGCGACCTTCCCTTCTTATAGAAATATTGATGGGATGGGGAGTGCAGATCAATATGATGATGGTTCAGCTTTTGATGATAATAATAGCTCAGGATACGCATATGAAGAGTTAGGGCAACTCCGAAAATATGCAGACCTTCTAATAGAAACTGTATCTGCATTAGATGCTTCTGAAGCAACAAATGATGATAAGGAAGCGTTCTATACTGGTTATCTCTATGGTGGACTAGCGCGACATATGTATGCTACCTATTATGGATTGGAGCCGGGTGGAGATGGAGGGAGCCCAATTGATGGCAGTCCAATGATTTATTCCGCCGATATGTATGCGGAAGCACGTGCAAAGTTCACGTCTGCTATTGCTCATGCCACAGATGAACAGCAACGAATACTCAACTCTCTTATTGCACGGACTTATCTTTATGAAGGAGATTATGCAAACGCTGCGATTTATGCAGATGGCGGGATGTCATCATCAGACCTTCCACTTCAATCAGAATATTCTGCAATGTCAACAAATGAATATTACCAGCATTCTGGTGTTGGACGTCCCCAAAACGTAGCTGCAATTAGGTTTCTGAACTATATTGCATCAGATTCTCTTGAAGTTGGAAGATTACCATTTCAAGAAGCTCCCATGCTTACTGGAACTCAGCGATATATTCAGACCAAATATGATGAATCTGGAGATCCTATTAATATCATCTCATGGCAGGAAAATCATTTAATGCTTGCTGAACTTGCTTTACGTGGAGAATCTGTTTCAGTTAGTGCCTTGGATGCCGTCAATACAGTTAGATTTGTACACAATTTATCAGCACTTGAATCAGTAGATCTTAATATTATTTATATAGAACGTGATAAAGAGTTATTCTGCACTGGAAATAGATTGCCAGATCAGCGACGTTGGAACAGTTGGCATACCACCACAAATACTGATACAGATCACGAAGTAACAATTTATGGTGCTTGGAATTATCTTCCAATATCTCGCAGCGAAAAAAATAGTAATCCGAATCTATAACTTATAAAAATAGCCTTCTTTTGAAGGCTATTTTTATTCAACAATTACTAATTAAGATATATTTTAATAGAGATCTATATATTTTAATCCTGTGCCTGTTATAAAACATACGATTTGATCTTTACTATGAATAATCCCAAGATCCAATAATTTAGGTAAAGCAGAAACTGTCGCACCTCCTTCTGGAGCAGAAAAGATTCCTTCATGCTTTCCTATCCATTTCACACCTTCCATGAGTTCTTCATCTGATACGCTCATGGCAAAACCAGAGCTTTTACGAATTGATTCCAAGATAAGAAAATCACCTACAGCTACAGGAACCCTTAGCCCTAATGCTCTTGTTTTTGGTTCATTAAAAAAATCTGCTGTTTCTTTACCATCCTCAAATGCTCGTATTATGGGGGCACATCCATCTGATTGTATAGAGATCATTTTAGGTCTATTGCTATTTATCCAACCAAGGGATTCCATTTCATTGAATGCTTTCCACATACCAATAATACCTGTGCCTCCTCCTGTGGGATAAATAATTACATCGGGCAATTCCCAGTTAAGTTGCTCTGCTAGTTCATAACCCATTGTTTTTTTACCTTCAACACGATAGGGTTCTTTTAATGTAGATATATCAAACCAACCTTCTTTTTCTTTTCGTTCTCCAACAATCTTTCCACAATCACTAATAAATCCATCGATCATGTTGACATGAGCCCCATATTGAGCACATTCAATTTGAAACGGTTTTGGTGTGTCCGAAGGCATAAAAATAAAAGCTTCTTGTCCAGCTTTCGAAGTATAAGCCGCTGTTGATCCACCAGCATTACCAGCTGTTGGAATAGATATCTTTTTTAAACCAAATTCTTTTGCTTTTGATATAGCGGCGCTCATTCCTCGATCTTTGAATGATCCGGTTGGATTAATTGATTCATTTTTTAAATACAGGTTATTAAAGCCCAACTTTTTTCCTAATGACCTAGCCTTTTCCAATGGCGTATATCCTTCACCTAATGTTGTAATATTATCTTGATAATGAATAGGCATCATCTCCTTATAGCGCCACATATTAGGTGGCCGATCAATAAGATCATTTTGTTTTAATACGGTTTTGGCTTTTTCTATATCATATTTTGGGAATAGTGGGAGGGAGCAGCATGGACTAAGACCATGAATAGAATCTTTAGAATATTCAATGTTGCATTTTGAACATTCTAAATGAGTTAACGATGTCCCAGTTGTAATCATTTATTATTTTTTTATTGCATCAGGATTTGTTTCTAATAATAAAGCTCTGGCAAGAACTTTTGTAGAATCGATCAATGGTATTGACTCATGATGTGTTCCCTTAATAGCTAATGGAATTTCAGTGCAACCTAATATAATTGCTTCAGCACCAGCATTAGCTAATAGATCAATTGCTTTCTCTAGATCTTCTCTTGCTTTTTTTGATACGGGATCAGAATTTGATTTAATACCATGATTTTCATCGTAGATAGATGACTCAACTAGTGTTATTTGGTCATTTTCAGAAAGTGTAATTGTCATTAGATCATTATGTCCTAATTCCTCATCATAAATTCTTGTCTTAAGGGTTCCAGATGTCGCTAGAATCCCAACTTTTGATATTCCTGGATATTCATTAATTATATGATCAGCCACTTTTTCGATCATATTCACAAATATGATATGTTCAGGGATATGATTCTTTATCTCGCTAATGATCTTTGGAGAATGGGCTGTATTACAAGGCATTCCTATAGCTGTTGCACCTTGTTCTATTAATTGCATTGCTATTTCTGACAATATAATACCAGGATTGGTTTGAGATCTACCTAGTAAGAATGCAGTTCTATCATCAATCAAATGTGGAACTGAGATCATTGATAAAGGAACATGCTCTTGATCTGATGATGCCTTGGTCATATCAAATATCTTTTTAATGAGATCTATACCTGCGTAAGGTCCCATACCCCCAATCACACCGATCATTTTTTTAGTTATCATATATCAAAAATAAAAAAGGCGGTAAGAAGATCTTACCGCCTTTTTATCTTTCTAAAGAAAACTGTTTTAGAAGTTGTATGTTAGTCTAGTAAAGAACATACCACCGTGGTATCCTATAGGAGTACGACGTGGGTAGGGCATTCCCTGAGACAAACGTGTTTCAATCTGTGTTGGAAATGTATTTAATGCATTATTAGCACCCAATACAACTGTGAGATTATCACCTAAACGATAATTAAGCTCAACATCCATTAATTGTGCAGCAGCAACTTTCTCTTGGCCAGAACGTTCATCAATGGTTTCGCCATAGTGATTGACACGAGCCAGTACAGATAGGTCGTCACTGAATTGTTGAGATACGGTAGCTGTCACACGCATTGCTGGTAAGTTGTTCTCAAGATTGAAAACTGTACCATCAGATACAGGATTTTGACCGTTCACCTGATTCTGCGTAACAACTTCAGTTGTATTTTGATTGACCGCTAATCCAATATTTGTGTTACCAGTAGTGTAGGTAGCGACAACATCAATACCTGATGTCTTTGTATCCAATGCATTGGTATAGAAAGCCAATTCTGAAAATTCAGTAGATCCTTCAACCGGTAATGATCTAGATTTAATGATCTTACTTGCTAGATCGATCTGGTAATAATCAACTGAAAGATTTAGGCCATCAACCATACTTGTGGTAAAACCTGCACTAAGGTTTGTTGCTGTTTCTGGTTCAAGAGCAGCTCCACCTAATGCAACACAAAGAGGATTCGTTGGTTTCAAAGTACCTTCCTGTACTTGCATACCTGTTACACCATCAAACGATGTGGTAACTCCAGAGTAATTTGATTGACCAGGTGTTGGTGCACGGAATCCTGTTGAATAACCACCACGAAGTGTAGCCATATTACCTAATGAATAACGGCCTGCAACTTTATAATTAGTTGTTGCCCCAAAATCGGAAAAGTCTTCCATACGAAATGCTGCCTGTACAAGTAAGGCATCCATATCGTATTCAGCATCAACATAATAAGCAGTATTCTGTCTTGCAAAAGCACCAGCAGCATCAGGACTTGTTCCTGGCATACCATTAGCAGCAAGCCCAGGAGCTGTATAGCCATAGTTCACTGCTGTTCCAGAAGAGTCCCATGTAAGAGTATGAACTAGGGCCCAAGGTCCAGCCATCCAGGCTTCTTTTTGGCCTTCATACATGGTATACTTTTCTTCACGCCATTCAGCGCCGAATGCTAAGTTCATATCACCCATTGGATAAGTGAAATCTGCGTTGTAATTGGTCTCTTCTTGTTGAATATCTCCTATTACAAAGTTATGAGGAGAGTTAGGTCCCCATGAAAGGTTTAATGTATTACGGAGATAATAGTGGATATAATTAGAACCATAACTGGTACTAAAATCATAGTTTAACCCAAATCCAGCAAGGTCTTCACCTCTAACACCTAGAACAGAACTAAAGTCTGTTCCATGGCCTTCAAGCCTTGGTGTAAAACCGAGAGGGTATGTATCACCCCATGAAAAATCTCCTTCTGATGGATCAGTTGGATTTAATGGAATTGCAGTCAAAGCTCCAGATTTTCCAGGAGCACGAAGGAAGAAACTATATTCACCGTAGGTATCTGCATAGTTACCAAAAGAATATGCTTCAACACCATCGCCAACAGTCATTCCAGCATTCCATACGGAACGGAAACCGTTGTTTTCAGGTCTACCCCAATTCATTGCTGTTTGCCAATCATCGGTGTTCTCTGTATCTGAATCCAATCCAGTCCCCCAATCTGAACTCCAGCCTTTATAACCATCTGCAGCTGAAGCATGCTGAAAACCACGGGATAATTCAGGACGATATGAATATTCGGCACTGACATTTAAGAATCCATCATCAGAGAGTGGCAGTCCAACATTTGCAGCATATGTAAGGTCTCTTTCTCCACCACGACCATTTTCACCTGTCATCCATTGACCACTTGTTACTTCAAATTGAACACCTTCATTATTATCTTTTAAGATAAAGTTCATAACACCAGCAATAGCATCAGATCCATATTGAGCGGATGCACCATCTCTAAGAACTTCTAATCGTTTTACAGCGATACTAGGAACCATACCAATATCAACAGCTTGTGCTCCAACATTCATTGCAGCACCAAAGTGAGAAATAAGTGCTGAACGATGCCTTCTTTTTGAATTAGTAAGTACCAGTACATTATCTGGAGGTAAACCACGCATTGAAGTAGGTCTTACAAAAGCTGCTCCATCACCCGTTAAAGGTGTTGCATTAAAAGATGGGACTTGGTTTTTCAGGGTCTCTGTCATATCACCATTTCCTTGGCGACGAAGAGTCTGATTATCAAAACCATCAATAGGTGTTGGAGATTTCATAGCTGTCCGACCTGCGGCACGTGTTCCAGTAACAAAAACACCAGCTCCTGCTAATGCTGAAGCAGAAAGAGAGAAATTCACTGTGGAACCTCCACTGCCTACATTAACTGATTTACTTGATGAGTTATAACCTATGAATGATGCGGTTACAGTATAATTGCCAGCAGACACACCTGAGATGGAATATCTTCCGGAACCATCTGCCGCAGCACCCATATTTGTCCCTTCTACTGTGACATTTGCACCTGCTAGACCATTACCATTTTCATCAGTAACAGTTCCAGATACACTTTGACCAATAATTAGGGATACACTAAGGGTAAGAAAAATCCATATGGATTTGTACATACGTTTGCTCCTTTGGTTTGTTGTGGATTTTTTGACCCGAAGGTCAAAATTTTCAAAATATAATGCAATAATATTAAAAATTACAAGATTTTTACATATTTATTGTTTTTTTTAACTTATTCTTGAAGAATACATAATTGAAGGTGAGTATTTATATAATGTCGAATAATTTTACATATAATAATGGCTAAAAATTTTGAAATTATGGAGGTAGGTCTTAGAGATGGCCTACAGATCATTGAAAAAGATATTAGCATAGAATACAAACTATCTATTATAAATGGTCTTATAGAATCCGGTATAAGGAATATTCAAGTTACAAGTTTTGTCAACCCCAAGCGTGTTCCTTCAATGGCAGATGCCGATGAACTCGTAAAATGGCTTCCTATCGAAAAAGATGTCCAATTTAGTTGTTTAATATTTAATCAAATAGGTGTTGAAAGAGCTATTAGGTCGGGATTGAAAAAGATCGAGACGTCAATATCTATTAGCGAAAAATACAGTCATAATAATTTGGGTATGAGTATCTCAGAATCAATTGATAATCTGAAAAATATCGTATCAATGTCTGATAAGAATAGAATGAAATTACGAGCTGGCTTGCAGTGTGTTTGGGGCTCTCATTATAATGGCACCACAGATCAAAAGAGCATTTTGAAAAGATTATCGGATATAATGGAAATGGGTATCTCTAGAATTTCACTTTGTGATACTACTGGAATGGCACGACCGAATGATGTCTCTAGTTTACTAGATATTATTTATAAGACCTTTCCTGAAATAAAGATAAGTATGCACCTACATAATACAAATGGTATGGGGCTATTAAATCTTAATGAAGCTCTAAAATTTGATATTAATGAGGTTGACACCTCAATGGGCGGGATAGGAGGTTCTCCATTTATCAAGGAATCTAGTGGTAATATAGCAACCGAAGATACAATATACATGCTTGATAATTTAGGCTATGATATTGGAATTGATATTAAGAAAGTATCTAAGCTAAGTAGAAAGTTAGAAAAAGATATAGGTGGGTCTTATTTTTCAGGTAAGTTATATAAAATGATCTAATGATCATTAAGAGTTAGCGTATTTTCATACATTTTTTCACCTTCTAGAATATAGACGGTTTGTTTTGTAGAAACATTTTGAAATGATTGTTTTATGCCACTAGGCCATACAACATCAATCCTATCAACCTTCTTGGTCTCTTTTAATCCAAAATACAACTCTTGTGCATTGCTAGAAAAATATCCTTGTCCCGATACCAGAGCTTGTTTTTGTTCATGATTATTATTCACAACACTTACAACCGCACCAAAGCCATCTCGATTTGATGTTTTACCCTCAAGACGGACCTTTAGCCAATTATTTTTTGTACTGGTCTCGTTATGAAACAAGATTCCTTTTCCTTGATTCACATCAAAAATATTATTCCCTTTTCCATCCTCTACTTGTTGGCCGTTAACTGTTACGTAGATATCTACTTTTCCATCATTATCATAATCTGCGAATAAGGCACCACGGTGAATTCTTTTACCTGTTGAAAGGATTCCTGAGTTAGAGGAAATATCTGTAAAAAACCCTTTCCCATCATTTTCAAATAATAAATTTGATTGCCTATTATCGCCACTGACCGAGTTCAGATGTCCATTCGCAAAAAAGAGATCAAGGTCACCATCATTATCAAAATCAAATAAACCTGGAGCCCAGCTTATATTCGGCCACGAGAGTTTATGAACCATTGGAGAATCAAAACTGTGTGTGAAAACAGCATTGCGCAGCTTTCCATCATTGGTGCTATTATTATCAATAAGATATGCTAGTGTATTTACTTCAGCAGCATAATTAGTATATACCAGATCGGTCAAGCCATCCATATTCATATCTCCGAGCGCAATCCCCATACTGCCATCTGTAGTACTCAGTCCACTTGGACCTGAGAAGATCTTGAATGTTCCATCACCGCGATTAAGGTAGAAACCATTTGCATCAGTATCATTTGCTACGAAAAGATCAGGGAATCCATCTTCATTGAAATCATGAAAGATAGCCTGCATTGATTTTCTAGATGCATCAGTTAAAACATTGATATCTGAGGTGACATCTGTAAAAGTTTCATCACCATTATTCTTATATAATGTATTGGGCAGTCCACCAAAATCCATCGGGAATCTCAAACTAGTATATTGAGGCCTACGAGAAAAATCAACATAGCCTGATACATATAGGTCCAGGTCTCCATCCAGATCATAATCACCCCATGTAGACCCACCATACCACCAGTCTTTAATACCATCTGGGAATGCAATCTCACTTACATTGCTAAAAGTTTTATTACCGTTATTTCGTAATAATTTGAAATTTCCATAATTAGTGATAAATATATCTGGATACCCATCATTATTATAGTCGGCAACAGACACAGCCATACCTTCGCCATCATCCTCTGCTCCAGAATCAGATAGTTTTAGAAATTTACCATTCCCAAGATTCTCATAAAGTGCATTCGTAATGCTTTCTTCTCCTTGACAATTAACAAGATATAGATCCCAGTCTCCATCTTTATCAAAATCGATCCATGCTCCTCCCGATCCATTCATTTTTATTAAATGTACATTAGCGAATTCATCCATGGTTAAAAGACGATTGTTTGATTTCCAATATTCTTTTTCTTCTTCAAATACGAGACTTAGTCCTTCATTAGTGGCTGCACCAACAACTGAAGGTCCGATCTCGCACCATCGTGGCCTTGGAGCATAGTGTACAAAATCGATACCCGAAGTTTGGCTTTTATCTTTTAGAAATATTACTTCCTCAGAATTATTTGCAAAGCAAATGTCCCAAGATAAAATAATCTGGAGGATAATAATAAAAACTATATTGAAAGATCTTATTGATATAGTTGGTGTCATTTTTTTATCTAGCTAGAGTAATATCTCAAACATAATAGTATAAATTATATATTGTCTAGTTATTTGATATATTTTTTAAGGAATTTTTAAACTTATCTGTTGTAATGATCCTAGTGTTGTATTCTTCTCTATAATCAGAATATTCATCACTAACAGGGTATCTATCTTTTGCCCCTTCTGGATAAGAACTCATACCATGAAATGGCAGAGGGGCAACCGTTTGCCCTTGGGCAGTATTCAGATCACCATCTTTTAGCCAACCGTCATTATAAAAGAGAAAATCCCGACTCCAGCCTTTCTCTAGTTTTGGAAGTGAGGTCGCATCAAACTGTAGGCTTATCTCATCTCCAGCATTCATAATAACATACTTACTATCAGAATTCAACAAGAGTGGTAGCACATCGCCGTATTTTGTATAGGTGCCAACCAGATCACGCCATTTTTGTCCTTGAGTTATAGAATTATAATCTGGTATGTGAGGACTACTGAAATCCTTTTTTTCTAATTCAGAGAATCCACGATAATGTAGGTCTGCATAGATAGGGGGTAGCTCTGTCGTATTGAATTCACTGGCTGAAACATCATTGGCAATAAATATATGATCCCAGTATATCTGCATATTGGTTCGAATACGCACACGATATTCATTCGTAATAAATTTATCTGTAAGATCTATTATCATGGTTTTATTCTTACCCTTAGGGAATCCCATGTTCTCTACTACTGTGGTCCAATTACCATTTTCATCTGGTACTTGAAGAAAAGGAAATATTGAATTCAATTTAGTAGATTGAGAAAGATTCACATTAATACTTGCATCTGTAGGGAATAGCCATCCTTGGAGAAATAGAAAGAGTGAATCTGAATCACTTAGATCATTGAATGTCAAAATAATATCATGGAGTTCTGTTACGCCCTGATACATTTCCGAATGAAGATTAGCAATATGTTCATCATCTTGGGAGCTTATTTCCTGTAATTGATCATTCCCTTGGGAATCTTTTGCAATAATAGGCAAATGCTTATTTGTAAAGCCGTAGATACGTGATGGAGGATAGGGTGGCGGAATAAATGTTTCATTAACGTATACATGCATATTCTCAGGGTGATCAATAGCTACTAGCTTAATATTATCAAGATAAGGTGTTTCCCATAATTCTGTCGTGAATTTTAAAGAATAAACCCCATCCTTCATGGACAGCTTTTCACCAGGGACCCTTAGATATTCATCAGTTGAATTTGGGAAGGCAAACATTGGTTCACCTGCCATTATTCCTAAAGGCATGCCAAGGGCACTAGGCCAGAGCACATCAGTAATAAAATCATATTGATGTCCATCCCATCCAAATAGATATGGACAAGATCCTTTTAATATCTGTGTTTCAACAATAGTTTGATTCATATCTGGTTTAAAATGGTTTTGAGGTACACCATTGCTCCAGAGCACTCGTACTACATCCGCACTGTCTTGTGCACCCAACCCAAAATGTGCAATAGGTTGATCAACATAATGCGATTGGTAGAGTTCTCCTGCTCTTACTTCTATTTTAGCACCCAATCCAAAGTAATTATTTTTACTACTTCCTGTCCGTAGACCAATTAAACTGATCTTTAAAAAATTGTTAATGTTACCACCATCATTACGTAGCACATTGACCTTACCTTTGGAATCCGTAAAAAAGATATCAATATCGCCATCATTATCATGATCAGTTGTCCCTAATTGTTCTATTGTTCCTAATCCTTCAGGAATGAGGTATGAAGCGTCTGAAAACTTCCCTGAACCATTATTATAAAATAGATATAGACCAGATCTTTCATCATTTTGCTTATTGCCTGATATTAGGATATCTAAATAACCATCATTATCAAGATCAAAAAATTCTGCATCATTTCCACTTATTCCTTTCAAACGTTTCTTACTTTTTTCCCAATTTTGATCGGCTTTAAACTTTCCATCTCCGAGGTTCATATATAGTTCATTCATGTTACCAGAAAGATCAGTAACAAGAATATCGATCAAACCATCATTGTTATAATCTCCTTTTGCAATTGCACCAGGTGTATTACTGGTAAGCAATCCAGAAGAAGCTATAATATCTTGAAAAGAACCCTGGCGAAGATTATCATAATAAATATTATTACCATTTGTATTTAAAATAAAAAGATCACCATCACCATCATCATCAAGATCTGCATAAATAGCGTCTTTAGTTGGAAAAGATGAATTGGAAAATCCTGCACCATGGCCTGTTTCCGTATAAGTACCATCTGAATTATTTCGGAATAGTAGATCCTTTGAATTAGTAGCAAGAAATAGGTCAAGATCACCTTCAAGATCAAAGTCTATAAATAATCCTTTATTGCTATGTTTATCTATACCCGGGATATTTATCTCTTCAAATTCTCCTTCACCTAGGTTTTGATATAATCGATCCTTTTTGTCATTACTAATATAAATATCTAGATATCCATCATTATTATGATCAACAAATGTTGCAGAGATATCTCTTGAGTCATTTTCAAGAACTGAAATAGAATTATTCGTTGAAAAGATACCATTATCATAATCAAATAAATATTGTGTGCTTTTATTAAGCTCCTTAGACCACCTAGATACAAAAAGGTCTTGGTCTCCATCTGAGTCATGATCGCCCAATGCTATTATTGATGAAAATCCCTGGCCATTTTGTTCAATAGCTTTTTTTGTCGAAAGAATATCGCTTAATCCCGTAGACCTACTTATATCAGTAAAAACAACATTATTTGTGATCTGATCTTTTTTATATTCTTGTTTTACATTTGTATTTATGAACCGGAATATTGGTTTACCTGCTATTGGCCCATTTGTACCTCTTAATTCTACTATTGATCCCTGATATATATCAGTCGGCTTTAATAGGTTATGCAACATAATTAAAGGTATTTTTGCCTTTGATGCTTCTTGCTTATGTAAAAGATCCAGGATCTTGCGTATTAGCTTATTTGAATCATCAGATAATCTTGGAAGTGTTTGTTGCAGTGCCTGGAGATAGTATAATGCATCACTATGATTTTCATCATTAATTAATAACTCTATCAATCTCAATGAAGAAGCAATATTGCCAGGCAGTTTATTACTTACCGTTATAAAATGATCTTCTGCTTTTTTTAGATCATTTAGGTCGCTGGATTTTGAAAAATACAGACCTTGTTGGTATAAGGTCCTTATATGATCAGGGTATCTATCAAGTGTTTTGTCAAGGGCAGTTTTTGCTTTCGGCTGCCTTCCGGTCAATTCATAGACCTTTGCAAGCAGAAACATAATATCTGGATCATCTGGTGCTAATAATAAAGCTTTTTCTAACCATTCTTCTGATTGTAGTAATTGTCCACTCATGCGCATATAGGTTAAACCTAGATTAGCGTAACCCAGCGGTTCTTCATCAGCAATATTCACTAACATATTGAACTCATTTAGTGCATCAGAATATCTTTCTTCCTCTAAATATGATAGACCCAAGTTCCGATGTGATATCATTTCACTATATGTACTCTGATCTACGGTCACCTTTTTCTCACAATTATAATTCAATAAGATGATGAGGATAATTAATATGGTTCTAGTATGTGTCAATATGCTTATGGGATAAAAATTGTGATCCTGAGATCATGAATTTAAATTATATCTTTGAGCAAAAGCTCGTTCTAGAATCGATAATATTAAAGATAATTCTTTATATATTCTTTTGAATGGTCTTGACCAGTTCATCTATCGAAACACGATCTTGCTTTTGGGTGTCACGGTATCTAAGAGTAACAGTATTATCTTCTGATGATTGATGATCAACTGTTATACCAAAAGGTGTACCTGCTTCATCTTGTCTATAATATCTTTTACCAATAGACCCTTGTTGGTCATAGATAGTTTTAAAATGAGGTTTAAGTATATCCATTATCTCTCTAGCTTTTTCTGGTAGACCATCTTTTTTTACCAGCGGACAGACCACTGCCTTTATTGGAGCTAGGCTAGGATGTAATTTCATAACTATCCTGTTATTTTCCTCATCTTCCCAATAAGCATCTGCAAGTACGGTTAATAGCATTCTATTTAAACCTGCAGATGTTTCAATAATATAGGGTAAGAATCTTTCGTTATTGGGTTGGTCAAAATAGTTAAGATTTTTCCCAGAGAATTCTTCATGGCGGGAAAGATCATAATCAGTCCTATTATGTATCCCTTCGATCTCAGACCATCCAAAAGGAAATTCATATTCAATGTCCCAGGCCTCTTTAGCATAGTGAGCAAGTTCATTCTCACCATGCTCTTTAAAGCGTAATTTTTTTTCTCCAATACATAGTTTATCAAGATAAAATTGAAAACGTTTTTCTTTCCATTCTTTCATGATAGCATCATCGGTGCCAGGTTTTACAAAATACTGCATTTCCATTTGTTCAAACTCTCGAGTCCGAAAAATAAAATTTCGAGCAATTATCTCGTTTCGGAATGCCTTCCCGATCTGTGCGATTCCAAAGGGTATTTTCATTCGCATAGCACCTTGCACTAATTGATAATTCACGTATATACCTTGGGCAGTTTCTGGACGGAGAAAGGCTTCTGTTCCTGTCTCTTCAACCGGGCCAACATGGGTCTTGAACATGAGGTTGAACTGGCGTGGTTCAGTCAGATTACCTGTGGTACCACATTTAGGACATTTGGTATCTGCCCAGTTCAGAGAATTAAAATCTTCTGAAAATTCATCTGCGCGATACCGTGCTTTACATTGCTTGCAATCAACCAAAGGATCATTAAAAGCACCAACATGACCCGAAGCTTCCCAGATCTTTGGATGCATCAGTATACCACTATCAAGCCCTACAATATTTTCATGGGCTTGGGTCATCTCTTTCCACCATAGTTGGGATATATTATTTTTTAATTCAATTCCCAAAGGCCCATAATCATATACAGCTGAAAAACCACCATAAATATCTGAGCTCTGGAAAATAAATCCCCGACGCTTGCATAGTGATACTATCTTTTCAATGGTTTTGTCCATGGAGAGATATAGAAATTAAGAAGTAAGATTAAGATCGATCACTTTCATTTTTTCTTTTTTTTAGATCTTCTTTTTTTAGCAGGGGCTAATCTTCGTTTGTTAATGAGGTCTACTGCCTCATCCAAAGTAATGGTCTCTGGCGATAGGTCGCCTTTTAACGCAGCATTTACTTTACCGTCACTAATATATGGCCCATATCTACCATCTTTAACAACTAGGTCCTCTCCAGTTTCAGGGTGCTTACCTAGGCTTTTTAGTTCTGAGCTTCTTTTATTTCGATTCGCTAATAATTCGATCGATCGCTCTAAGGTTATATCTAAGGGAGTTTCTGTCCCTCTTATAGGGGCGTTTTGTTTTCCACATTTTATATATGGTCCATATCTACCATAATCTGCTGTAACCATCTCATTAGAATCAGGGTGCATTCCAACATCTCTTGGTAAAGATAATAATTTCATAGCGTATTCTAGATCAACAGCGTTCAGATCATAATTTTTTGGTATCCCTTTACGTGTCTTTGTTTCACCTAATTGTACATAGTGACCATAGGGCCCCTTTTTGATCCAAATTGATTCCCCTGAATCTGGATCATTCCCTAAAGGTTCATCTTCTTTTGTTTCTTGGCTAAAGATATTTTCAATTGTCTCTAATGTGAGATCACCCATATATATGTCTTCAGGAATTGATCTTGTGTCATCTCCCCGCCTAAGATAGGGACCGTATCTGCCAATCCTTCCCTCTGTTGTCTCAGCGATCTTTCCAGGCATTGTAATTGAACATGCTATTGGGATATCTACTTTTTCTGCAAGCATGTTCTCCAAGCCTGCAAATCGTCCTCCACCTTTATAAAAATTTGTCATAAATGGGACTGCATCCAATTCACCTCTTGATACCTCATCTAACCCATCCTCCATTTTAGCTGTGAATTCTTTACTAACTAGGTTGGTAAAATGATTTTCAAGGAGTTGTGTAACAGCTAGACCAAGATAAGTGGGAGAGAGTTTTCCGCTTTTTCGGTCTACATATCCTCTGCGAACAATAGTGGCTAAGATGGATGCAAAAGTAGAGGGTCTACCAATACCGTTCTCTTCTAATGACTTTACAAGGGAGGCCTCAGTAAAACGTGCTGGTGGTTTTGTACGATGTGATTCTGCTTCAACTGATTCACAATTAAGCTTCTCACCTATATCGAAGGATGGTAGTATTCTTTCTTTATTAGCTAGATCCTTATTAGGATTATCTCTTCCTTCAACATAAACCTTCATATAGCCTGGGAATAGAATAACCTGTCCATTCGCTCGGAATTCTGCTTTTTGATTTTGAATAGTGACCGCTGTTTGCATCAATTTTGCAGACCTCATTTGACTTGCAACAGTACGCTTCCAAATAAGATCATATAATTTTGATGCATCGTCTCCCAGGGACCTTTGAACTTCCTCCACAGATCTAAAATCCCGATGAGCAGGTCTAATTGCTTCGTGCGCTTCTTGAGCATTGCGGACCTTTGTTGCATATTCATTTATCTTTTCTGGTAGGTATTCATCTCCATAAAGTTCTTTTATTATTTTACGAGACCCAGCTAGGGCTTCTTCAGAAAGGTGGGTTGAATCAGTTCGCATATATGTAATGAACCCATTTTCGTAAAGTTGTTGTGCTGTACTCATGGTCTGTCGTGCTGAGCTTCTCAATTTCCGCGCAGCTTCTTGCTGTAAAGTACTTGTCGTGAATGGCGGTTTTGGGTTTGATGTTCTTGGCTTCTCTTTAATATCAGTTACAGTCCAATCTGTTGATTGTAGCTCTTTAACAAGTTCATCAGCCTGTGATTCTGATAGAAGTAATACATCGTTATTTTTTAATTCTCCAGTCTCAGAATCAAAATCATTACTACTTGCTATTTTTGCACCATCTACTTTTACTAGGGTCGCATTAAATGTATTTGTTTCTCCTGTTTTAGTTAGTACTGACCTTAGATCAAAAAAAACAGATCTAATGAATTTTGCTCTTAAACGGTCCCGATCAACGATTATTTTAACCGCTGCTGATTGGACCCTACCAGCTGAAAGATTCGTTTTTACAAAATCCATATTGCTCTGTAGCGTTGCCCATAGAACTGGTGATACTTTATAGCCGACAAGCCGATCTATAACTCGACGAGCCGTCTGAGCATCTACGAGATCTTTATCTATCTCACGAATATTGTTTATTCCTTCAGCGATACCTGCTTTTGTGATCTCTGTAAATTGGACCCGTTCTATTTTTTCTTCAGGGACCTCTGTTGCAAGGTGAGCTGCGATTGCTTCGCCTTCCCGGTCTGGATCTGTTGCTATTAATACGCGTTCAGCAGTTTTGGACTTTTTCCTTAGGTCAGATATAAACTGTTTTTTATCGGGAAGAACAGAAAGTTCGACCTTAAAACCATCATCAATATTGATTCCTAGATCATTTTTAGGTAGATCTTTTACATGTCCAACACATGAGAGTACATCATATTCACTACCTAGATATTGTTGGATCGTTTTTACTTTCGTTGGTGACTCTACAATTAATAATGGTTTATTGCTCATTCTTATATTTATCCTAATTTTTTACAAAACTGCGTTTCTCACGCACGCGTATATAATATAATAGTGTAAAATTCAGTTTGTCAAATTATCAAAAAAGTTTAGGACCTCTGATTGTAAAATGGTCTTTTGAGTACTTTGTTCAAGATCTTTAAAGCCTATAGTATCATCATTCATTTCAGTCTCACCTAATATCAGAGCGTATCGTGCACCTGATCTGTTTGCGTCCCTTAATTGTGATTTCATGCTTCTTCGAAGAGGGTCGAAGATCACTTTAAAGCCATTATTTCTAAGTTGGTTGGAAAGTTGAAGGGTCTTAGAAAGTCCTTTTTCATCTAGACATACAAAATAAATATCTACGATTGAATTATTATTATCTCTATCCAGATCATCCATTGCGATCAGAAAACGTTCCATACCAGCAGCGAAGCCGATCCCTGGTGTGGGTCTTCCACCAAGTACTTCTACCAAGCCATCATAACGTCCACCTCCAAGGATCGCATCTTGAGCTCCAAGTTGAGAAGAGTTGAATTCAAATACGGTCTTGGTATAGTAGTCTAATCCCCTGACAAGCCTATCATTGATCGTAAAAGGGATATCCATTTCCTCTAGAAAGATTTTTAGTGACTCAATGTGTGCATTATCATCTTCAGTATAGTAATTAGATATCTTTGGAGCCTCTTTAAGCAGATCAAGTTCTTTTTCAGATTTTGTATCTAAAATTCTAAGCGGATTATTGATAAAGCGCTTTTGGCTTGTTTCTGATAATTGATCCAAGTGGGGGGAAATAAAATCTTTTAATGCATTGCGGTATGCATTCCTACATTCGCTGGAACCTATACTATTTAGATTTAGTACAGTATTATCGATCAGGCCACAGTGTGATAATATGTGCCATGCAATTGCAATGACCTCTGCATCTTGTTCAGGATTAGCCGAGCCAAATGCTTCAACACCAAATTGATGAAATTGACGCTGACGACCCTTTTGTGGTCTTTCTCTCCTAAATAAAGGGCCCATGTAAAAAAGGCGCTGTATAGGAGATTGGCCTCCTAGATTATGTTGGATATATGAGCGGGCTACTGAAGCAGTTAATTCGGGCCTTAAAGTAAGTGAGGTACCATCTTTGTCCTCCCATGTATACATCTCTTTTGAAACAATATCTGTTTCTTCACCGACACTTCTTGAAAAAAGACCTGTTTCTTCGATGATAGGAGTGCGGATCTCTTGGTAACCGAATTGTGAGCATACTTTATGAACAATAGATTCAAGTTCCTGCCATTTGCGGCTATCTCCAGGAAGTATATCATGGGTACCTTTAATATTTCTTATTTGATTCATTGTACATTCCCAAATATAGAGGATGTTAGTTCAGAGGCTTTTTCCTTGTGTTCTTCTGGCACGAATATCCGGACCATTTGCCCAGATAAACTTGCAGCTTCAACATTAAAAGCAGAAGAAAACCAATCCATCTTGAGATAATAAGGAATAGAATGCTGATCAAGTAACTCTGCTGCCATATCAGCATATATTTTCCCTTCAAATGGAGGTAGAGAAGACCAGGTCATCTCAGGAATAGGGAGATCAATGACACATGCATCCACCAATGCGACTTGGCAGTCTCCACATTTTTGAATATGATCGAGATATTCAGCATGACATTCTGGACAGATCATAGGTAGGTCATTTTTGGTATTAGAATTTCTCCCATATATGTAAGTAGTACAATTGAAGATTTAAAGTCCAGCACCGCTATAGACACCACCTCTTTTTTCAATTTTCAGATCTCTTAGTGTAGGTGATTTCACATTTAATTTAAAATTTATTCCTTGTCCAAGACCACTAGGTGTCCAATTGAGAGACAGCTCCCAACAATGAAGATCCCTGTAAATAGAGAATGAATGACTCACTAGATCACGCTGGATAAGGTCAAATCTGGCACGGTAAGATACACGCCATTTAGATGTTACATTAAATGTAGATGTTGTATTGGCCCAAAAGGTCTTTTTTGGGTTTGAGGGGTCTGTCGCTGAATATGTATAGCTTATGCTTACATTGCTATTCCAAGATTTTTTATTACCAAGAGTATTTCGCATATTCTTTAATGGGTTTTTCAATCCTGGACCAGAGAGATCTTCATCTACTTCTGTTGTATCTTCATCAGTTTCTTCTGTTTCTTTCGGATCTGACCAAGGCATTCCTGACATCCTAAATCCAGTGGATAGTCTTGCACTTGTGAGTCTGGGATAGATCATCCCATTATCATTCTTATTGAACTCTGCTATGCGACGATTTAAGTTTTCATCAAATTGATAGAAATCATGTGTCATACTTAGATCTAGATTTAGTTTCCCTGCAATTTTTGAACGGACACTTGAACGAAGATTTGCAAGTTTCATTGAATCTGCAGCAAAATTATAGCTTGAATTCATTCTCCAACTCAAAAGGTCCACTTTTTTTTCTTTATCACCTTTTTTTATTTTAGCTTGGAAAATATTATTTACACCAAAATTCATGGATTTTCTTTCAGAACGTGGTGTGCCACCAGCCATTGTTCCTGCAAAACGGTCATGGAAGATCTCATTACCTATTGAGTCATGTTCTGTAATTACATAACCAAGGTCATTGCCAAATAACGGTTTAGAAAAATCAGGTGTCCAAGAATATCCGATCGAAGGCGAGATAACGTGGCGTATTGCTTTCACAGGTCCAATAGGTATCGGAAAAAGACCGTAGATCTGTGTGTTTGTATTCATTGAGAAAGAACCGGTTGTTCGTGCAGCAAAGCCTTTTTTTGGTGATTTATCAAATGTGGAACCATTCCATATTCCTTCTTGTGTTTCATTGACCCATGCAGATTTTAAACTCATGCTAGGATTAATAGATATATGCTTGAATAATTTTTGAGGCGCATTGATACTTGATGTATGGATCCATCCGTTATTCTGCTGATTTTGTTCTAAAAGTATACCATTAGCATCCCTATCCCAGCCATATTGTGCACTATCAATTTCTACGGATTCATAATATTTTCGATCGGTATTAGTATAGCTCAGTCCATAGTTCCATGTAATGGTATTATACCATTTTTTCTTAGTAGCAGTAGTTGGGAAAAGGTTACTCTGCCCGTGCCTGAAGGAAAACTTTGGAAAGGTCTTATTTTCAATATTGATCTGGGTTCCTTCTCGGCTTGGACTAACATAGTAATTGCTTTCGGGATTTGTTTTTTCATCAATAAGCAGATCCAGGTTAGAATAATAATTTGTACTAAATGAATTTTTTGATTTTGGCCATCGTTTTGAATAAGACATGTTGGATATTGCTTTTTGATTCATGCGCTCTGCTTCTGATATCCCATATTTTTTATTATAATCACCACTAGTTGAATAGGTGACATTGGCATTCAGTGATTGGTTATTCCTTAACTCTTGCTTGTGTGTCCATCGTAATGTTGTACTTGTATTTCGATCCTCCGTTAGGTCCATTATATCACTGGTCCCACTAAGGTATTGTCGATTGAAAAAATTCAGGCTTCCGCTAAATTTATATCTAACACGATATTGGGTATTGATCCGAAATGTTGCACCCTGTTTATCTCCAAAACCTAAAGTGAATTTTGAATCCCAGTATTGGCTGGGTGCCCAATAGAATCCTAACCCTTGTATATACTGACCACGATTTTTATTATCTCCATAAGAAGGCATTATCCAACCAGAATGACGTTGTCCGCCCTTATGAGGAAAGATCCCCAGTGGTATGCCAAATATTGGTATCTGTCCAAGATGAAGTATAATGGGTCTTGCAACAACCATATCATTTTGAATTATTTTCATTTTATTTGACTCAAAATGGAAATGTGCTGTGTCCAGGTCACAGGTAGTGTAGGTGGAGTTCTCAATAAAAAAGACCTTTTCCGATTCGTTTCGGATCTTTTTCCCAGTGTAATATCCATCGTCTGCTTTGGTTTGTCCTTTACTGATCTTGCCTTTACGAGTTTTAAGGTTATAGATCATAGCATCGCCTGTCATTGGGTCACGACCATCTTCTTTTATAACAGGGAAAAGAGGTTCGCTAATGGTATCTGATGCCGTTCTTGGTAATGCATTCAACAAGTTATTTTGCCAATTCACACTGACAAATCCTGCATCTAGATCTGTTCTATCATGTTTTATTTTAACCTTTCCTTCAAAATCCGACTCATCATCTTTTAACCTATACTTGATAAAATTTGCTGAGTATATGACAGGATGATCCACGTCATTAGCAACAGAGTCGGGAATATACTTGCCCTCCGACCCGCCAATTATTTTCAGGGTATTCAATTCATTCTCTAAAAACATCATAATTATCGTATCACCCGATGCATTATTTTTTCCTTGGTAGATAGAATCTTCAAATACATGATATAATGTTTTTGCCATCCCCACGATCATTAATGAATCGAGGCTTCCATTTTCAAAGTAACTTGTCAATTGTGACCCTTCCATACGATCAGTATATCTAAGAGTATCACCTATTTTCATAGAATCAGATTGTGATCTTTGGTATCCTTCGATCGGAGTGATAGCAAATGCTTTCTTAGGGATATGTAAATTTTCTAATTCCTCTTCTTTATATTGTAAAATGATCTTTTCCCCTGATAAGATCCGCTCATTTTCAGTTATTTTAGGCTCTATCTCTAATGTGGTAACCTCATTTTTGCGGTCATACTTTGCCTTGCCACAGGTAGCAATACGGGATGAATCCTCTATGATCACATCTCCGATCGCAGTATAGGAAACCCCATCCTGCTCTTTATCTTTTTGGTACTCTATTCTATTTGCCTTAATGATCTGTCCTTTTTGATTCAATATGACATTTCCTAGGGCAACGCCACTATCCTGCTCTGTGAAAACAGTAATTGAATCAGCTTTAAGGTCGTAGTCCGAATCCCAAACGTGAGAACTACCAATACTAAGGAGTCGATCTTCTTTCGAGAAGAATTTTATAGTGTCACAGGTCAGAGTACGCTGCTCTTGAATAGCAGATACATTTTTGTATAATACCGCTAGATCGTTTTTCTCATAATGTCGGCCTTCTTCACAATTAAGAATAAGATCTCCTTTAGTAAATATCACGTCACCAGAAATGAATTTTATTGACCTACCTGCGATCGTTTTATTCTCAAGTGTCTTAGCTTGTTTAAGATATAGACGTTCATCTGCAACCAATATGGATAAGAAATGCAAATAAAGGACTGTTCTTAACGTTTTATTTCTTAATGAAAAATTCATTCTTTCGATAAAGTTTGCGACCTATACATAGTAAGTTAAATTTACTGCGCTTTTTTCTTAGTTAATCAACGGACATCAAATGAAATTTTCTTATAAAATATTATTTTTGCTAATTATCTTCGTTGCAAATAGTTGCGATAGTAATAAAAGGAGTGTTAGAACCATGGATAATGGATTAGTGATCGAGGACCTTGTGGTTGGAGAAGGAGAAGAAGCGAAGGATTATAATAAAGTTGTTGTGAATTATACAGGGACATTAGAAGATGGTTCCATTTTTGATTCTTCATTAAATCCTGGCCGAGAACCTTTTACATTCACACTTGGTGTCGGGTCAGTCATAAAAGGTTGGGACCTAGGAGTAAAGGACATGAAAGTTGGCGGTAAAAGAAAATTAACTATTCCTCCTGAGCTTGGCTATGGTGACAAAGGCGCAGGGAATGTTATTCCACCAGGTGCAACCTTAATATTTGAAGTGGAACTTTTAGAGGTTGAAGCATATTAATTTTATTTTGTTTAAAAGATTAAAGTTTATTTAATATTTGGTGTGAAGAATATGCTTAAATCATTTATTAAATGTACACTATCGATTCTTTTCCTATCGGCAATGTTACATGTTGACCTGCATCATGAACATCACGATGGGTACAACATTTGTGATATCAATTGCGATAATGACAACCATCATTCTATATCTCACCAATGCGAAAAATGTTTAAATGAGAATCATAGACTGATCATTCAAGGATCTATTGATGTGCCATTTAATATAAGTGGGTCATTGCCCTACTCTTTAGATGAAAGTTTTAAGTATTCTTTCTCAAATTTTAGTTTATATAGTCGCCCTCCCCCAAGTCTCCTTTAGTTAAAAGTACCATTTCGATCACACTACTAGAGTAGTGTATCATTAATACAAGATTTTTTAAAGGAGCATTTTATGCAATTTTTATTTTTGCGGTATATAAAACCGCACGTGATTTTATTATTAACAAGTATGTTATTATTCACAGCAGGTTGTGAAGATGATGATCATGATGACCATGATCATGATGAGGAGCATACTGATGCAGAAGGTTTTGTTCTTGAAGATGAGAGCGGAACAGAGGTTTACCGAGAATTTGAGGGTGCTATGAATGGCACAGTTACATTAGCTGTCGGCGATACTCTTGAACTTTCAGTGCATTTTCTTGATCATGATGGAGATGAGATCGAGCATGAGGAAGGAGAGGAAGATGAGGATCATGAAGATGGAATAGAAGTCTCTGGTTTCAACTCAAGTATTGCAGTTGTAGAAGCGGAAGACCATGAAGAAGAGGGTGATCATGACCATGAAGAAGAGCATGGGATGGCTATCCATGTCATTGGCGTCAGCTCTGGTTCAACTAGTTTTCAACTTCAGCTTATGCATGAAGGACACGCTGACTATACTTCGACTAACAACGTACCTGTAACAGTTAATTAGGAATGTAACCATTTAGATCTTGTAGAGCCAATACGGCCTTATTGGGCTTTTTAAAAATATGGGTGGGTGCTTATCACAGTCACCTCAACATATCGTGGTCTTAAGACTACGAGTTGATGTGTTAACACCCACCCTTTATTTAAAAAACTATTAAATTCTAAAAATGAAATTCCTTATCAGTGGCCAGAATATAATGAAGGTCATTAAAAACTCTAGGTTAATCTATAAGCCATGCATATTTGTGTGTTTTATGGGGCTATTATTGTCTCAGGAAGCATCTGTTATAGGCGTGGTTGTTAATGATGAAGATCAAACACCTATCCATGGTGTTAATATCTATTCAGAAGTGCTTGCTATTGGTACAGTGTCTCAGGTTGACGGTAGGTTTATTTTAAATAATTTGCCCAATGGAGATATTTCCATAACTATCTCTATGATTGGATTTAAGGATATAAATAGGTCTTTAGTTTTAGGTGAGAATGCGTATGACTTGGGCACAATATCTATGTCAAGAGATACTATAAAAGTTGAAGAGATAGTTGTTGATGCCCATCATGAACTTCAACCTAAAAGTTTTTCATCAAATATTTCTCTTGCAGGGAATCAATATCATAGAAATCTAAAGTCATCTCTGGCAGCGACCATGGAAGAAGAAACGGGTTTAGCTATTCGATCCATGGG
>CAYOJL010000020.1:0-24875 GCA_964404235.1 uncultured bacterium | reverse complement strand
ATTGGTGAATTTGGTGATTATTTTTCATTTAATATCTTTATGGTCAGGTTCTTTGCGGGAATATTATTGGGTATCTTATATTTTATGCGCGGTTTTGGAATTACAGCGTGGACTCATGCAATTTATGATTTGATCATTATAACAAGAATGACAATGCAATAATGATATTGAATTAATAACTGGATTTATTTGAAAAAAATATATTTTTATGAATTGGAACCAGTAATATGTTTTATTTGTTAATACTAGAAGAATTACGATTGAATGCTTATTTATTACATTCAATTATACTTTAAAGGAGTGAGCTTGTGTATCCGGTCATATTTGATTTTGGAATAGTTGATGTCTTTGGTTTTCAATTTCGTTTAGCGATCTATTCATTTGGTCTAATGCTTGTTATTGCATTCTATACTTGTTACTATTTTTTAGACCGCGACTTAAGAGATATGGGATATGATGAAAAACTAGCATCAGATATAATATTTTGGTCTGCTGTTGGAGGTATTGTTGGTTCAAAGATATATCATCTTATTGAGAATTTGGATCAAATTATGGCATCACAGAATCCATTAGGACAGATATTTAGTGGTTCTGGTCTAGTATTTTTAGGAGGGTTATTAGGTGCGATTATAGCCGTCACGATTATATTAAATAAGAGTAATCTTTCATGGTTAAAATTTGCTGATATCATATCACCGTTGATCTTACTTGGATATGCGGTAGGGAGGATAGGTTGTTTTCTGGTTGGAGATGATTATGGTACGCCATCAGACCTACCATGGGCTATGGCATTTCCTGAAGGTCTGCCTCCCACAAACATAGCAGTTCACCCAACCCAATTATATGAAACATTTATTTGTGGTATACTTTTCTATTATCTATGGAGTAATAGAAATAATCCAAGAGTCCCAGGAAGCTATTTTTTTAAATATCTTATTTTTGCAGGAATTGAGAGGTTTTTAATTGAGTTTATACGTACTAATGAAAAATATTTGTTTGATAGTCTTTCTGGTGCTCAGATCATTTCTGTTCTTATGATATGTATTGGGACATATTTTTTAATGAATCCGTTAGATCAAAGTGTACCAGATACTTCGTAATTATTTTCTACCGCTTTTTTTTTGTTTTTATTTTGTTTTAGGTAGAACACCTGAGCTATCAATTGTAGAATATAGACCCTTTCCTGAAAAAATATTTTTATTAGGCGTTGAACCCACCCAGTTAAACTGGTCAATAGCAAATAAATTTTTATTATTAGATGAAAATAGAAGTGAATTGCTAGAAGTAGGTCCATTTGGTGATATCAATTTAACAAGTGGTTTTACCAGGCAAGAATCCCGTTTTGGAGAATTAATATGGATGGGTATAGCTCCAAATGGCATTCGGATCATAGATCGAATGGAAAATGAAATGATCTATCTAGATTATAGATTAAATGAAATACAAACAGTCAGTTTTGAACAGAGAATTTTTCCAGAAATGGCTACAATTGATCCATGGGGTAGAATGTATCTCTATTCAAAAACCTATAATGGTATTTTTATTTTTGAAAGATCTGAACTTAATACTATACCCTTTATCGATCTATCAAAGGAATACTCATCATTGCATTGTCTCATTGATATCTCTTCTAACCAAGATGGTGATTTAGCTCTATTGGGTTGCGACGGATATCTCCAACATTATAGTCGTAATGGACAAAAATTATTTTCTACTATTATAAAAATAGATGATCCAGCATTCTTAGTCTCACTAAGAGATGACTGGTTAGTATTCAATATTCAAGGAAATGGAGTATCAATAAATAGTGGTGATCATTTGTCCATACCTGCTTCTAGCATACCAGTTATGGACATAAGATCGATGAATCGATCTATTGCAGTTTTAACAAAAGACCACATACTAATTTTAGATGTTAAATAAGAAAGGGCTGTTATACAGCCTATTATTTATTTTTCTACTTCAATCCCAGTCTTATAACCAAACGACCAGCGTAATCGATACGGTATATTATAGCGAAAATACATTGTCAATTAAGTTGCGCCACGAATTTATTATTCAATCATCTTTGAAAATTCATGGTGAAAGCTCAATGATTATTCCAACGCTTATTGACCCAATAATAGGTATGGTGATCTTAAATGATTCATTAAAAAAACAAAGACTTATCTTTCACTATAATTATTTAATGAAAGGTTTGCCAACCATTATAGGTCCTCAATGGACTAGATTGGATAATATTCATGTAAATACAGACAGTGTGAAAAAGGTGAGCGCATTGAATAATTCATTTGAAAGACAAAAAAGATCAAATGTTTTTTCATCAGGGAGTCTATTTAGGCAAATATCATTATCACCTATGGGTGGGTCCGATCTTAATGGTGGTTTGCAAATGCAAATTAATGGCAAACTGACAGATGAAATGACTATCAGTGGTATTTTGACTGACCAAGATCTTCCAATTCAGCCAGAAGGGACAACACGTGATCTAGATGAATTGGATAAGGTATATCTAACTTTATCCCATAAAAATTTTACTATAGATGCTGGTGATATTGTATATAAGAACAATAATATCAATAGAAAACTAGTAGGTATCAATAATTACTTTAGCATAAATAATATTTCAGGATCTTCTGTTTATGCAAAATCTAAGGGCTACTATAGAATGCTAGAATTAAAAGGACGGGATGGTGACCAGGGTCCTTATCAATTGGTAGGCAAAGATGGTGATCGAGAAATAATAATATTATCTGGTACTGAAAAGGTTTGGGTAGATGGTAGAGAACTGGTAAGAGGAAAAAACCATGATTATACTATTGACTATTCACTAGCGGAGATCATTTTTACTCCAAAAATACTAATTGGTTTCGATACAGATATATTGATCGAGTACCAATACTCTGATTATGAATATAATAAGGGATTTATTGGTGGAAGTATGAAGAACAAATGGGGTGAGATGGGACTATTAGAAATTGGTATGTTTAATGAAGCAGATCAGTATCAAGATCAATCAATAAAAAATACGGTCCTTGATTCACTTAAATCATCGTCTGATGGTTCTTTGCAATTAAGTACCGCAGTTCATGATAATGATGGCGATTATATTTTTGAAGGAAGTATATACATATATGAACCTAAGATAAATGAGAATGATACAATAAATCGATATAATGTAGTATTTCAATATGATATTGATGGAGAATACAAAAGAGAGATATCAGATCTTGGTCAAATATATTATAAATATGTTCTGCAAAATGATAGGAACCAAGATGTTGAGCTATATAGCCCTTTTCGAACCGTATATGCCCCTAGATCACATCAATTTGGATATGTCAATGGTAAGATTCAATTTAACGATCATATTAGCCTGAATACGAAATTTTCAGGATCTATATTAGATAGGAATGCCATAAATAATGGAAACCATTCTGAGGGAGGATCATATATGATAGGGGCTAAATTAGATTCTATAGGTCTTGGTCCTGTTTTAATGAATCTTTCAGTAGAGGATTGGAAACGAGGCAATCAATATCATTCTATGGATAGGGAGAATGATATAATGCATACTCGATTATGGAATCTAGATTCATCTATAAAAAGAGGAATAAAACAAACCCTATTTGGATCTGAACTCATTCTAGACCAAATAGGAACGGCAAAGCTTGAATATGCAAGCTTAGATGTAAGCGGTAATTCACGTTCAAGAATTAATATAGATCAGAGGTTCTCTAGTAAAATTTTCAATCACTCCTTTTTACAGTTTATTGCTGTAAAAAATGATCAGAACAGATTTAATAGATACAATGGTAGAATCCAATTGAATATGGAACCATATTCTCCATTTATACATTATTTAGCTGAGCATGATCCGCTTTCGAATCGCTTTTGGAAAAGTGGTGTTGGAATAAATATTGATAAACAGAATATGCTGATAAGATCTGGCTTGGATCTACGTAAAGATCAGTCTCTATTATCAACAGGGAATTGGAGTAGGGCTTCAGAAGACATTATTGGCTTTATACAGTTTGATAAGAGAACAGATAATGTGTATAAACAAAATATTATTATTAATAAGCGAATAAAATCGGAAGCAGGTGTAGTTGACCATGATTATTCATTATTAGATATCGATATTGGTAAATATAAAGCAAAACAGCCAATTCAATGGGAAATTCAGTTAAGGCAAGAGGAGACCTTAACAAAGCAACGTGCTATAGTATATGATTCTGTAGGTGTGGGATTAGGTCAATATAGATTTGATCCGATATTTAATTCCTATATTTCAGATCCGAATGGTTCTTACATTGCTTATACTATATTAACAGGTAGTAGAACTCCAAATACAAATTTGCAAAGTATGCAAAAGTTTTCTTTGGATCTTAGTAGGATTGATGATCTCCCTAATATTGTAATACGTGCAAATTCGAAACAAGAGTACCGTGGCTATGATCCCAATATTAAAAGTATTTTTCAAACAGACATCAATGATAGTTCTGTATCTCGTTCATATTTTAATTCAAGAATAGAAGCTATCTTATCAGGAAAGAGAAGGGTTACGACATGGTTTGAAAATAATAATATTCTTGATGGTTTCGATCCTAGAGGTAATGATCTCACCAAAACCAATGAAGTAGGGCTAGACCTTCATCAAGCAATATTTACTGATGTAGCTATCAAAAATCGTCTTACGGTCAAATCACATTCTATTAGATCAAATATATCAAATCTGAGAGATCGTTCTATGTCAGGATGGTGGAATGATCTTCAAATCCAACTAAGGTATAATAGGTCTATTGATCTTGATGTTGGATTGATCATTGGTAGTGAATCTGGAATTCAGCAGAGTAATGCATTTTCAGGAAATGCATATGGGATAAAACTCGTAAATAAAATATTATATAAACATACTGGTCGGTTCCAAACAGAGATTAGTTTTGTTAACGTTAAGGAAAAAGATGATTCATCATATATACCGCCTGAAGCACTAAATGGTTATCCTATAGGCAACAGTCTCAGAACAAATACAACACTACATTATTTTGTAAGTAGATCGATATCTATGGTTTTTTCGTTAAATACAATTGATGATAATAGATATAAGGACTTTGTCACGTTTCAAGGGGAAGTACGTGCGCATTTTTAATTTCTTTACTTTTTTATTATTGTCATCATTATGCTATTCACAGGATGATGTTATCCATGTGCGATCAGTCAATGCGGATACCGTATTAAAAACTATTAATGGGATAGCAAATAGTTTTTCTCATTTATCAAATACTTATGAATTAGCTTCATTTTCAATTGATGATGATGTATCAGTTTATAGGGTCATAAAAACTGATAAAAGGCCAGATTCTTTGATATTCAACAATAATATCAATATTCATAATAATATCATTAACCAGATATTGAATCCTTATAGGGTCACACCTATTGGTGAAAAATATAAACAGATAGGCCAAGATTTAGTATCAAGGTACTATTTTTTGTATAAAGAGCCAGAATATAGGTTAGGATTAATAAGTGATGAACTATTAGGCACTTTGATTCGTTTTTCTCCTTTATTTGAAAGTCATTTTTCTGGTATCATGGGAATGACCAAGGCGGAGAAAGATTGGAAACTAAATGGGGAATTAAATCTTCATTTGGAAAATTATTTTAAAAGTGCTGATAATATTGATCTCTATTGGAAGAGAAGAGATTCTCTATCACAAGTTATAAAAATGGGTCTATTTATTCCTCACCCATTTGGGTGGAATACAGGCATTGATCTAATGTATCATCATGAGATCTTTTCAGGATCCTATACTTTTATGGAAACCCGGTCTATGGTTAATACCCATATCCCCATATTTAATACTTTTGGGATTGGCTATGTGAAAGGTTTGATTACCCCAACAGTAAATGGTGCTCTAAATGGTTTTGAAAAAGCAAAGTACCAGGCAATATCAATGACTTCCAAAATGGATAATACCAATGATCGCTTTCTACCAACTGATGGAAGCGCTATGCGTTTGACAATTGATGGTGGTTTGGATGGCAAGTCAAGATTTATACATGGTTCTTATCTGATGAATAAGTTCTATTCTTATAAAGATAATATGCTTTTTAAACTAAAGTGGATTGGAAAGGGCATATATTATTACAGATCGAACGTACCAAAAAGTAGATATGAATGGTTTGGTGGTACATCAACACTTCGTGGCTATAATGAACAGGCATTCAGATCGACACAGTATCAGGTATTTACTTCTGAGATCGCATATTTTTTAATGAATACAATGCAAATGACCTTTTTTATTGATATAGGATCAGATAGATTTAATCCGATTGATAATGAATGGATAGGATATGGAATTGGAATAAGCCAGATCAATAAAGATTCTATTTTAAGGGTTGAATATGCAATTTCTGGTAAATCGATGGATGGTGCAAAACTTCATATTAAATTGATCTCACGTTTATAGAAATTGATATGATAATAAAACTAATTTCCAGAATGTATTTGTTTAGAGCATACAGAACTCTACTACCGATAATTATTTTCTTATATACGATAGGTTGTGATAACAAACGAGAGGCTTTGGGAGCAGATAATGAGATACGTGTCATATGTTCTGAAGTAGATCGTGAGATCATCCAACAATATTTATCTAATATTTTTACTGATACATTATATACACCAGAGCCAGAACCTTATTATCATTTAAAATTTTCTGATCCAATTACTTATTTGGATTTAAGGTCACAATCGCAAGTTGTAGTTGCTGCAGTAAGTCGTGAGCCTGCTAATCCTGGTTATCAATTAGTAAAAAGGATACTTTCGCCAGAACAATTTGACTCGACTCAAAATCAAGATCCAATTATATTGGGAAAGGATGTATATGCAAAAAAACAATTATTTATGATCATTAATGCTAATTCATCTGAACAGTTGATGTCGACAATTAAAGAGAAACAAGGAAATATAAGAAGAAAATTCCATGAACAATTCTTAGATCGACAGGGCAGATTTCTTTTTGGTGATGATCGAAATAAAGATCTTGAAGATTCATTAAGTATGGAATTTGGATGGACATTAAAGCTACCTTGGGGCTGGGAAATGATCAAAAAATCTCCTGATTCCAATTTTATATGGCTTGGAAAGGAGATGCCCTTCCAATGGATAGGTATAGGTTGGACAAATGGTAATATAGTCGAAGATGATCTATCAGTTGGGGAGTATATTTGGAATTGGCCTGTTAATCATTATGGGAATATCCAATTCAATGAATACAAATTTAAATTGGATAAAACGTTTTATAATAATGAGGTAGCCTGGAGGGCACAAGGTATTTGGGAGACTATTGATCTAAATGAAGCTAAGGGTGGTCCATTTAGATCATATTTGATCTATGATTCTAAGCAAAATAAAACATACCATCTGAACTCTCTCATTCATCATCCAGGTAATGATAAATCTATTTTCATGAGGCAATTGGACATGATACTCAAATCATTTAGGATTCATTCTATATGAGAATATTGATTACGGGCGCATTTGGGCAACTTGGTTTTGCTTTAAATGATGTATTATCTGATAAATTTGATTTGATACGTACAGACCTGGTAGTGCCAAATGGACTCGTAGGTATAACACTTAATATACAAGATAAGGTCTATTTAAATGAGGTTATTACTGCTACCTCACCTGATCTTATTATAAATCTTGCTGCAATGACCAATGTTGATGGATGTGAGAGAAAACCAGAAATTGCTAAAGAAGTGAATATAGCTGGTCCTCAGCATATCTGTGATTCTTTCAAAGGTAAAATCATTCAACTATCTACCGATTACGTTTTTGATGGAAAAAATGGCCCATATAAGGAAGATGATGCAGTTTGTCCAATTTCTGTGTATGGTAAAACAAAATTAGCATCAGAGAGATTAATTCTTGATCATAGTGCTGATAATTTGGTTATAAGAGGGAACGTTTTATATGATGATTCATTATATACTAAAGCTAGTTTTCTAAACTGGGTAATCGAGTCATTAACAAATAACCAAAACATAAAAGTAGTAAATGATCAATATAATAACCCTACTTGGACCAGATCAATGGCAGATATTATTGAACTTTGTATTGATAATAATGTTAAAGGTGTTATTCACTGGGGAGATTCTGATTATGTCAGTCGTTATGATTTTGCAGTAATGATCGCTGAGAAATACTCATTGAAATCATCACTGATAAAATCTATTACAACGGAAGAATTATCCCAGGATGCAGATAGACCATTGCAATCTGGATTGATTACAGATAAAATTGTAAAAATGCTTAATATTATCCCACCATCTATTGATGATTGCCTAAATGCTATTATAGAAAAAAATAATAAATGAAAACATTAATAATATCTCCAACCTATAATGAAATAAAAAATATTGGCAGTTTGGTTGAGCAGGTATTTGAATTAGATCCTAACTATCATCTTTTGATCGTAGATGATAATTCTCCAGATGGAACTGCAGTAAAGGTCAAAGAATTACAATCAAACTATCCGAACTTGCATTTAGAGGAAAGACCTGGAAAAGCAGGCCTTGGTACTGCATATTTATTTGGATTTAAATGGGCATTAAAAAATCATTATGATAATGTTGTACAAATGGATGCAGATCTCTCACATGATCCAAAGGATATACCTAGATTGGTATTAGCATTAAAAGATCATGATCTTATTATTGGTAGTAGATATGTCCATGGAGTAAGTGTTGTAAACTGGCCGATTCGCAGATTGATCTTAAGCTATGGTGCCAATATGTATTCTAGATTTATAACTGGCATGCCAATAAATGATGGCACTGGCGGATTCAAAGCCTGGCGTGGTACGCTACTAGATAGTATAGAACTTAAAAAAGTTAGATCTCAAGGTTATTCTTTCCAAATCGAGATGAATTTTCGCGCATGGAGGCTTGGTGCAAAAATAAAAGAAGAGCCTATCATTTTTGTAGATCGAACTATAGGCGAATCAAAAATGTCAAAGTCAATTATGTATGAAGCGATCTGGATGGTATGGCGTCTCAGAATATGGAAAACATTTGGCTGGATATAATGCAAATATGGATGTTTCTTTTTGTATTGTTAATCTGAATGCGAAAAGCCATTTGAACAATTGTCTTATTTCTATTCCAAGATCAATAGATGGATTCTCTTATGAAATAATTATAACGGATAATAATTCTAAAGATGGTTCAGTAGAATATATTCGAAAACAATACTCGAGTGCACGTGTCATCACTAACTCTAGAAATGAAGGCTATACAAAAGCTATCAATCAAGCTTTAAGGTGCAGTAAAGGAGAATATAAAGTGATACTGAATCCTGACTCTATACTCACGCCAAATTCTATATCACTAATATTACAATTTTTAAGCTCAGATGAAGAAATTGGTATTGTGGGGCCAAAGGTCGTTGATAGTTCAGGCTCATTTCAACGTTCTTGCAGAAGGGGTATCGCTCGCCCTGTTGCTGTATTCTCATATTTTCTTGGTTTATCTAAATTATTTCCAACTAACAAAAAATATACTGGTTATCACCTAAATCATTTGAATCCTGATCATATCAATGAGGTGGGTGGGGTGTCCGGATCATGTATGATCATTCGTAATAATGTTATTAATGATATAGGATACTTTGATGAACAATATTTTGCTTATCAGGAAGATTCTGATTATTGTTTAACTGCCAAGAATAGTGGATGGAAGATCTATTATTATCCTGATTCAATTGTAAAACATATAGGTGGACAGGGTGGCTCTCATTCCGTAAGAACAAGAGCTATATTTGAATGGCATAGATCATATGTACGGTATTACAATAAACATTTTGCTCATGATTATTCAAATATTTTTAACATATTCTACCTAATGATAATGGTAGGTAAGCTAATATTTGCCCAAAGTAAGCATATGATGAAACAATAAATGGAACAATTTCAAAATATGGATAATGTGATGCTCCTATTATTGGGTAGCATAACGATTGCAGTGGTCTTAGCATGGTTTAGTATAAAGATTGCTCCGCAGGTTGGTTTGATGGATATACCTGGTAGTGCTGATCACAAAAATCATAGTACTGCAGTACCTCTTACTGGAGGTATTGTGCTAATAGATACTATGATCATAATGATGATCATTACTGGCATGTGGCAAGATTCAGAGATATGGGCAATTTTGGTTTCAGGTTTTATCATCAGTATCTTTGGTCTTATAGATGATTATATACATCTTACACCTACACTGAAATTGATCGGCCAGATAATTGGCGCTGTAGTTTTGATCAATTTAGGTGTCCAGGTCAATATATTTGATTCCCCGGAATTCATATATAGAACTGGATCGAGTCTAGATATATGGCTTAACCTTTTGATAACGATTTTATGGTTGGTCACATTAACAAATGCATTCAATTTTATAGATAGTTCTGATGGATTATCTGTTGGATTGAGTGGCCTATCAGCTGCATTCTTTTTGGTAATATCACTATCTACCGGACAGACAATTATTATTTATTTTTGTGCTATACTTTTAGGTATCTGTATCGGACTATATTTTTTTAATTCCTATCCTGCTAAACTCTTTTTAGGTGATTCTGGTGCACAAACTCTCGGATTCTTATTAGCAGCAACTGCGATAGTCTATAATCCAAATACTGGAATACAATCTTCAACTTGGTTTGTACCAATATTGATATTCTATGTGCCTTTATTTGATCTTATGCTAGTTGTTTCATCTAGGATCAGAAGAAAAAAGACCATTCATAAAGCATCCCGGGATCATACATATCATCGTTTATCATCTAGAGGAATACCAATCCATCATTCAGTACTAATATTACATGGTGTATCCTTAGTTATGAGTATGATTGGTTATTTATGTTTAAATTTACCTGTTCTTTTTGCAAATATTGTTTTCTGCCTTACATTACTACTGGGGCTCACTATTTTATTTGAGCTAGATAAAAACTACCCATAATTGCTATGTCCAATTATTATCTTGATTTTGAAAAACCAATAAAGACGCTTGATGATCAGATAGTATCTTTAGGTTCTTTAACAGACCCAAGTAAAAATGATCTCCAATCTATATCTAGATTAAAAGAAGAACGTACTGAGTTAATTCAAAATATTTATTCAGGTTTAACCAGATGGCAGCGTATTCAACTTGCCAGGCATCCAAATCGCCCATATTCATTAGATTATATCAATTATTTTTCGCACGATTTTATAGAGCTTCATGGTGATAGACATTATATGGATGATCATGCTGTTGTTGCAGGGCTTGGACATATGGATGATTACAAAATAGCATGGATAGGTCAACAAAAAGGAAGAAATACAAAAGAGAATTTATTTAGAAATTTTGGGATGATGCGTCCAGAAGGATACCGTAAAGCAATACGCATTATGAAATTAGCTGAAAAATTTAACCTACCCGTGGTTACTTTTATGGACACGATTGGTGCTTATCCTGGAATAGGAGCCGAGGAAAGGGGACAAGGTGAAGCTATTGCACGTAATCTAATGGAGATGTCATCTTTAAAGGTGCCAATTATTAGTGTGGTGATTGGTGAAGGTGCCAGTGGTGGTGCATTGGGTATTGGAGTATGTGATAAAATGTTAATGATGGAAAATACATGGTATTCTGTTATTAGTCCGGAGGGATGTGCATCTATTTTATTCAGGGATGCACAACGAGCAGAAGATGCAGCGGAAGCTTTAAAACCTATACCGACAGATCTTGAAGAAATGGGAATATGTGAAAGGATCATTGAAGAGCCTAATGGTGGTGCACACCGTGATTTTGAATCCTCAGCATATCTTCTAAAGAAAGCCTTGATTGAAGAGATAGAACTATTATCTAAGGTGAAGCCTGAAGAATTCTTAGATAATAGGATAAAAAAATATGATGCTCTTGGCTATTTTCAAGAAGATTCATGATAGAATATGATCACTCTGTTAAGGTCTATTATAAAGATGTGGACCAGATGGGTATTGTATACTATTCAAGGTACTTTGAATATTTTGAAGAAGCGCGCACAGAATTACTAGATTCAATCGGATTGGATGTCACATCCATAGAAAATGATGGTATACAACTACCTGTTATAGAAAGTCACTGTGAATATTTAAAAGGTGCAATGTTTGAACAGGAATTGATCATTAAAACAACTATTCAAGATATGCCAAAGGCAAAATTAACTATAGACTATAATGTCTATCAGCGTCATTCCAATGAATTATTGGTCAAAGGATATACGGTCCATGCTTTTATAAATCCAACAGGGAGAGCGATAAGGATTCCTAAGCTTGTTTTAGAAAAGATAAAAGAAAGGATATAACTTATTTAATCCTTTTAAAAAGTATATCCAATACTTTTTCACCATCAGTGCGTAATGCATTATGTTCAAATGAATCTGTTTCCCATATACTTGTATTTGGAATAATATCTGCTATTTCCATAGAATATTCCCTGTCCACATACATGTCGTTTGTGTAAACTGCTGCGGCTACGGGAACTTTATTATTCTTCAACGTTTGTTTATCGTATAACATAGGCCAGTCACTTTTTTTAGCAAGAATATGTGCTGCATTTTTAAAAGGTACCAATGTTTGATATTCATCTAACATCCATGGGTATATCATCTCTCCTGTAAAAAATAGTTCATCTCCTTTCTCAATTTTAAACTCCGGAAATTCTTCTAGAATACGATATGCTGACCAGTTTGTAGAGAACTTTTGCGCATAGCATGCTTCATGTAGAACACTAAAAATTGGATTTGTATCAAATGTCTGTAATGAAAAGATGTTCTTTAGGAACGAGTAGGATAAACCTTTATTTATAAAAGCGTTTTCAAATAAAAAATTCAAGGTTGCCATACCATCACTAAAACCAAGATTGAGACCAAGCTGTTGGAATCTCTGTATGGTTAATTGATCTCCATTAGGAAGATAAACTTTGTTTTCCATCAAATGTTCAGCAATTCGTCTGGCATTGTTCTTTGCTTGAGGGAATATTTTGTAAAATAATTTATTTTTTTCGATTACCCTTCTATATGTAGCACGATAAATATCATCGGGATGTGCATTTAAGGGTGGAAATCCTCCTGTAATAAAAACCTTATCTAGACTATTGGAATAGAATGATAGGTAATGAGTCGCACAAAACCCTCCTAAACTTTGGCCTAGTAATGACCATTTACTATTTTTTATAAGGCATTCTCTGATTTGTTCAGCATCGCGTACAATATTATCTGCTCTGAAAAATGTCAAATAATTTGCAATATCTTCATCATGCATTTCTAATAATGATTCTTGTGATATAGCTGTGCTTAGACCTGTGCCTCTTTGATCTAACAATAAAACTCTGTATTCTTCACTAGCTTTTTTGATCCATCCAGAATTAGTTATCGGTCTTGGCGACTCATATCCTGGCCCACCTTGAAAGAATATTAGATAAGGTAGATTTTTATTCTCATATTCTTCCCTTAAGATCTCTCTTGCAAAAATAGAGATTTTTTTACCCTTCTCATTATCATAATCTAAAGGAACGAGGAAATTGTGTTCCTTTATTATCGTTTGAGAATATTTATATTGATTTACGATCATTGTATATCCATAAATTAGTTTTTTAACTATTCTTTATTTATCAAATAGACTGCCATGATTCCTAAAACGCCACCAAATAAAGTTGATAATTGTAATGGCTCAGAGAGGAAGTACATGGCAAACCCCATAGCAGTTAATGGTACCAGAAATATATAAGAACTGGACCTTCTTGGACCTAATCTTAAAGAAGCAAGAAAATAGATGGAAGTACCAAAAGACATTGCCAAGACTGATAACATCATCAGGTTTAACCAAAAGACCTTATCAAAATTAAATATAATTAGAAGATCCTCATTTATTGATATTGGAATACTTAATAAACAGGCAAAAGTAAAGCTCCAAAAACTATATGCCATGAATGGGATAGTATTCTTTGATCTTGACGTAATAATAGTAACGCATACCCATGATAGTGATGCCAAAATGAAAAAGAGGTTTCCAGACTGTACAATATAAGATATATCCATTTCCCATAATCTTATAATGAATGCACCACCAAGTAGACCCAATCCAAGACCTAACCAGTCTTTCCTTTGCATTATAGAACCAAATATCAAACTAGCAAATAAAGTAGTTAAAATTGGATTTAGAGTCGTTACGAGGACACCACCAGCACCAGCAAGGCCTATCTGTGTTCCTTTAAAATAAAAATAGTTATATGAAACCATGCATAGAGCATTACCTAAGATGAAATAAATATTATCTTTGGTTAATTGTAAAGAATCATTGGTGAGCTTTAGTAATGGTGCAAAGGATAGAGAAGCAAAAAAGAACCTCCAGACCATGATCAATGGAGCATCGGCGTATTGACCAAGGATCTTAGCATTCGTCCATGATAGTCCCCATGTTAACATAGCTATCACCATAAGGATGTTTAATTTGATATCCTTGATATGATGCATGAAGGTATTACTTACATTCTAAAAACAGGGAATTGAGTATCAGGTGTAGGACTGTTTTTAATAGCTTGAATAGCAATTATCAGAATCTTTCTGGTGTCAACTGGACTGATAACACCATCGTCCCAAAGTCGTGCACTTGCATAATAGGGATTACCCTCATTCTCATATTTATCAAGAATAGGTTTTTTATAATCCTCTAATTCATCACTGGAAAGTTCTTTACCTTCCTGTTTTGCCTGATCAGATCTTATAGTGGCCATAACATTAGCTGCCTGATCGCCACCCATAACCGAGATCCTTGCATTAGGCCACATCCAAAGGAATCTGGGTTGATAAGCGCGTCCGCTCATTGCATAATTACCTGCTCCAAAACTTCCGCCAATGATCACTGTTATTTTCGGCACGTTTGCTGTAGCTACCGCTTGGACCATTTTTGCACCATCTTTAGCTATGCCACCTGCTTCTGCTTTTTTACCAACCATGAATCCAGTAATGTTTTGCAAAAAAAGGAGCGGGATCTTTCTCTGGCAGCATATCTCAACAAAGTGAGCTCCTTTTAATGCTGTCTCACTGAATAGAACACCATTATTACCTATGATCCCTATAGGTGAGCCACCGATTTTCGCAAAACCAGTTACAAGAGTTTTACCATAATCTGCTTTAAACTCTTCAAAATTTGATCCGTCCACTATTCTTGCAATGACCTCATGGATATCGAATGGTTTTTGATGATTTTTTTCTAAAACGCCAAATAGCTCTTTTTGTTCATACTGAGGTTCTTCGAATTCATTTTTTGATCTTTCTATATTTGGTAAATGATCGATTATTGATCGAAGTTTATTGATTGCATCCTTATCATCATCAGCAAAATGATCCGCCACTCCGCTTAACCTAGTGTGCATTTTTGCACCACCTAATTCCTCTGCAGTTGCGGTCTCTCCAATCGCGGCTTTAACAAGTGGCGGCCCACCAAGAAATATTGTTCCAGTTTTATTGACGATGATTGCTTCATCACTCATAGCTGGTACGTATGCACCGCCAGCTGTACATGAGCCCATTACTACCGCAAATTGTGGTATCCCTTCAGCACTCATTCTAGCCTGATTATAGAAAATTCTACCAAAGTGGTCACGATCTGGAAAGACCTCATCCTGCTTAGGCAAGAATGCACCCCCGCTGTCAACTAAATAGATACACGGTAATCGATTTTCAAATGCTATTTCTTGTGCTCTCAGGTGTTTTTTTACAGTGAGAGGGTAGTAGGTTCCACCTTTTACCGTAGCATCATTTGCTATAATGATACAACAGTGACCTGATACTTCAATGATACCAGTAATAATGCCTGCAGCAGGTACATGGTCATCATATACATTGTAAGCTGCAAACTCTGAAAATTCAAGAAAGTCACTTCCAGGATCTTTCAATATTTCAATTCGTTCTCTTGCTGTTAGTTTACCACGCGCCTTATGTTTCTCCACTCGCTTGGTGGGACCCATTTGTTTAATTTGCTTTAGATCTGAATATAGTTTATCAGATAACTTACTATGATGATCGTAATTTGATTTGAACTGTTCAGATTTTAGATTGATTTTTGTTTCTAGGATGGCCATTATCTAATTTTTATGCATTATTAAGATGGCATTCAACTATTAATTAAATTGATAATGGAATTTACTTATAATTAAAAAAGTAGAATATAAAAGAATGATGTTTATTGACTTGGTTTTATTCTAAAAATAGAATTTCCTGTTATCTATGATATCTGCATTTTCTTTCAATTCATCCATCCAGGCCTGAAAGTAACCGTTTTGTCTGCGAGTAAAGATCAACTCTTGCAGTTTCTCTTTTTGGTCTTGATATGCTGTCGAATCAAATTCTGCAATAGCAATTAATTCTATAATAGTATGCCCACGATTTGTTTCAAGTGGTCCAAGTATTTTTCCTGGTTCGGCATCTAAAAGTGCGCCATTAACAAAATGGCTTCTTCCTATAGTTTGAAATCCTTGAAATAGTGTTTTGGATTCCTCTTTAAAACCATCAAGGTTCTCTTCGCTTTCTATTAACTCTTTCAGATCCATATCCGTGCTTGAAAGTTTTATGAGTAGATTGTTTGCTTCTTCCAGAGTAGCCTGTTTTACTCTTTCTCTGTTGAGTGTTATCTCTATCTGTGATTTAACCTCTTCGTAATCTTTATAGCCGGCCGGTATGATCGAGTCTAGTTTGCAGACAACAAAATATTGATTATTCTCTAGGATATCGGATACTGAATGCAATTTATTATTGAATGCAAATCGAATTGCAGCTCTTAATCCACCCAAGCCAGTAACTGAATATCCGCTATCGTCAAATTTTTCAAATGAGCCAGTTTCCAATCCATGGTCAGAGACTGCTTTATCAAATCCATCATCCTGAGCATCGTAGCTAAAAAGTGTTGCATCCTTTTTCAAGTTGGCAAGAGTGGTAGGTGACATCTCTGTTTTTATCAATATGTGAGAAGCAAGTACTTCTTTATCACCATTTTCATCGATACGATTGTCACGTACATAGATGACATGGTAACCAAAATTTGATTCAACAGGACCTATTATTTCACCCTTTTTTGCTTTGAAAGCTACTTCGTCAAATGCCTCAACCATTCTGCCTTGTTTGAACCACCCTAGATCACCGCCTTTTGTATTTTGATTACCAGGATCCATTGAATATTCATTTGCAAGTGCTGAAAAATCTTCACCACTTTTTGTCCTTTTCATTAACTTGGTAGCAAGGATCATGGCTGAGCTAGTATCCTGGGACGAGGGTTCTTTCTTCCAAGAGACATATGTGATCGATCTTAGGCCATCATGTGAATGATCCGATCTTGTTTTTTCATATTCTGCTTGAATTTCTTCTTCAGTTGCTTTTGCATCTTCTTTGGCCACACGAGCCTCAGTGATATGTGCACCAGTAAGAGTAAAATTTATATTCCGTTTGATGAACTCTGATTTGATATCATCTTCAGTGATAACAATGCTTTCATCTAGCATTTTTTGAAGCTTATAATTTGGAATAAATGTATTTTTCATAAAAGATTCGATCGGGGCCCATTCATTTCCATCAGGATTTGCAAGTGCTTGAAGGTATTTACTCATATCAAAACTACCATCTGTATGGAATGATTGATTCTGAGTAAGAAATGGGGGAGGGTTATTTTCCAGGTGGAATATAACTTCCTCATCAGAAGCAGTGATGTTGAGCCTTTCTACTTCCTGTGATACCAAAACGTCCTGTAATAGTTGATCCCATGCTGTATCTCTGGCACGTTTCAACTGAAAATCATTGATATTCTGTCCGGCGGTTCTAGAATTCTGTAGTTGCTGACTGACACGATTATTAAAATTATCAGGTGATATGTTCTCACCATTTATACGAGCAATGGTCGTTTGAGGATTTACATTACCAAATAGCTGGTCAATGATATTTGCACCACCAACTAGACCACCTATGGTCATACTTAAAAGAAAAAGAGCAAGTAGAGCCCATAGTACCACGTGCATTCTCTCACGCATTGATGTCATTAATGCCATAAAAGTCCCTTCATAAGGTTATTACCATAAATTTTTAAATATTACTTAAGAATTTTGCTGGCGAATTTATAGTATGGTATTTGATGAAACAATGAGCAAGAAGTTTTAAACTATATGGCTGATTATGAATGATTGTCGATCCGTATTTATCACACGTCATGGTGGACCAGATGTTCTGGAGCTAAGATCTGCTTCATTATCTGGACCAAAAGAGCATGAGGTTTTGGTAGAAATAAAATATTCCGGTATAAACTTTGCTGATATCATGAGTCGTATGGGACTATACACAACACGACTCAAACCCCCATACAGACTTGGAATGGAAATAGCTGGTATCGTAGCCAAGGCAGGGTCGGATAAAAATCAATCAATGGTGGGTAGGACGGTTGTCGGTATTTGTAGGTCAGGAGGCTATTCTACTCATGTCAATGTTCCTGCTGAACAATTATTTGTTATTGATGATAAATGGTTAAGTGTGTCTGCTGCTATACCTGTGAACTATTTAACAGCCTATTTTATGATGATACATCAGGGTAGTCTAAGAGAGGATGAAACTATATTAATACATGGGATCGGTGGTGGAGTCGGTATTGCAGCTTTGCAGATAGCAAAAAAGATCGGTTCGAACATCATTGGTACCGCTTCAGGGGGTAAACATCCTAAAATAAGAGAATTCGGGGTGGAGCAGCTTATCGATTATCAGTCAGAGAATTTTAGTGATAGAGTAATGGATATGACTGATGGAAAAGGGGCGGATCTTGTATTGGATTCTCTGGGAGGAGAGGAGCTTGCAAAGAGCTATGCTTGTTTATCAGAGTTTGGCAGGGTAGGTGCCTATGGTTTTTCTACAGCAGTAACAGGACCAAAAAGGAATTATTTTAAAATATTATCCAAGTTCTTAAAAATGCCCAGCTTTAGTCCAAGACATATGATGATGAAAAATAAAGGTGCATTTGGATTTCATTTGGGAATGATAAGGGAACGAAAAGATCTCGTTGCTAAATATGGCAAGATACTTTTTGAGTGGCTGGAAGATGGAACGATAGATCCTGTGATCGATTCCGTTTTTAGATTGGATCAAGCATCCGATGCACATCAGTATATTGGCGATAGGAAAAATTTTGGAAAGGTACTTCTTTCTTCTGAATAATGAGCCTGATCCAACTTGAAAAAAATATTATTGAATGTAGAAAATGTGAACGTTTAGTTGACTTTAGAGAGAAGATCGCACGAGAGAAAAGAAGGTCATATATAGAGTGGGATTATTGGGGTAAGGCTGTACCAGGCTATGGAGAGCCTGATGCTAAATTCTTAATACTAGGCCTCGCTCCAGCTGCACATGGAGGTAATAGGACTGGCAGAGTATTCACTGGGGATAGATCTGCTGATTTTTTATTTAGATGTCTGCATCATGTAGGATTAGCGAATCAACCTAATTCCGATCATAGGAATGATGGTTTAAAGCTTGATGGCTATATAACTCCTGCTGTTAAGTGTGTTCCGCCAGGTGATAAGCCCACTGCCGAGGAAAAAGAGAACTGTGAACCATTTTTAGCAAAAGAATTCCTGCTTTTAAAACAATTAAAGGTGGTTTTGGGTCTTGGTAAGGTTGGTTTTGATTCCTGTTTGAGATTTGTAAGGAAAACACACCCAATTAAAATGAAAGATTATAAATTTGGGCATGGTGTTCGTTATGAATTACCCAATGGACTCATTCTTTTTGGTGCTTTCCACCCTAGCCCTAGAAATGTCAATACGGGTAGACTTAGTTTTGAAATGATGGTCGATTTTCTAAAAATAGTCAAACGGGAACTAATTTGATACGGATCCTTATCGTGCTCTTTTTATCATTGCAGTCTGTAAAGGGAGTATGGCTTACTTACGAAGAAGCAGTACTGAATTCACCATTTAAAACCGCTTCTATCGGGTGGACCATACCTTTTCCAAACGAGGATGCTGTTCTGATCCGTGGTCGAGGGGATGATTGGAAAAAATGGTTCAAAGTGGACCTGATAAAAGCGGATACAACCTTATTTTTAGATAGTCTAGCACTTAATTGGCGTGGAAATGATATTCACGTAGATGGTCTGACCATATCAAAGACAGGTGAAAAGATCCTTATCAGGACAGATTCTAAGAAAATATGGAGGTATTCACATATCTCAACCTATTTTGTTTATGATATGGCACAAAAGATATTATTACCGCTTACAGATAATAATAAGAGCCTTAGAAATGTGAAATTTTCGCCTGATGGTGAAAGAATTGCATATGTGCGACAAGATAATAATCTTTATATGTATGACTTCCAGAGAGATCGCGAAAGAAAACTTACTACCACAGGTTCTGAGACCGTATCCAATGGACATTTTGGATGGTTGTATGAAGAAGAACTAACAGGATATGATGGATATCGGTGGTCCCCTAATGGTGAATCCATTGCATATTGGGAAGAGGATGAATCTATGGTGCCAGAGTTCTCAATGATCAATGAATTGGGGCAGTATCCATCCATAGAGAAGATCCGTTATCCTAAAGCGGGTGAGACCAATCCTACCTTAAAGATCGGTATCATTCGGATCAAGGGAGCAGGAAGAAAATGGGTAGAAGGTGCAAATGTCGACTATGACTATCTCCCATGGATGGAATGGGTCAATGAAGAAAAAGTTGCCTTTATCAAAATGGGTCGTAAACAGAAGAACTGGGATATGTATGTTGCAGATCGTGCCACTGGAAGATCCATAAAGGTCTTATCAGAGTCTGATCCTGATGGCTGGCTTGAGAATCATGAACAAATACGATTCCTAGATGATGGTAAGATCGTATGGATATCAGAGAATTCTGGGTATAAGCATATATGGATGTCCAAGCATTCTGGTTCCAGGACCTGGCCAATAACCGAAGGAAAGTGGGAAGTTTCAAGCATCATTCATATTGATGAGGAAAATAAGTTGATCTATTTCATGGGAAACAAAGAGACCGTCTTTGAGAGAAGGTTGTATTCTATTCGTTATGATGGTACTGGTCTGAAACTTATCACACCAGAAAAAGGTAGCCACTTTGTTAGAATAACAGGCTCTAAAAATTATTTTATTGATACTTTTTCAAATATGGAACAGCCTAGAAGAATAATTTTAAAAGAATTAAGAACAGGAAAAGCGCTGAGAGTGCTGGGTGAAACAGACATTGAACAGTTTGTAGAGTATGAATGGTCAAGTCCCCAAATAGTACATTTCCCATCATTGGATAGTACAACAACATTGGATGGAATGCTGATCTTACCTCCGAATTACAATAGTGGTAAAAAATACCCGGTTATTATACATGGGTACGGAATGCCAGGGACACAGATCGTCTGGAATCGTTGGGGTTCTACATGGGATCAATATCTTGCACAACAAGGATATATTGTATTTTCAATGGATACGCGTGGTATGAGTGGTAGAGGAGAAGAGTTCAAGAATCTGAGTTATGGTGATATGTCAAAATATCTTGCCCTTGATCAGATCGCAGGGATCAATTATCTGGTGGAGAACGGATATGCTGACCCAGAAAGGATCGGTGCCTGGGGCTGGAGCGGTGGAGGCTATTTTACATGTCTGATGCTAACAAGAAATGCCAAATATTTTAAAGCAGGTGTTGCAATTGCTCCTTGTACGGACTTCAGGCTATATGATACAGCATATACAGAACGTTCAATGGGACTGCCACAGGAGAATAAAGCAGGGTATGATTCAACTAGTGCAATATCATGGATGAATAGAATGAAAGGTAGTATTCTTCTGATGCATGGCACTGAAGATGATAATGTCCATGCTCAACATACAATACAGTTTGTCCAATCAGCACTTAGATCAGGAAAAGATGTGGAATGGTATCAATATCCAGCACGGAGCCATGGTATTTATGGTGGTGGTGCTAGAGAGCATCTTTATAAAAAGATGATAGAATTCTTTAAAGAAAAATTATAAATACAAATATTATTAAATTTACATGATAATAATTATTTTTCATTTTATTTTAAGTTTAATCGTTTCAAATGTTAATTTTAATTGCACTTTTAAGTAATTCCTTAGAAATTTGATTATTATGAAGAAAAAATATATACTGATGCTGGCGCTGTTTTCTTTTACAGTTGCTTCAGCGCAAACTTACAAGAATGTCCGTACGAAACAGGACGGTCTTTCAATAACGGTCCAGTACGATATGGCTGGAAAACTATATAGAGGTGACCAGGTTGCGCTCACCTATACACTGGATAATGGTAAGACCTATTCCTTCATTAATGATGCGGAGGGTGACCTTGGTGCCAATGTACTTCCTGGGAAGAATAATGAGATCAATTGGCTTCTTATAGATAAGGATTTCATAATCGGTAAGATAATCAATTTCCGTATTGTTACAGTTCCAGATGGAATGGTCTATGTTGATGGTGGAAAATTCACACGCACAGGCATAGATGATAAGAAAAAAGAAAGGACAGAACATTCCATTGAATTAGATAGCTTTCTCATGGATGCAACCGAAGTGACCCAAAGAGAATACAGGCACGTTATGGGCAAATATGCGTCTGATTATACAGGATGTATGGAATGTCCTGTTGAGAATGTTTCCTGGTTTGATGCAATTGCATATGCACGCAAGGTTGGTAAACGATTGCCAACAGAAGCAGAGTGGGAATATGCGGCTCGCGGTGGTGCTTATGCAGAAGGGGATCAGACCTATTCCGGATCGAACAGAATTGATGAGGTAGCATGGTATCTGGCTAATACACAGAGCAAGCAACCAGTAGGGAAGAAAAAACCTAATGCTATTGGTATCTATGATATGAGTGGTAATGTATGGGAATGGTGTGCAGACTGGTACCATGATGATTACTTCCAGATCGCTAACACAGAAAATCCACAAGGACCTGACTATGGTACGGAGAAAGTAGTAAGGGGCGGATCCTGGTTCAGCAATGATGTATTCTGCAATGTTTCAAGGCGCTATAAACTAAAACCTGACTATAGGGATACCAATTTTGGTTTTCGCTGTGTCAAGGACCTCTAAAAAAGAGTATTAATTATGAATATTAATTACATATCAAAAATTTCTATATCAATTTTGATCCTAGCAATGATCAACGGTTGCGGTGGTGTAAAGCCGCAAGTGCCTGCACATGCGGTAGCAAAAAAGCAACAAACAGGTGCTGTGGTCAAGGTAGATAAGGACAGAAGTAAAAAACCAAAGGTAGAAGCTAAAAAACCTGAATATGTTCTAACTGTTAAAGCTCCTGTGAATATGGGAAATAATAAACAGGCTCAAATGACCGTTAAAGCTCCTGTTATTGCGAGAAAAGAAAATAAATCTCAGTCATCAAAGCAGGATCAAGTGAATATAGCTGCTATGAAAAAAGTAGCTAAGCCAAAAGCAACTCAAACGAATAAAAAAGATGATCCATATTCCAATTTTATCAGGGTCAAGACCGTGTATGAACTTGCTACAGATGCAAATCCTGCAATGTTCCTTCCTCATGATGAATTTGAAACGGCTGATGAATATAAATCAAGAGTATCTGAGCAGGTAAAACTCATGAAAGAGATCGTTCAAATGACCAGCCAGAAGATGGAGATCAAAAAGGCTCAAAGGATACAGGTAGCAAAAGAAAAAGAATTAAAGACAACATCCGTCATAGAGAATATCATGGCTGAATCGTCTTCTCCAGTGGAATTCACTCCTACAGATATAGGGAGGTATAACCCGGAGAACGAAACATTCCCTGTGATCCTTCGTGATACACAATACCAGATATCAGTTCCTCGTGAAGAAGCAAGGACCTTCAAGGCTAATTTTAAATCTGTAAAGATCAAAGGTGTCAAGCAGTTAAAGCCTAAATATGATGTGGCTATCAAAGCCTATAAGGCTCATATCCGTAGCCGTCCAAATGGATCTATCGTAGGTATTGCCAGTAAAGGTGATATGTTCGAGCATGTGCAGGACGAGGACGAATGGTATAAGATCAATTATAAAGGACAATTCGGGTTTACTCATATGAATAATGCTGATCTCAAATTGGTCGATATTGATGATGCATACGAATATCATGATATGGTGGCCATACATCCTACAACAGGTTCTATGTTTGCTATGATCTCAGTAGATAAATTGGTCAAGGCTCCATTGAACCTAGCTTCCAGGAAATTATATGAATCTGGACAGCCTGATGGGCCAAATGAGTAAAATAATATTAAGTGTTATGGGGCTGTAGCTCAGTTGGGAGAGCGCATGACTGGCAGTCATGAGGTCAGCGGTTCGATCCCGCTCAGCTCCACACAAAATATCCTCTTAAAACCCTGCAGTAGCAGGGTTTTTTAATTATGGAATAATCAAAAAAATTGTATATAGACCAACACGGCAACAATTAGAAGACCAAATGAATAAATACCTAGCGTGTATAGTATTAGTCTTTTATTGAAATCACCTATGAGCTTTATCCTTTTGTAATAATTGGTTGTACTAGAAATTAGGAAAGAAATAATCCCACATATGTGGGTATTATTTTGTGATAGGATATCTATTGTCTTTTGATAGAGGATGTGTACTTTTGGGGCGCTCTTTAATATAAAATTGAAAATTTTATAACTTTTCAATCAAATATAAGATGCCAGTACAAATTAAACTAAAAATAGGAAGTAAATAGAATGAGTAATACAAAAGAAGGAACTGTCAAATGGTTCAACGATTCAAAAGGATATGGATTTTTAACACCATCT
>CAYOJL010000019.1:0-25571 GCA_964404235.1 uncultured bacterium | reverse complement strand
TTTGCCACATCTCCATTGCTGTCATTATATACGAAAAAATAAGATTCATTATCAATTAAATAACGAAGATAGGTTGGACCCCACTCTAATGAATATATATGGAATGAATCTGTAGCGGTATTAATGAATGTAGTACCAGACCTTTGTGTATTGATACTATGGTTGTAATCTTCAGTATGTATCGACCCGTGAATAACTCCATCCTCAAAACCCACATGCTCCATTATATCTATTTCTCCACAGTTTGGCCATCCAACGGTTGATATATTTTCTCCAAGCATCCAAATCGCAGGCCATGAACCTCTTCCTTTTGGAAGTTTTGCTCGAATATCAAATCGACCATATGTCCATTGAAATTTATCATCCGTATTGATCCTTCCAGATGTATAATCAGCATTATACTCTGTTCCGGTATAGTCAGTACCATAATATCCTGGCTCGATCAGTCCCTGAAGAACAAGATTCCCATTATCTATGAATACATTTGTATCTCTATCTGTATATGCCTGTAGTTCATTATTTACCCAGCCAGGTCTCCAGCGTAATATATTCCACTTGGATCCATCTAGTGATTCCCCATCAAACTCTTCAGTCCATACTTCCTCCCATTGTGAAGATTGAATTATTATCTCATTAGAAGTGTTATTGGTTTCAGTATCACCACAAGTAAATAGAATAATAATAAAAGATATTGCTCCGGTTCTATTTTTCAACATTATTTTAGATAAAGTATTTTCTTTGTTTGAGATTCACCATTGCCATCTAATTTAAAAAAATAGGCTCCTGCTGGCGCTGGTTTCCCTTGAAATGTTAGACCTTCCCAATGAATATTTATAGTACCAGAGGTCTCAGATCTATTTTGACCTTCTACGATCATCTTTCCATTTATATCATAGATCGCATATTGTATGGCTCCATTCTCGTTCATAATAATGGGTATAGTAACATTATGATTGAATGGATTTGGGTAAGCATTTCCAATGAAATAAGACGTTGGTACTTCAGTGACCTTTATATTTAAAGGGTCTCCACTATAACCAGTATTCCCAGGTGTGGTCATACATAGTATCATGTATCCATAATTAAAGACCACGTTCTGTTCAATAAAGTCTACATTATTGTTATCAAAAGTATGCGTCGCTTTTTCCCAGCGGGTTGGGTCAAAATAGTCAAACTCATCTGTCCAAAGTAGAATAAAATTATTATCTGTCCCTGCATTGCCAGATCCAGGAACATAAGCATAATATTTTACCCAATCATAGAAAGCATATACAGGTAATATATCTGAATCAAATTCACCTACCCAGTCCACGTAGGTAGGCTGCCAGATATTCATCATGATCTTCTGGTAATGATATAGTGAATCAGCATAAAAATTATTAACAAACCGTACTAACTCGTCATCAATAAAGAATGATACATGGTCCGGGGTCCATTCTATTGCATAAGTATGAAAATCTTCATGTGGGTCAGAATCTGTATCTACCAACTCCGGGAGGTCCCAACTATTCTGAATGATAAGGTTTGTTTGGATCTTATCATCATGATTTCCAAGCCATTCCCAATCGATCTCATTCCAGTGCTGAGATCCATTTAAACCTTCAGACCAAAAGTCCCTGTAGGTAAAAAAAGAGCTTAGGACACCGCTACCTGCTGCTGACCTCATGTTTACCTCATATCTTCCATATCTAAAAGTATCTAAGGTCCTTAATTCTCCACCCCGATATGGTTTAGCCAATATAGGTATGATAAATAATAAGAAAATTATAGCTCTATTTAAGCAATAGTGTTTTTTCATTGTAACTCGTCTTATCTAAAGTTGCTCTGATAATGTACATACCACTAGCATGACTATTACTATTCCACTCTAATTCATGTTTTCCAATTGATAATTCACGGTCAATTATTGTATCAACTATTCTACCTCTTATATCAATGACATCGATCTTGACCTGGACTCCTTTCATAACCTCTATTGGTATTTTAATAGTGCTATTGAATGGATTAGGGTATGGTTTTCCAATATTGAACTGATCAGGAACCGTGGATATAGTATGCAATGCTTCATCTAAACTTATTTCAAGACCATTTAAAAAGGGCCCTGCAAAGTCATAACCTGTACCATATATCTCTGCCGAAAAATACATATCTAATACCCCGTCAAAAACCTCAACCCTTTCTAATATAATTTCATGTGCGTTCATGACACCAACCTCAGCGATCACATCAAGGTCATTGACCCAGAGGCTATCCTCAATAGTAATATCAAATATTCGATCTTCTGGTTGAAAATAATGATTATCAGAAAACATTAACTTTATATTGTAATATCCTGGAACAAGTCTTGCCTTATATGATGCTAACCGGTTCAAAGATGATCGGTATATTTGATCATCTAAGGTCCCCCCTATATCTATTGAATCATCAACCACCTCATAATTACCACCCTCATGTCCATATTCTTTATCTGGACCCCATACCTGATCTGATAAATATAGACCATCTGTATCGCCACCAGTGTTTACAAGAACATACTCCAATGATTGAGGGTCATATATCCATAAAACTTGCCAGTCTACTGTATTCGGAGGATCATTATCATCTGAAATATTAAACACACCCATACTAGTTGCACTGATCGAATCTGTATTCATACTTAGTATAACCGTTCTCATATCTTCATTTATCACTGCTTCATCGAAAGAAACTCCAGCAATACTATAATTTGAAGTTTCTTGAGCGCTAGCAGGGTCTAATTCTTCTGAAAATCTGATCTCCATCTTATCATGGTCATGTCTAGCCCACAATGCAACAGGGACAGCATTGTCTACCATTCCTGTTCCTTCAATGGTTGTCAAACAAAGGATCATGTAACCATCTTGGAACACTATGTTCTCTTCAACAAAAAGGGCTTGATTACCGCCCCAGGTGTGATCATCTTTTTTTTCCCACCGTGTAGAATCAAAAAAATCAAAATCATCTCTCCATAAAAAAGTGAAGTTTGAATCAGTGCCAACGTCACCCTCGCCTGGAGTATATGAAGCATAACTCACATGATCATAAAAGGAAAATCGAGGTAGGATCTGCTCATCCCAAACTCCAACCCAATCATCGTATACGGGATTCCATATATTCATCATTATTTTCTGATGATAGCTTAGTGCTGCAATGTGATCTTGAGTTTGTCTATAGACCTCATTACCATCAATGAACCATGCCACATAATCGGGTGTCCATTCAAAACCATATGTATGAAAATCTAGGTGTGGGTTAAAAGGAATGTAATGTTGTCGAATATCGGAACTCTGTGTTATTACATTAAAATCGATGACATGCTCATATCTTCCTAAAAGTTCTATATCGATCTCATTCCATGGGGATGTTTGACAACAGCTATCATTGTAAGTAAAAAAGGAAGAAAGCATCCCATCACCTTGAGCAGGTTTTATTCTAGCTTCAAATTTGCCATAGAGCACTGGTTCTAGTGCCCTTAGTTCAGCACCCCTATAATTCTGGGCATAACATACAAATAAGAATAAAAACATAATAAAAATCCTACGCATTACTTACTCCAGTTTTGAACCATAATCTAATCGATCATCAGTTGTTATTATAGGGAAAGAGGGTACAACTATTGGATATGGTAGGCCTTGCTGGGTAACCACCATATCAGTTGATGTTAGATCTATTTTCTCAAAAGCATCCATATTGATCTTGATCCTTTGAGAATATACTTCCTGTAGAGAATCGATAACGGGATCTAAACGGTCTAGTAATTCTTTTTGAGATGTAGATTTAATTGTATCCATGTTTTCAATATAACGCTTGCTAGCATACGCATCATACCATTGACCTACATTGGAAATTACCCGCCAATCGCCATCAAGGTCTTTATCATAGCAAATGTTAGTGATCTCCATATCCCTTAGTAGATCTGCCATTGCAAATTTCAACTGAGAGCGGAATTCTGCTTTGTTCATCTTTTTTTTCCTAAATACCAGAGGATGTGATCTCAATAGATCATTGAAATCTTTAACGGTCCAATTTTTATTCTCGTAAGTGAATAATATATCTGATGGATCGATTCCAGGTGCTTTATCAATATACTCCAACTCTATGTTTTCAACATCATCCCAGATCGCCTTATTCAAAGCTTTCTTCTTATCCATATCATCCTTTAGATAATGATCCATTGCCAAAGAAGAATATGCACTAAACACGTCTGGAATGAGTTCCATGTTTTTACCAGACATCAATTCTTCCACATATTGTAAATAGTCTTTTGTAGCAGCTCTTTCAGTAAGTCGCTTGTTAACATCATTCCAACGAGTTTGTTGATCAAGTTCTGTAATGACTGGCTGGTCGACCCAGCCTACCACCTCCATAATAAGATAATTGTTTACCTCTGTTTCAAATGGTCCTAAAAGAGCCCCTTTCTCTATATCAACATTGAACAATTGATCACGAATGATATCGGGCTCTTTATCAAACCAATCTATTTCCCTTGAAGGAGTACTTCCTTCCCAGAGATTTGTATATATTGAATTTAAAGAGACATCTTCTTCCGCCAGCCCTATAACCTTTTGGGTCGTTGTAATATCTGGAAGGTTTATATAATGCACTTGGAACGTTCTGCCTGCGAAAGAATAATTCTTATGGATCTGCTCTTCAGGTATGGTAACTGAATTGTAAAAACTATCATTATAAAATATTTGTCGCATTGCTTGTTCTCTTCTTCCTTTAAGAAAGGTTTGAAAATGAGAACTTTCTAACAGTTTATCATCTCTCTGCTCCATTTCATTGGCCGTTAATTTTTCCGCTATCAAAGAATTCAATACTATTTTTTTATGTAAATAATTAGATCGACTGCAATAAGGTGGCCTTATGGTATACTCAGATCTACGTATAAAATCCTGTATCGTAATGGTCTTATTTCCAATAAATGCGAGTACTAGATCATCTTTTATTCTTTGTGGTTTAGAACAGCTAGGCGCTATGATAGCGACAATAATAATACAGGACAGAGCCCGGAACATAAATGGTCAGAATGAAAAACCGACTGTATATACATGGACATCCCCTAAGATCCCCATGCCCTTAAAAGCATAATCAACTGATAAGGAACGATTACCAAGGTAGAACATTTTTAATCCCAAACCTGCTGTGTAACCATATTGGCGACTATCCATGTATAAAGCTTTCATGCCCCCTTTTAAACTGAACACACCAAAACCTGGGATAGTATTATCTATTGAACAACCTAAGTTGATCGATTCAGAATTGTTATTAGGGTGCAATGCATCGGCTGCTAATGTCACTTTAGTAAAATTATTGACTATAGGCTTTAATGCAATACCTATCCTGAAGATCAAAGGCAATTCCCACTCTGAAGGTCTGAACTGTCCTGCCACATCCCCATAATTTCCTTCTTCAAGTTCTGAAACATCAATAGGTTGGTAAATATCAATACCATCAAATTGCATTCTTGTACCATAGTTTGAAATACTCATTCCAATATTCATTCCATGTTCATCTTTTCCAGTAAAGGAAAAGAACTTCGTATTTACCAATACACCTAGATCGACTGCAAATGAACTGGCAGAGCTGTGCCAAATATTTGACCTTATATATTTTAGAGATGATCCAAAAGCAAACCAAGATACGATCTTCCTTGAAAAGGTAAGTGATGCTGCCAGATCACTTGCTGTAAAACTTTCACCAGTACCTTCTTGATATTCTAGTGTTGTAACTGGCATTTCACCATAATTCATTTGAGTGATACCAAACCCCAGATTACCAAAACCGGGGATAATAACAGCGCCAGCAGAAAACAACATATTAATATCAACTATCCATGGTTGCATCATGAATGAGACGGAAGGATCCTTAAGACTTGCCAGACCTGCTGGATTCCAATAAATAGATGAAAGTCCATCGGTAACAGCTACGTAAGCCTCACCCATAGCATTGCCATCACTCCCAACCCCAATTTCTAGAAAATTAGCAGCCGTGGTACCATATCGATTGATCATTTGGCCTTGTAATGGTATCATTATAAATAAAGTAATGAATAATATGTATCTCAAATATCTCATTATTTTATTACTGCAAATTTTCCAAGTTTAGAGTCACCGGTCACATCAGATTCAATGTAATAAATATACATACCCGCTGCGATCTCAAGACTTTCCCTTGTAAGCATATCCCAATGAATAATTCCCTGATCTGGTTCATTATTGACCTTTATCTCATCTACCAGAACACCACTTACAGTAAATATCTTTATAGTACACTCTGCAGGTATATGAGTGAATAATAACTTTCTTCTCTGGTTCAGGTAAGGGTTTGTTACTGATTCTTCCATCATATTTGTCATTACATATGGGTTTGGAACCACTTTGATCATATCCATACTATTTGTAAGAGCATCCGTATCCAGACCCTGATTCTCATTCACAGTAAATCGGATAGTATCAGTCTGATAAAAAGGTCGTTTCCAATCTAATTGATATACATCGCCTGGCTGAGGAAATGTACTTTCTGTCGCTAGTTGAAAATCTAGAATAAAAGCTGTTCCTCTCCAACGTATGCCGTTGGTTGCCCCTACAAAAAATTTATCAATAAATATATCTATGGTATCATTATCATTAAGATCATAAACAACCATATCCATGATCTCATAATTACCAGCAGAATCCACAAATGAAGTATTTTGAACATAAAAACTTAGGGCAGGTTTTGTAATCTTTTGATTACCAATGGACGTTCCGTTCTCATCACGAACATAACCCGATGTGGCAGTACCTACAAAAGCTGAATCATTATCCGTGAACACAACTTGATACTTCCATGCCATTTTGACTCCTTCAAATCCAGAAGGAGTTACCCTCATAATACCATTGCCATTGATCCATCCAGAATTCGAATAACTATACTCGGGAATCTCAATATAATCATCAATCTCAATCTGAAGACCTTCGAATACATCTGTTGATATTGTACCTAAAGGATTGAGTGTCCAATAGTTAACAATATCATCTACTGTATCTCTAAGTACTAGATTCGTACCTATATACTTAGATGAATTTTCTGTATAAACAAGATAAGTGCTGTCTGTTTCATCATAAACCAAAACTTCATCAGTGACATATTGAAACCCGTGGTCATAGCCACCTACTGTAGCAATAGTGTCTACCCCAAATGTAACAGCATAACTATGCCCCTCTTTAAGACTACCCTGTGCTCTAATGATAGGGGTTATGTACCCTGATCCTAATATATCTGCTTCTTCCATTTCTACGCTTGGTGGAACATAGCCTGCAGCAGCCTGGTGTGGAATAACAATTGCTACATTTTTCCCTATTGACCGAATATTCTCATATTCATCCAGTTCAATAATAGCATTATTCTCTGAAGGTGAAATTCCTGGCCCTATATCAGGAGCACCATAATCATATGCCACGACCGCATAATAATAGGTCCGACCATTTTGAACTGTATTATCAACAAATATATGATTGATACCAGTATTATTTCCAAGGTTATAGCCTGCTCCATTCACCATTCCAAAATCAGTAAAACCACTGCATTGGTGTACCATATCATTTGTCTCATTAGGATTATGTGGCTCTTCATTTAACATATCACACTGGTAAATTGGCTTTTTGAACATGGGTGTACCATACCCATCTGTTATGATCTCTGGATCAGCCATATATTTATCTGTAGACCGATAGATCTTATAACCCTCAAAATCATTTATATTTCCTACAAATGGATCTCTTGTACGAGTATCTGCGATATCATCCCAGGTCAAAATGATCTCTCCATCACCAGAGGTAGCTGTGAGGGTCGGCATTTTTGGCGGCTGCGCAAAACGGTAATCCTTTTCATAGATGACCTGAACAATTCGTTTCAATTCATATAAGGCTGGTGCTGTATGATCATCAGAGTTCAACCCTGCAAGCGGGTCATAAGAATGTAGCTCTGACATAGAAATACGCTCTACACGACCTTGGTAAAGTGGAAACGGTCCAGAAGCAAATACTTCAACAAGGTTAGATATATTTCCCTCAAACTCTTCAAGTGTGTCGCCTCCAATGATATCCCACATGACCTGGTCATTCTTGAACCATTCAGTTTCATTTGATGCTGCATGACTAGGAATTGGGAACATACGAAATGATGTCAATCCAACCATATCTGATTCAGAAACATCTGTTGTGTTAAAATTTGGTTCACAACCAACTCCTTCTGTGAAGTCAGGTCTATGATTACATTCAGACCCATCTGCATCTGGACCATCATAGTTCAATTCACCAGGACCAACACCATCGATACCAATATCATCACCATAATTCTCAGATAACTGATATATACCATCTCCATTTAGGTCTTCACCATCTTCCCAGTCTTGATCTTCATCAGCATCCCAATGTTCCTTAAGATCATCAAGCTCAAGCTTATAATATTCAAGAAATGCATCTATATCTGTTATTCCGTCTGTTGGGCCAATGATAGCGGTTGGCTCATTATCCCTTTTTTCATCGGTCAAACCATCGCCATCATTATCTTGATAATCATATGCAAGGCCAGGACTTTCTAAGTATGCAAAACCCATAACACCAGTGGGAAGACCACCAAATCCTATACCATTGATATCCCATGAATAGGACATATCGATCTCAATATCAAAATATCCGAGATCATCATCATTGTCAGCGCCAATGCCATTATCTACCCAATACCCAAAAGCAACATCTCGAAGATCATAATCTGAAATGTTCGCAATAGAATATTCCCAAAAGATCGCATCTCTGGCCTGTGGATTATTCCATTGAAATCCGCGGACACTAACTCTTACACCAAGACCTCCCCAAGGCTCACCCAATTGCTTGGTCACATCTGGCTTTAAGTCACCAATATGTTTGCCAGGTCGAGGATAATATTTTACATTATCCTCAGCACCAAGATATTCAAGGTCCTGTGCATCATTTACGACATAGTAACATTCTTGGTCCGCATAGGTCACTCCACGACCAAACCTTCCATTCCATTCTCCAGGCCATTTAGTCTCAAAACCCGTGGATGGCCATCCATTTAATGGCCATGAATTTTCAATATTAGAAACAGCTGGGTACTCACCGGATTCATTGAAATATCCAAAGACAGGATAAAAACCCCATTCAACTGTCCCAGTTGGATCAAGATCCATTTCTTCTCTGTAGCTGGTCTGTAGATAATATAGAGTGTGCTTATCTTCTGTATATATATCAACAAGTTCTGTAAGTGGTATTGTGTCTACTGTTGTTTCTAAGCTATCATCTTGGATATAGACCTTAGCGCCTACTAAAAGGCCTATTCCATCCAACATCTTTAGGCCATTAGTATTATTTGGCCAACGAGAAGCATTGACTGCAGGCCAGTCTGATAATTCGGTCGTATTCTTAAAGTATATAAGAACTCGATTGCCCGACATATAACCTTCTCTCTGTGCAGATGGATCTCCAGCTGGATCTTCTGGGCCTTCATACTCCTTACCCTGACCAAATAAAATGAAGGAGAACAAACTGATGAAAAGGACGAATGATCTTATACTTTTCATTAGAAGTTAATTCCTAGAGCAACCTTGATCGATCTTGGAGAAGAGTACATTGAAGGATTCTGAATACGGTCTTCATATTCATTAAAATCACTTCTATGTGACGCTATATCTGTTTCTCTAATTACAGCAGTATAGGCTCTACCGGTCTGGCCATTGACCCATTCCTCATTTAGCCTATCAAATATATTATAGATATTTACTTCCAGCGTAGCTTTAAGACCTTTTCTTATCTCAAAATGACGGTATAAAGCACCATCAACAGAATATTTCTCAGGACGATAATCATTATTAGGGTATAGATTTATTCTTGAAAGAACACTCTCGGTCTGCGGCGAGAAAGTATAAGGAGAGCCTGAATTATAGTATGCCGTAATAGTAATACCTGAGTTCTCTTTTAAATACATCAATGAACCATTAAGCGTATGGCGCTGATCCCAACTCATAGGAATGAATCTATTCACTGGGTCTTGGTTATTGCCTGCTCTATCAAAGGTCTGCCCAGGAGAGTCTGCATTCCCTCTGGTATATTGTAGTGTATAATTGACTATCCCTTTCATTGCTCCAAAACCCATATCCAACTTGACCTCTAATCCTCGAGCATTTCCATAATCCTTATTTGAATAGAGTCCATATTTAACCTGATTATATGTGGAGATGGTCTTGGTGGTTAACAAGTTATATATATCTCTATAAAATAGAGCCACGTCCAAACTTGCTTGCCTGCTTAATTCTTGCCAAAGTCCTAGCTCATAGGTGATGGTCTTTTCTGGTTCTAATAATGTATTACCCATTCGGGTCACATAATCATTTGGATCAACCAAAAAACTATGATTTTGATACATTGCATACATGGGTGGCATCTGGAAAAAATGCCCATAGCTAAAATGCAGAACAGCCTGGTTACCTAGTTGATAGGCAAAACCCACCCTTGGACTGACCTGTTCAATAATAGGAGCCTGAGGATAAGAGCTTGTCATTGAATCAGGCAGGATCAATTGATTTGCTGGATTTCTCCTATCTGAGGGGTAAACACTTTCAGGGTCAAACTGGTCATAACGTGCTCCAATATTAATGACCATGTCATCAAATTCCATTTTATCCTGTATATAAAAAGCTACTTCTTTTGGTTTGACCCTATAAACATCAGCATAGGCTGATGTATCTCCAAATATGATCGGCTCATAGATAGAGTCACTTGCAGTATTATGAAATTTATTTCTGATCGCATGCCATTGATTATCCAGATCATGTAAAAAATAATGGAATCCCGATTTAAAACTATGGTTGTGATTCGCCTGCCATGTTACATCAAATTTGAAAGTTTTATCGATCATTTTACGAACTGTATGATCTTTTGATTGTCCTCCTGTTAAAAATCCTGGTCCATAACTATCAAAATATGCATCATGTACATAGCCAGCATCCAATGGATCTTCAAATAGATAGCTACCATAATAATTATCGGTCATTGAATATTTGAGCTCATAGAATAGGTCCTGTGAGATCATGTGGTTAAGTTGAAATGCATAATACTTTGTTTCTTTTATCGAACCAGCTCTTCCATCAGGATTATATTTGAATCCATGGTCATAGCCCATCCAAGAATCATCGCTGTAAGAATAAAGGGTTGAAAAACGAATACCCTTAATAAAATTAAAAGTAAGTTTAACTAGAGATGAGATTCCTGATCCTGAATTCATAGGAATGTAACTACCATCACCTGATTTTTCTGAATACCATAACAAAGAATCACCAGAGTAGAAATTTGAATAATCATCAACATGAAAAAGTCTTATTCCATTCAGATGACCAAAATTATCCTGATATCTAAAATTAGTAAAAAAGGTTACCTTATCACCAAAGATCGGACCTCCTAAATTAAATTTAAAATCACTACTTCTATTTAAATCAGGAGAGATACCTATGAATATATCCGTATTATCTGTAGAAAAAGTTGAAAGGCCGAATGATGAAAACCCTTCAAAGGTTGGTCCTCCATCCTTTGTCACAATATTTACAACACCGCTCATTGCACGCCCATATTCTGCATTGAAGGTACCTGTGATGACCTCGAGGTCCTGGACTGCTTCAGGCTGTATCTCAACCGTTGCACTACCTCCACCAAAAGCCTCATCTACCTGTACTCCATCGATCATATAGGTGACCTCAGTATTTCTCCCACCTCTAAAATGGCCATTAACAACTCCAGCTTGCATATTGACGACTGCACCAACATTCTCTACAGGCAGAGCATTAATTTCATCACCCGAAATATTTTTTATGGTACCCGTCTGATCTTTTTTTTGCGCCAACCTATTAACCTCTACAGTAACGACCTCACCTTCTAGAACTGTTTCCTCCATTTCAATATTTAAAGAAAAAGTACGATTGACAGATATATTCACCTCTTGCATCACTATAGATTTATAGCCGATCATATCCACTTTTAGAACATATTTACCTGGGCGAATATTTATGAGGCTAAAACGACCATTTTCATCAGAGGCTGTACCGTAGGATGTCCCCTCAAGATAAACATTTGCTCCAGGCAGGGCATCTGTCTTATTCTTATCAATAACCAAGCCAGATATTTTACCTGTTGTCTGGCAGATAGTGACTGATAATAACAGACTATAGAGGATGGGTCGGATCATTTTCTTAAAAGGAATTGATATCAATTTAGACTAAAAATATACTATTACATATCTACTGACAAAGATACAAAAAGAAAGGCGGGCATTAACCCGCCTTTCTTTTTATTACTTAATGTCCTGTCCCTATTTCATTAAGACCATTTTTTGGGTGATCGATCTATTACCAACTTGCAATTGATAAAGGTATACACCTGAAGCTGCATTCCCTGCATTCCAATGTATGGTGTGAACTCCTGCTGGCCTTTTTTCATTGACCAGTGTATTTACCAATTGCCCTTTCATATTAAAAATATTCATTTTTACAAATTGATCCTCTGGTAAAGAGAACCTGATATTAGTAACTGGATTGAAAGGATTTGGGTAGTTTGGATATAGGATGAAATCATCAGCTACCAAATCATTATCATCTATACCTGCTACAGTTGATTGATCACCTATCCATGTATATGCCCATTCACGAGGATTATTCCACTGTTGATCTGTCGCAAAAGGTGAGAAACCTATATTCCCTTCCCAAGTGCCATTATCATTATCATGAAAATATATATCTATAGGAATGCGCATTCCATTCACAGGATAAAATCTAGTGTCATTATTTGCCGCTGCAATTGAATCTAAAGATATTCTACCCTCAGTGGCATAGTCTGGATCAAATCCTTCAAAGTAGTAATCATCACTACCGGGTGCTGCAAGCATACCACCATTGGAGATATCCAGATGAAGCCCTACTTCATTTGCATAAAGAATATAATCAGGCTCTTCTCCTCTATTGATCGTCGTATGCTTTGGACCTCTCCAATCATATAGACCTAAGAAAAGTTGTAAAACATCCTGATTCCACCAGTCACCTTCTCCATGATAGTAAGAATCATCTACGACATCAGCTGCGAAATAAAGATAATCATCATCTATTGCAAAATAAACTGTACCGGTTAGATCGTCATCACTATCAACAGACCCAACTGCTACATGTCCAGTGGTTGGATTTATAACAAAAGGCATAACATCTTCCCACTCACTCAGATCTCCATCGGCAGCAAAGTTCGCTGGTACATCCAGAGATATGGTTGGAATTCCTTGAGCGGTATTCGTAATAGAACTAGAGGAAACACCTAACTCACTTTGATTACCAGCCGCATCCTCACATACAACTGCATAATAATATGAAACTGGGGCATCTTCTAATGGAGAATAAAGATAATGAACTGCAGCTTGTGAACCTTCTAAAACATTAGATGCAACCAGCTCGACCCCGCTACCATCTATATCAGTGATAGGTTCTGAACTTGCAAAAACATCATAAAACTCATCGCTTTCACCGCTTACATCAGCCCAAGTTACAAGATTGTAATAATTTGCAGGAACAGCACCAATGTTTTGAGGAGCATCTGGTGCGATCACATCAAAATCAGGGTGCCCTGTCCACACATTATCAAAATGAAACGTTCTTCCTGAAGATCCATTTCCTTCACCCATTACCTGAAAAACAGTTATAGAACTCGTATCAAAAGAGGTTGAGCCATCCCAATAAGTGAAATCTGCTAATGCAAATTTATAGTGATGCCAACCACCATCTGCTTCTGGATCGAAGTTCAACCCAACTTTGTCTGTTCCATCTTCAAACTGAAGTCTTAGTGTCGGAGCACTTTCTTCTGAATGCATATGGAATGAAATTGAATCACTAAGCCACTCACCACCACCTGATAGATCTACTTCAGGGCTCATATTGAATCCAGCTCCAGACCATGTATCTCCTTGTATGAATGTAAGAGCGTTTGTACCCTCATCGAATCCTCCACCTTCTGTAACATAGAGTTGTGCGCCACTCCATGAAAATAGTTCCCAAGCTGGAGGTGTATTAAGTCCATTAAAGATAACAAGATCCATCCCTTGATACCCGGTCAGGGTCATATTATCAAGAACCACTGTTCCTGTAGTATGATCACCCTCACCGCTACCAGCAATTGAGAATTCAAAGTGAAACCCTCCGATCGCATGTAGGTCTAGCTGTCCATCATCTGAGTCACCTGCCCATCCGGTTAAATTCCAACCGCCGCCATCCCAAGAATCATTTCGAACTAGTGGCATTGTGATCGTATTCCAACCTGGCTCAGAGCTCAAGACATTATGAAATGAATAATAATATTCTCCAAGACCAGTATATGTATCATCAGACACACCTGAATAGTCACTCAGATTTAATCTGAACTCGACATTGTTGGTTCCTGATTGAGCTACTGAAACGTAATAGCTTAGAGATAGTGAATCATAGCCGGACCAATCATAGGTACCGCCGTTGGCGACGTCAGGGTGCATGTGATATATTTTTGCATATCCACCCCAACCTTCTATGTTATGAGCGCTGTAATCTAATTGCAATGCATGGCTACCTTCTTCTAAAGGGTCTGTTACATAACTGGCATTAACAAAGCTAAGGGTACTATCTGCACTCGCAGAAATCTCATAATCCCAATAGCTTGTATCAGGTACTGAATTAAACCCATCGATCAATTGGCCAAAAGAAAGGGCCGGAATTAAAAGAGCTGTGATCATTGTTAACATTTTATTCATTTTTTTACTCCATATTTTTTATTTAATTAAGAGATTAATTTGAAATCATTGATAGTAAAAGATATATACCTACTGTAGAGGCCATAATTGCATAAGATGCATTCTTGGCGTGCTTCCATGGTGTCATGTCCACTGGTGCAGGTTCCCTTTCCTCACTTGCAGCTATCTCTGCTTCGCTCTTTGGATATAAATATCCAATGAAAAGCATTACCATTATGGACCATGTAAAACTAATAAAATACATATGGAGCCAGTGCAGATTTTCTATCGGGAAAAACACAAAATAAGCATATAACAAAAAACCCACTGCCATACCTACTTTTGCCCCTATAGCGGGTATATGTTTTGTGAAAATACCCAGTAAGAATATTGCAATGATTGGAACACTATAAATGCCATTGACTTTTTGTAAATAGGTAAATATAGATTCCATCTGAGCTAATAAGGGGGCAATGATAATAGATGCTACCGCAAGGGCCATGCCAAAACGTTTTCCGGTATTAACGATCTCATCATCTGTGGCTTGGGTATTCAAATATCCTTTATAGAATTGCAAACTGAATAATGTGGATGCACTATTCAATGCGCTATTGAATGAACTCAGTATTGAACCTAGAAGGACAGCTGCAAATAGCCCTATTGACCAGCTGGGTAGAACATGTTTGACAACAGCACCATAGACCTGATCCTGTTTTGTTATGACCAAAGCATTTTCACCAAACATGTTTATGTCGGCCAAATGTAATGCGATTATTCCTGGCAAACATAGCATGATGGGACCAACCAATTTCATAGCTGATGCAAAAAGGACGCCTTTTTGTCCTTCTGCGAGACTTTTGGCAGCCATTGCACGCTGAACGATCACCTGATTCGTTGACCAATAAAAGACCTGTATGAACATCATACCTGTTAATAACGTAGGCCAAGGGACCGTTACAACTTTTTCATCTATATTTGTTTGGGCCAATACTGCAAGATACTCAGGCTTTGAATTGAATAAAGTTGAAAGACCATCCATAAATGATCCATCGCCAAGTTTAGCAAGTGCTAAGGCCGGAATAGCCAAGCCACCGATCAATAATCCTACCCCATTCAATGTATCACTTACAGCGACTGATTTTAGTCCTCCAAAAATTGCATATGAACTCCCCAATACACCGATTGTAGCAGCGATCATCCAGATTGGAAATTCAAGATCAAACATTCCCTTAAGAGCAAGTGAACCTGTATAAAGGACCACTGGCAGAAGGACTGTCACATATCCGAATAAGAAAAGGCCTGAGACCATAGATCGGGTTGTTTTATCAAATCTTTTTTCTAAAAAGGCCGGAGTCGTAGTAAAACCACTAGCAAGATATGTGGGAAGAAAAATCAATGCCGTTACAATCATTGCAAAAGCAGCCAAAGCTTCCCAGGCAACTCCAACGAGCGCTTTATCACCAAAGACATCACCATTTAGGCCCACTAACTGTTCAGTAGATAGATTTGTTAATAATAAGGATCCTGCAACAACAGGCCAGGTCAATGCACGACCACCAGTAAAATATTCTTCTGTTGGACTATCTGATCTTTTCATTCGCTGCACAATAGTATAAGTAAAAAAACCAACTGCAGCCGTTGCCAGTAAAAAGCTTAAAAGTGCGAAATTATCCATAGTTTAACCTAATATCTCTTGCATAAAACGTCTATAATTTATCAGAAAATTGTTTAGAGTTGGGTTTGCCCAAGCTAAGTAAACCTAACTTAAAAAAATAAAGCTATGCAAATTATTTTTATAAAGTTTAAATTTTTTTGCAAATGAGAATTAAGTTAGAAGAAATAGCAACCCGGTCAGGTTATTCTATAGCAACTGTTTCAAGGGTGCTTTCAGGGAAGGCAAAGGGTAGATCGCAAAGTGTCCATGAGATCATCCATACAGCGCGCGATCTAGGTTATAAAGCATCGATCAATCAATATAGCAATATAGATATACCTGTAGATATCGCACTAGTTACACAGCATGATGCAGAAGAATTTTATTCTTGCCTCTATGAAAGTTTTGATAGGATCGCATCAAAAATGAACATACAGATCAGTATTCATTCTGCAAAGCATTCTAAGAACTTGGTCGACCAGATCCATCTAGTATCTAAATTCCATGATGGGATCATATTAATGGCACCCACTCTCATAAGTGAGGACTATGAAATGATCTTAAAAAAAACTAGAGAATACCCGATTGTATCCATAGCTCCTGTTGATGGGAACATCTTTCCCACCATTACTTTTGATTCTTATGAGGGAGGTAGGCTTGCTGCAGAAACATTGGTTGAATCTGGCTTCACACAATTTGGCATCATTACTGGACCTCTGATCAAGTGGGAAGCTAATTTAAGGAAAAATGGTTTTAGTGATGCACTACGCAAAAAAGGATATGAGATCAATTGGGAATTCCAGGGAAACTACTCTTTCAATTCTGGGGAAGCAGCATATGAGGATATAAATAAGAAGGAATTAACGAATATAGGTATCTTCTCATCAAATGATCAGATGGCTCTTGGATTTTTACACACTGCATTAGAAAATGGAGCTAGAGTTCCTGGCGACTTTGGTATCGTTGGTTATGATAATATGCCCTATAGTAAAGTATTTTATCCAAAACTATCCACGATTGATACTGATCTTGATGTATTAGCAGAAGCAACCCTTGAATCATTAAGAACTAGAGTTAAAGATGATAAAAACAAAAAACTAAATTCAACCACCACACTACTTCCTGTGGAAATAGTAAAAAGAAGGACCCATGCAAATGATGAAACTCAATAATATAATCAGTTTAATAATATTAATTACGTGTTTTAACAGCTGTGCAAATGTTGATAATAAAAGGACCGCCTTTGTACAGAAGCTTGTTGAACAAATGACCCTGGATGAAAAAGTTGGGCAGATGACCCAGGTTGATAAACGAATGCTAGATAGTGAAGAAGACATAGCCAAATATTTTCTAGGATCTATACTTAGTGGTGGTGGCTCAGTACCTGATGATAACACAACAAAAGGTTGGGTCAATATGGTAAATCGTTATCAAACTCAGGCTCTTTCAACACGATTAAAGATCCCACTGATCTATGGGATAGATGCTGTTCACGGCCATAGTAATGTTGTAGGTGCAACTATATTCCCGCAGAATATTGGACTTGGCTGCGCCAATGATCCTGAACTGATCTATCAGATCAATCATGCCACTGCTGTTGAAGTGGCAGCAACTGGTCTTCATTGGACATTCTCACCATGTATTACTGTACCTCAAGATGACCGTTGGGGTAGACAATACGAAGGGTTCAGCGAATCAGCTGAATTGGTCACACGATTGACACATGCTGCGATCACTGGATATGAAGATGATATCCGTGTATTTAATGATAGAAAAATTGCTGCTTGTGCAAAACATTTTATAGGTGATGGTGGTACAAATTGGGAGACTGGAACATTACAGGAAGGAATGCATACTTATAAGATCGATCGAGGTAATACCAGTATATCAGAAGAAGAATTGAGGAAAGTACATCTACCCCCCTATATAGAAGCATTGAATGCAGGAGTGAAAACGATCATGATCAGCTTTAATAGCTGGAACGGTGTTAAATGTCACGGTAGTAAATACTTGATCAATGATCTTTTAAAAGAAGAACTACAATTTGATGGATTAGTGGTTACAGACTGGGCGGGTATAGATGAAATTCCTGGGGATTATAAATCTGATATAATCACTTCTATTAATGCAGGGATCGACCTTGTAATGGTACCAGGTTCACTCTATGGGCAAAACCATTATAAAACCTTCATTAAACTATTAAAAGAATCTATTCAACAAGGATCTATCCCAATGTCAAGAATAGATGATGCAGTAAGCAGGATACTAAATGTCAAATATGACCTGGACCTTTTTAATGAACCCTACGGTGATATAGAATATGCAAGTCATGTTGGGTCTGAAAAACACAGGGAATTAGCCAGGAAAGCAGTCAGAAAAAGTATGGTACTTCTTAAGAATGAATCCAATATCCTACCTCTTGAAAAAAATAAAAACCTTACAGTTGTTGGCTCTGGAGCAAATAATCTAGGGATGCAGAATGGTGGATGGACTGTTGAATGGCAAGGAAGATTTACACCTGATCTAAAAATAATGGATGAGAACAAAGATGGGAAGGTCAAAAAGTCTGAACTCTTAAATTTTATGAAGGGTATCTATGATAGAAAGTTTGATAAGGGTGGTGCTGAAAACTGGCTCAAAGACATGGATAAGAATTCTGATGGTCAAGTAGATCAGCAAGAGATGTTAGCGATTGAACGAGCAAAACCTTTTCAGCCTGAAGGTACAAGTGTCTTAAATGCAATATCCTCAGCATTGAACAACAAAGAACTGGTCAATTATGATCCCAGGGCAGACAATCTATCAAAAGGAGAAACTGTGGTTGCTGTAATTGGCGAATATCCTTATGCTGAAGGGTATGGAGATAACCCGACCATTGGTCTGAGCCCCTTTGATGAAGCTGTTCTTGAAAAATGCTATCAAGCTGATAGCAAGGTCATTGTGGTGATGTTATCGGGAAGGCCATTGATCATTAATGAACATATCGATAAATGGGATGGTTTCTTGGCTGCTTGGCTACCAGGCATGGCTGGCGAAGGTATTGCTGATGTTATTTTTGGAGATCATGCACCTAAAGGAAAACTTAGCTATTCTTGGCCAAAGGATACATCACAACTCCCATTGAATATAGGGGACTCAGATTACGATCCTTTATTCTCATTTGGTTATGGTCTTTCTTATTAGGCGATTAATTTTATTTATATAACTGGATCATGCAATATCGAGTATTTATTTATCTTTTGACATTTACATTTCTGGTTGGGCAAAGTGTTCAAATAAATGAGATCGTATCTAGCAATGGCTCATCATTCTATGATGAAGATGGTGATACACCAGATTGGATAGAGTTATACAATACAACTGATCAGCCTATCAATCTTGCGGGCTTTGGTATAACAGATGATCCTGGAGATCTATCAAAATGGATATTCCCAACTCTCCATCTGCAGCCAAATAGTTTTTTTGTTTTATTTGCATCTGCTAAAGATCGTAGAGATAATATAGTCCAGTGGGATGCAAAGATCGATTGGGGTGACACTTGGTCGTACTGGATCGGTAATAGCGCCCCTATTTCTAACTGGGAGACCCCAGAAACTGATATAAATTTTTGGTCAACCGGAGAAAGTGGTTTTGGTTATGGGGATAATGATGATAATACTGAAACAGGACAAGTCGTATCTGTATATGTAAGAAAAAACTTTGAGGTTGGTGACCCATCTATTATTCTGAAAGCTCTATTTCATATAGATTACGATGATGGATACATTGCCTACTTGAATGGGGAAGAGTTTGCTCGCATAAATTTAGGGACACCAGGTTCCACGGTCTATTATAATACAACCACTACTGCGTTGCATGAAGCAGAGATCTACTCAGGTGGGTCTCCCGAGGAGATATCAATAGACCTAGATCAATTCCCTATATTAGCAGGAACAAACACATTAGCTGTCGAGGTACATAATTATTCAAATACCTCATCTGACCTAAGCTGCATACCCTTTCTAACACTTGGCTATGGAGTAGAAATAGAAAATACACTTGAGCCTAATGATGTATTAGAACTACCAGATACGTTCCTACACACTAACTTTAAAATTAGCTCAGATGGTGAATCAATTGTGCTTAGTGACCCGGATGAGATCATTATGGATTCTATTGCTACTGGATATATAGAAACAGATATGTCTTTTGGTAGGATATTGGAAGGAGAGTCTTGGGCTTTATTCAATGAAACAACACCAGGAACTTCAAACTCAACATCAACATTCATTGGAGCATTAACAGTGCCAGAATTTTCTATAGGATCCGGTTTCTACGACCAAAACCAATTATCTATTCAATTATCAATACCTAATGAGCAAGCCACTATCTATTTCACCATGGATGGCAAAGCCCCAACAACAGAAGACCTTCCATATGAATACCCAATCGTTATTAATTCTAATACAGTAATAAGAGCACGAGCTTTTTTAGATGAATGGGTACCCTCAGAGATAGAATCAAGGACCTTTATATTAGAGAGTGAAGAAACTTATGATCTACCAGTAATATTCATCAGTACGGACCCTAATAGTTTTTTTGATGAAGATACCGGAATGTATGTCATGGGTCCTAATGCTGAATGGCAGTTTCCTTATTTCGGCGCAAATTTTTGGGAGGACTGGGAACGCCCGATACATTTTGAGATATTAGAGACAGACGGGTCTGGTTACGGAGCAAATGCTGGTGTAAAGATATTTGGCGGTTGGAGCAGGGCATTCCCACAAAAGTCTTTTTCAATATTTTCAAGAAGCTATATAGGACCAAGTAGTTTTGACTATCAATTATTTCCTGATTCAGATATAGAAAGCTACGAGGCATTTGTAATTCGAAATTCAGGAAATGACTGGGAATCAACTGTTCTTAGAGATGGATTCATTACAAGTTTAGCGACTGATCTGGATATTGACTTCCAGAAATACAGACCAGCAATTCTTTATATCAATGGTGAATTTTGGGGGATACAAAATATCAGAGAAAAAGTAAATGAACATTTTATATCCTCAAAACACTCTATTGCTCCTGAGCATATAGATCTATTAGATATCGAAGGAATATATGATCACAATATAGTACACGGTACAAATGCGGATTATCAGATCCTACTCAATTACTTAGAGAGTCAGGATATGACCGATCCGCTGGTTCAAAATGCATTGGAGAATTGGATCGATATAGAATCATATATGAGCTATCAAGCATTTCAGATCTTCGTTGATAATAGGGACTGGCCAGGGAACAACATTAAGTTTTGGAGAGATCATAGGGTTGGAGGAAAATGGCGTTGGATACTTTATGACACTGATTTTGGATTTGGTATTTGGGATGCTGGTGCATATAATTTTAATACATTAAGTTATGCTCTTGAACCCTATGGCCCTGGATGGCCTAATCCTCCCTGGAGTACATTTCTTTTTAGGCGAATGATGGAAAATAATTATTTCAGGAATTGTTTTATTAATATCTATTGTGATATGCTGAACACTATTTTTCAACCAGAATTCATAACAGAACGATTGGATTCGATATCGGGTAATATTGCAAGTATCATCACAGACCATCGTGAGAGGTGGTATAATAATGGGAATTGGCCTAATTCTGCAGTTAATTGGGAAAGCAGGTTGAATATTATGGAAAATTTTGGTAATCAAAGACGGATAAGGACCATTGGACATCTTAGCGATGAATTTGATCTCCCTAATATTGCACAAGTGACCCTGAGCATCACCCCTCAAACTGGAGGATCGATCAAATTAAATACATTGGATATATCAGGGTCAAACTGGCAAGGGTATTACTTTCCTACTATCCCAGTTGAGGTAAAAGCCATTCAAAATGATGGATTTGAATTTAGTCACTGGTTACAATTCCCTGATTCAAGTAGTACTATGAGAGTTGATATAACAGACCCGTTCTATTTAACAGCAGTTTTTCTCCCATCTGAACTTAGTCCAGGCTCGATCGTGATCAATGAGATCAATTATAATTCAAATGACGATCATGAGTCGGGTGATTGGATCGAACTCTATAATCCTGGTGAAATGGGGATCGACATTTCAAATTGGGTAATGAAAGACGATAATGATCAACATTCTTTTATTATACCTGATGAGACCATTATCAATAGTGATGAATATATTATTATCGCACAGGACCTTGGTCTATTCTATGATAATTATCCAAATGATATACCCGTAATTGGACCTTTTGATTTTGGGTTAGGCGGAGGTGGTGACCAGGTTAGGATATATGATGATCTTGAGGTATTAATGGATTCTGTAAAATATGATGATGATGACCCCTGGCCGATCGAGGCTGATGGAGAAGGACCAACTCTTGAACTGATCAATCCAACCTATGATAATTCATTACCAGAGTCTTGGACAAGTTCACAACAATATGGTTCTCCAGCTAATCAAAATACAAATTTCCTTGATCCAGATGATCAAGATCGTGTGGTTATACCACAGGAGCATGCTTTACTTCCTGCATATCCCAATCCATTTAATGGTTCTGTAAGGATACCATTCAAATTGTCGTCGCAAATCAACTCTTCTATAACCATTTATAATGTGCTTGGCAAAGAAATATTAAATATACCAATTGAAAATATGGGCCCAGGTGATCATTCTATTTCGTGGAGTGGTATAAATCAAATGGGACTTCAGGTTGGTAATGGGGTTTATTTTATAAGACTGAATATCGATACAAAAAATAATTCTCAAAAAGTGATCTATTTAAAATAATTATATCAGATTTCCGCTCTAAATCCGCTTTAAATATCTATCATACAGAAACCATTCATCTCTATGCGAATAAAATATTTCTTATTTATAATAATTTTCAGCAGTTTTTTACTTTGTCAGTCTGACCCTGCAGGTATAGTAAAGGGAAGGGTCCTAGACGCTGATAGCCAGCTGCCTTTGATCGGTGCAAATATAATAATTAAATCCACTAATATCGGATCGGTCTCAGACGAGGAAGGATATTTCACTATTGATCAAATACCAATGGGTGACTACACAGTTACGATCAGCTTTATGGGTTACAAAACACAGAATAAGGCTGATATATGGGTACGGCCTAATGGCTATGAATTTTTAAATATTAAACTTGAATCTTCTGTGATTCAAATTGATGATGTTATCGTTGAGGAGTCATACTTTGAACGTTCCATGATAAAAGAGTACCAGGTCGTATCATTTAATAGAGATGAATTAAGAAGATATCCTGGTACTGGACAGGAGATCAGCCGAATTATTAACACCTTACCAAGTGTTGCAAGTGTAGGTGAAAACCGTCAGGATATGATGGTAAGAGGAGGCGGACCAACTGAAAATGGTTTTATCATTGATAATATTCCAATTCCAAGCGTGTCCCACTTTAAACAGGCCGATGGCAGATCGAATGGCCCTGTTGGATTGATCAATAGTGATATGGTAGAGAGTCTTGATTTTTTCAGTAATGGTTTCTCATCTAAATATGGCAATAAGCTATCAAGTTTTGGAGATATTACATACCGATCTGGAAACAGAGAAAATATCGAGGGTGAAGGATTTGTTGGAGTTGGAGGTCTTGGTTTATTAATTGAAGGACCATTAAGTGATCGATCTACCTACATTGCATCGTACAGGATGAGTTATCTTGATCTTTTAGCTAATGCAATAAATGCTAGCGGTGGGATGCCCTCCTATAGTGATTTCCAGGCCAAGTTAGAGTTTAGGCCAAATATCTATAATGCTTTTTCAATACTAATGGTCTATGGAGGAAGTGTATATGATAGAGATATTGATGGTGCTATTGATGTTGGAGAAACAGAACATGGAAAATTAAAGAATGATCAAAATACAATAGGAATTAACTACAAACATATCTGGAACAATAGAGCATATACAAATACTAGTATTTCCAATTCAACAAAAAATTCAGATGCTCACTTTTTAAATATCAATACAGGAAAAACAGTATTTAATATTATTGAGGATACAGATGTTAAGAATTTACGCCAAGTAAATCATTTAAAATTAGGACCAGGGTCTAAAATGGAGTTTGGTTTTGATGCGGAGGTAAATAAAACATATTATGATTATTATCGCAAACTAACAAAAAGCGAATTTTTTATAAATGAGATCGCGTTTGATAGGGTCGTTAAAACCACTAACTATGCAGCATTTTTAACGCTAAAAAAGAATTTATTTTCAAGACTGATCTTTTCCACTGGATTTCGTTTAGATCACAATGATTACGAAAAGATCAATCTATGGTCTCCTAGGATCAATCTTGACTATGAGATCATTCGAGGAAAAACAAATATTGTATTCAATGCTGGAGTCTATAATCAAAATCCTCCGCCTATCTATATTGCAAATGATGCATCAAATAAATTGAAAAGTGTAAATGCTTATCAGCATTCTCTAAGCCTGGAACATATGATCACACCATCCACAAAACTTTCAGTATCTGCCTATCAAAAAAAATATACTAATAGTCCGATATTACCTGATGCAACTCTTCACAATGATCCTACATTCTTATTTGATGAGCTTCGCATGTATAATGGAATTGTATCTAGTGGGACTGCGCTATCTGATGGATTAGAAATTCTGATCCAAAAAAAGAAAGCCGAAAACTTTTATGGTCTTGTTGGCGGGTCCATGTTTAATTCGACCTTTACTGATTACAATGGAATAAAACGAAATAGGAACCACAACTATCGATACATTTTTAATATTGTTGGTGGATATAGGCCTAATACAGACTGGGAGATCTCTATCAGATGGTCGTACTTCGGAGGGCGTCCTTATACACCGATCGATCTGAATGCTTCAGTACTTGCTGATGAGCAAATATTATACCTGGATGAGTTCAACAAAGATAGAACTCCGGACTATCATTCGCTCTTTATCCACTATGAAAAAAGATATAATCTTAAACGTTCTAATCTTGTTTTGTTTTTTGAAGTGTGGAATACATATAACAGAGAGAACATAGAGACCTATTTTTATAGCCGCGTAAATAATAATATTGGAAAAATTGTTTATTTTAGCACCATCCCGGTAGTAGGACTCGG
>CAYOJL010000018.1:5042-26347 GCA_964404235.1 uncultured bacterium | reverse complement strand
TCTGTATGATAGTAGTAACGCTACGTTAATAAATTCTATTATTTGGAATGAAGGAGACTTAATTACAGGAGAGCCAGAACAGGTTGTTGGTTCAGTAGATATTTCTTTTTCAAATATATTAGGAGGTTGGGAAGGCAGTGGAAATATTGACCATGATCCCCTGTTTTGTAATCCAGATAGCAATGATTTTACATTAGCAGAGAATTCACCGTGTGTTGGATCTGGTGAAGATGGTATTAACATGGGTGCTTTAGGTATCGGATGTGAAGCAATTTTATCAATCGATAAAGATGTAATACCGCTATCATTTACAATGTATCAGAACTATCCAAATCCATTTAATCCGATAACAACAATACAGTATTATTTACCAGAAGATGCATTTGTTAATATAAACATTTACAATATGGTTGGCAGAATAGTGAGTAATCTGGTCAGTCTTCAGCAAAGCAGTGGGTATAAATCTATTGAATGGGATGCTACAAATAGTTTAGGCCAGCCAGTTTCGGCAGGGCTTTATCTATATTCGATTGATGTAGGTTGGTTTAGACAGACAAAGAAAATGATATTGTTGAAATAACCTTAATCTACTTTAGAAACAAAGAACCCCACTGTTGTGGGGTTCTTTGTTTATTGAATATTAATTATGGTTAATTGTTTTCAGTTGAACTTGTATCAGCTGGTGTACTCATATCTAAACGCAACTTTTGTATTTCTCTCATTCGAGACCTGACAGTATTTTTATACAATGCCCAAAACTCTTTAGCACTTTCTTTACCAAGAACCTCTTCAAGATCTGATGAGCCACTTCCACCTGTACTCATACTTAACTCTTCCATTGAATTAATAGGATATTCCCATAACCAAGTATCAGGGTCATTCCCACTAACAACCTGATATATGGTATGATAATTTTTGCTATTTGTGGCCTCTTTAACCTTTTTACTCGTTTTTGCTATTTCTTTATATTGAGCACCAGTACCAGGATAGGTCATATTCCAAGAGAGATGGTAGTAATCGGTTAAAGCATCTGGCCCGAATCTCAGATCATTATGAAGCACCAGAAATGTAGTACCCTTATCATTTGACATGTCGGTATAAGGAGCCACATATTGATTCCAATGTTTGATATCAGCTTGACTGCGGACTCTATCATCAAAGGATTTCCATGTATGTGGACCTGACCAACCAGCAAATGATCCTTGATTTGGACCGCTTAGGATCTCAAAATAATATTCTGGCCATTCTCCCTGTCCATGATGTTTTTTTACATGGTCGATCAATCCTTTCTCAAGTTGTTTTGCCTTACCATGTAGAGGTTTAATATACCAAGTAGACCATACCTCCTGAACATCATCTTGACCGATAATTAAACTGATTGAAAACATATAGATGGCGGTCATTAATAGTTTTCTCATAGTTTGTCTCCTTTATTATTTATGCTGTTTGATTAATTAAAAATAGAATAAAAACATTTATTTATGAAAAGAAAATATGAACACTCTAGGCATGATAAATATATAAGCGCGTTTTTTTGTTTGTGAGATGATCTGTAGATTTAAATATGTATATGTATATATCATTAATGCGATCAAAAAATATTGTTTCAAGAATGATAGAATTCAATGATCATTGATATTTTTTTACCACTTTCTTTGATATTCATTATGTTTACCCTTGGTCTGGGATTAACATTAAATGACTTTATTGATCTGTTGCACAAACCAAAAGCATTTTTTGTTGGTATAATGAATCAAATGGTTTTACTACCACTTTTGGCATTTATCATTGTTTCATTAATGGGAATAACAAAAGAAATAGCAGTTGGGATGATGATATTAGCATCCTGTCCTGGTGGTGTTACTTCAAATATGATAACTAAACTAGCTAAAGGTGATACAGCATTATCAATATCTTATACTGCTGTTATTAGTATTTTAACTATCATTACTCTTCCTTTCATAACTGGATTCTCGATGAACTATTTTATGGGTGCAGAAGCACCACCACTGAATCTAGTATCATTAGGACTTACCATGTTTATGATCACTGCATTGCCAGTGGGAATTGGCTTAATAGTCCGTTCTATAAATAGAACGTTTGCAGATTCATTTGAAGTTATTGCTACAAAGATCTCTACTGTTTTATTTGTTATCATTATAATTGGTGCATTAGTGAGTGAATGGAGTACGTTTATAGAAAATCTTGCAGCAATAGGTCCTGCAATTATTCTTTTAATGGTCGGCATGATCATAATTGGTTATAATAGTTCAAATTGGTTTAAAATGAATGATAAGCAAGCAGTTACTGTAGCGATTGAATCTGGTATACAAAACGCTACCGTAGGCATTACAATTGGAAACCTTATCATCAATCCAGAAACTGGTTTATCCATTTTAAGCATACCCTCCGGTGTGTATGGTATTTTGATGTATTTTATCTGTTTACCATTTGTTTATTGGTATTTAAAAAACAATCATAAATAATTAGTATAATTCAATAAGGGTATTATGAAAAAAACATTGATCTATTCACTATTGTTTATCAAAATAATGTTTGCACAAAATTCTGGCAATACTATTAATGCTGATCCTCTTTCAGAAACACCATTGTATCCTATACCTTCAGAAATGACCTTTGAAGAGTATGAAGATATGAACAGGAGGTTATCACAAGCGTTTTTGTGGTCATCTATTCCTATACCGGGAATCACGCATTATTATGCAGGAGAAAAGAAAATAGCCAAACGCTTATTTTATATCAGCATGGCTGGTGCTGCCTGTATTGGTGCTGGTGCATCATCAATGGGCGAAGCTAGTTGGCCTGATTATAACGAAAATATACATGTCATCCATAACCAAGGCACTGATAATGAAAGATGGTATGAGAGAGTACCTGTTAGTATGGAAGGTGATATGATCCAATATCAACTTAAGGAAATTTATAAGCAGCAAGATGGTAATGGTGGAGGTTTAATCTTTCTTGGATTAGCAATCATCATAGGTGATTTTATTTATGATAGGATCAAAGGTTTACAGTTAGTTGAAGAAAAACGTAACAGGGTTCGGTATAAATATGGGCAGCAGATAAAGTTTACATATGATCCAAGCTTTTATTACTCGGTCAGCCAAAATCAATTGGGGATTAAATTCAATTTTGATCTTTTATGATATAAAAGATAATTATATATAATACTGGTTTTACGGTTTTTTTTATTTCTGTGATGATATCTATTGCATTTTAATAGATAGTATGTACATTCAGTGCTTTCCCAACAATAAAAAATAATCAGGAAATTATAAGATGTATGATGATGATATATACGATGATATCAGATTAACCAAAAGAAAGACCATCACAAATGGTGAGAAATACGATTTCTATATTTATGATATGCTCGCACTTGAAAAAGAGTTTTCAAATAAGAAGTTTGGCAAAGGTGAAACTGTCATTAGCCAGGTAAAATATTATAAGCTTCAGGATGATGAAAGCCTGGAGATGTTGGATGTAAAACTTAAATGTTCAAAAAAAATAGATGATGCAATGGATGGTTTTGATCCAGATGAGAGCAAAAAAGTATTTAATCAATGTCTAAAAGAATTAGAAAAGAGAGGATTGGTTAAAGATAAATAATTATAATCTGCATTATTATTATGAAACCCCACTCCTGTGGGGTTTTTTGTTTGTAGGAGGATGGGTAGATTTGGTATGAAACTAGCCTGCTACGATAATAAGATATTTTTCAGTATATTAGAAAATATGTATATTTTGTTAAGTAAAAGAGGAGAGTAATATGTCTTTTCTAAAAACACTAAGCTCGATTGAGAAATTCATTCTCGGTGAAAAAAAACCTAAAGATCACTGGAAACAATACCGTAAAGAGAAATAGGTCTTTTTAAAATCAAGCCATAATAATAATCCTAACTATTTATCTAAATTTTGATCTATAGTTAGGATTATTTTGTTTTTATATTACTCATCATTTATAGTTCATCCTCCTTTTTAGAATATTGATCAATGTAATTCTGTATTCACTAATATAACTAGATTCATAAATGACATTAGAATTATTATTACTTGTTGCTGCATTTATTGCTGTACCAGCGGGTCTATTTATTGTTATGTGGAAAAATAAGAAATGACCAGGAATGTTTTTAGATTAATTCTTTTCACTGGATTATGTTATTCTTCAGATCAACAAGTATTTTTCATTAATCATTTGGTAGAGATAAATGGAAACTATTTTAGACCAATTACTAATGAACCAGTCATAGGAAATATTTATAGATCTTTTGAATATGATAAAACTCGATATACAGAATTCGTTGGTAGCATAGATCGTAATGGGAAAAATGGGGTATGGTCAAAATGGTGGGACAATGGTAAGAAAAGGTCTGAGGGCACGTATATTAATTCAATTAAGCATGGTTTTTGGACTGAATGGAAGTTAAATGGAGATAAATATGTTGAAATTCTATATAAAAATGGTGAGATCATTCAAATAAAGAACTGTGAGACTGAAAATTGTGATCAGGTGATGGAGCAATAATGCCAAAAAAGATAAAATTTCCTACCATTATAGAATCAGTTGGTAATAAACCAAAGATAATTAAAGAATATATTGGTCTGGTAAATTCTAAGACCGATGATTTAAGTATAGCTCATATGACATCACCAGCAGGTTGGCAGGAGCCAGGTCAAAAACCAGACTTTGATGAATATACGATCGTACTAGAGGGAGAACTGAAGGTTGAGACTGATAATGAAACTATATATGTTTCAGCTGGCCAAGGTATTGTGACTAGATGTGGAGAATGGATACGCTATAGTACTCCAAAAAAGACTACAGAGTATATCGCTGTGTGTTTACCAGCTTTCAGTCCTGGCACTGTTCATCGAGATAAAAACTAATGGACTCTCAGCTTATCGATCAGTTTGGTTTTATCAGTAGATGGCCTAAAAAAAGGTCTGATAAGCAATTGATCATCCAATTTTTATCTGAACAATTTGAGAACAATAGAAAATACTCTGAAAAAGAAGTGAATGATATTATCAAAAATCATCATTTATTTAACGATATCCCGCTATTGAGAAGAGAGTTAGTGTCAAGGAAATTCCTAGCAAGAAAAGATGACTGTTCTATATATTGGAAAGTATAATAATTGATTCAATTATTAATATAATGCTCTATTTTTGGGATTTAATTGTGAAAAGATCGATCTATATAACATTCTTATTATCTATCTTATGGTCACAGCCTGTTGACCTAAGTCTGGAATGGACCACAAATGATGGTCTTTTCTTTTCAGAAGAGTTAGAAGCTGTTATAGAAGAAGAAATATCAGATTTGTATAATATTTTAGGTATTATTGTTATCTATAAAGGCGAGGTAGTTTCAGAACATTATTATAATAATAGTTTTGAAGATGATGTATATAATATCTGGTCAGTAACTAAAAGTTATATCTCTGCCTTGGTTGGCCAAGCAGTTGATCTGGGAATGATGTACGATCCAGATTCACTTGCCTATCATTTTTTCCCAGAATATGATATTGAATATCTAGAGGACATTAAATTACATAATTTATTATCAATGTCATCTGGATATGGTGAAAGCTGGCCCTATCTAGATCAAACTACTGAAGATTTATTATCAATGGACCATGGATCTCCAGGTTGGTTCTATTATAATAATAGTGCCTGCCATTTAAATGCCCATGCTCTCTATTATGGGACTGAAATGAGACCTAAAGAATTCGCGAGCAATAACTTATTTCCATACCTTGGGATTGAAGATCCAGTATGGTACGAAGGTTATCTTGGAATAAATGATGGTAGTATTAGTCTCTTTCTCACTCTAAGAGAAATGGTCAAATTGGGTCAACTATTTTTACAAGATGGATATTCTGGTAATGAACAGATCCTTTCTAGTGAATGGATAGAAAGGGCAACATCCTACAAAGTATCAACCGGGTATCCAGATATTCCAGGATATGGATATCTTTGGTGGTTGCCTGGAGACGATAGCTATGTTGCAATTGGATTTGGTGGTCAATATATACTAGTAGTCCCTGAATTAGACCTCGTAATAGGGACACGGTCAACTGATTGGGGACCAGCCAACATTTCCCAACATCAGGCGATCCTATTAAACGCAATATATAATCAAGTTGCACCATTGTTTGATAGGCCATCAATAGTCATCAATGAAATACTGGCATCAAATAATGGATGTTGTATAGATGAACATGGTGATCAAGATACATATATTGAACTTTATAATCATGGAAATGATACAGTAGATGTTGCTGGATTCTTTTTAACAAATGATATTGAGAATACTGATAACTACGTACAGATACCAATGGGAAATGATTCTACGTTAATTGCCCCAGGAGAATTTTTGTTACTCTGGACTGATGATAGTGATCACCAAGGCCTACTACATATAGATGTCTTATTATCAACAGCTGGAGGAGAGCTAGCCCTCTATATGCAAGATACTGCAACGGCAGTAGATATTATGAACTATTCAGTACAAGCGCCTGATATGGCATATGCGAGAGAAGAAGACGGCGATGAAGATTGGGTATATATGAATCCCACACCTGGCTTAAGTAATACAACAATAATGAATATTGTGGATAGTGATATTTATCCTAGCTCATTTAAACTATCTCAAAATTCCCCAAATCCTTTCAATCCAACTACCACGATTCGTTATGAACTATTTATTGATTCATTCATTACCTTAACAGTTTTTGATATTTCTGGAAGGAAAGTAATTGATCTTGTGAATGGATATTCCCAGGCTGGAAACTATAACATTCAATGGAATGCGATAGATGAATATGGTCAAAGAATGGGTGCTGGTTTATACTTTTATTCTATCACAACAGAAAATATAAGTGAAACAAAGAAAATGATATTATTAAAGTAATACTTAAGAAATAAGGCACATACGATTATATATCATTATATAAAATATTATATATATACCATTATTATTTTATCGTTGTGGATAAATTCTGTTTTTTGTGGTGATAGTGGAAATACCTCATTATATAGTTTAACTCTCAATAATATTTCCATTAATTATTATCAACCCAAAGACTTCTTTGAAGATCCTATTAACTATTACAGTGCGATACACTTTGTAGAGTATTCTATTCTTGGTTTTATATCTTTTGTCAAGATTAAGCATATGTGGTCAATTTCAATAGGATGGGAGGTAGTGGAATTGTTCATATCCGAGGAATGGGCTCGTGAGGGTTGGCTAAATAAGATATTCGATCTGTTTTTCAATTGGTCAGGTTTTTACATTGTAAGAAAATATTATTTAAGATCATAGATCTAGTCGTTTTGTTGTCAAAAACTCCTAGGTAGATTATCTTGGCCTAATAATTAAATGACTATCAATAACTTTAAATACGTCACTATTTTGTTATTATTTATCTCTTTACTAAGAGCAGAATGGTATTATAGTCCTGGGTTACAGATAGGATTCACATCTAATAAAACACTTTTTATATCTACTCAAGTTACCATTGGAGCAAATATGTCTGATCTTTTAGGAGCTGTTGAGTCAACATTATTAATGGAATCTATATACCCTGGTATAACAATGGGTACTAGGCTATATACTAACTCAAAAATCAAGAGCTTATTCTTATATACTGATATACAGATCGCTATGTTTGGTCTAGCCGGTTACGGTTTTGGTACATTATATGGTAAAGGTAAAAACCGATATAAAAAGAACAAGATCTGGATTGGAGTCCCTTTTATTCCTTTTTCATTTGACATAGTAGACTTCTTAACCGATGAGGAATCCCCATCAGAAAAGAGATTATTACGTGGTTATGGTATATTTGGATTAGTTCCTGTGCCTTTTGATGGGTGGCAAACTTGGTAATCATAAAGAATTAACATTATTGTTGAATAAAAATGGGTTATCTATATATCCTACTTAGTGCATTATTTTTTTGTTTTATGACCATTTTTGTAAAAATTGCTGGTCAGCATATGCAAACGATCCAGATCGTATTTATGAGAGGGGTGATCACTCTTATTTTTTCTTACATCCTTATTAAAAGAAATAATGTTTATATATGGGGTAATAATCAAAAAATATTAGCCATAAGAGGCTTTGTAGGCACTGTAGCATTATTTTTGGTCTTTGAATCCATTCAGCGTTTTTCACTACCAGAAGCAACAGTAATTCAATATCTATATCCGATCTTTACGGCCTTATTGGCATCAATCATTATATCTGAGAATATTGGGAAAGTATTATATCTAGCCATTCCATTGGGTTTTATAGGAGTATATATAATTTTGGACCTACCATTTATATTTCAACATTCGATCATAGATACGACAGACCTGGCTATTGCAATAATAGGTTCCTTTTTGACAGGTCTTGCTTATGTAATGGTCAGGATGGCATCAAATCTTAAAGAGTCACCATATGTGATCATGTTCTATTTTCCTCTATTTACGGTACCATTAAGTTTTCTTTTAGTATATAATGTATGGGTACCACCTAGTATTAATATATGGATAGTGCTGATCCTTGTTGGTATTTGTTCACAATTAGGACAGATATTTTTGACATTTGGATACAAATTACTACCTGCAGGACGTGCTGCAACAACAAGTTATATACAGGTACCTTTCTCAGCTATTGCAGGAATGGTTATCTTCTATGAAAAAATATCATATAATTTTATTATTGGTTCAATGGTCATTTTCTATACAATATATCTTATAGTTAAGGAAAGGGGTGAAGTGATTTAAAATGCTTTATTCATTCATTCATAAGATCTCATTATTAGCGATAAAGTTATTTTTTAATCAAATATCTTTACAGAATAAGGAAACAGTTCCAACTACTGACCCTGTAATTTTTGTAGCTAACCATCCAAATTTCTTTATGGATCCGTTGATCATAGGGTCTTTATCTCCAAGAAAACTGCATTTTTTTGCAAAAAGTACGCTTTTCAATACACCAATAAAGAATTGGATCTTAAGTAGACTACCCTTTGTACCTGTTTATAGGAAAATAGATGATGAAAAGAATATGAATAAAAATCAAGATTCATTTAATAGGGGATATAAAATCCTTGAGGATAATGGAGCTTTTCTGATCTTCCCAGAAGGAATTTCCATGGGAAAACGTGTATTAGAAAAAATAAAGACCGGTGCTGCGAGAATTGGTCTAGAAGCAGAATCAAAAAATGATTTTGGCTTAAATATTTCTATAATCCCTATTGGATTAAGCTATTCAGATATGGTGCGATTTAGAAGCAATATTATGATCCGATATGGTAGGCCAATAAATCTCAAAGAATTTGAAGAAGAGTATAAAAATAATAGTATAGATGCAGTAAAGAAAGTAACTGGGATCATAGAATCATCGTTGAATAGTTTGACAAATTATATTGAGACCGATGAGATCGAGGATATTGTTGAAGGTTTAGAGCTGATCTATAAAATGGAATTAATGACTGAACTTGGTATGGAGCTTGATGATAAAAATGATGATTTTATTACAACAAAAATAATGACTGATGCTGTTCAATGGTATAAGGATAATGAACCATCTTTGGTCATGCAATTTAGAGAAAGATTAAATAATTATATTGGTCTTTTAAAACAGCTTGATATCAGAGATGAATTCTTAGACCCTGCAAGACAGGAAAAAAGAAAGTGGGGTAAGACTCGTACAATATTATTCTTAATAATCGGTTCACCCTTATTTTTTTGGGGAGTCCTTACAAATTATTTACCCTACAGATTGCCAAGATTGATTATATCTAAAAAAGAGCTAGGTGGGCCAGCGCCTGTTAACGCTCAGGAAGCAAGTTGGAAGCTAATGTATGGTTTTATCTTTTTTGTGATTTATTATATTATTGAGACAATAATATTCTGGCATTTAACACATGATGTGATATTGGTTCTCATATTTATACTTACTCTTATACCATCTGGAAATTTCGCACTGTATTATAGTAAAAATATTAAGATCTATAGGCAACATGTGAAATTCTTATCTATCTTTTATAATAAAAGAACTATCATATTTAGTATAATCCAACAGAGGATGGAATTAATTCAATTTATTGAAGAATTAAAGAATAAGTACTTGAAGACCATTGAATAGTATTGGAATACAAAAATATACCTATTGTTTTTTGTTTATTTTATGATGATTATATTCTGATATGACCAAATATATGCCTCTATTACTATTGATTGTATTTTCTAATGGACAGGACACTTTCCATATAGAATTATCAAATGAAAGGGATTATCCAATATATATTAATGAAACAGGGGATTATAATATAAAGGCAGGAAAAACCCAACGTGTCCTCGAAGTAAGTGGTATTACCAATAATTCTAAAATGGAGCGTATCGATTGGAAAACAAAGAATTCATTTTCCTGGAATGACGGGACTAGATCAGAGAATTATCCTGTTGTTAACTCATTGACATATACTAAAAATGGTGTTGGGAGCTCTAAGGTAGGGTTACTGCCAGAAATGAAAGGTACAACGGTTACGATATATGGGTTTTACCAAGATCAAGTGGACAGTGTCAAGATACACATTCAATGATACAATTTTATTTCAAGGTCATTTGATAATTGATTTGATAAAGGAGTTATTATGAAAACTGAGTATATGGTTGAAACAAGTGAAAATCTTATTACTACTCGAGAATTTGAAGAAGATCTTGTACGAAAAGTAAATATTCTAATGAAAGATGGTTGGCAGCCTATTGGGAATCCTTTTCAGGATAAACATGGTCAATGGCTACAAGCTCTTGTTCGATAATAATTTATAAACCTATTTTCGTAATCAGGAAATGGTTTGTAGATTTACAGAGTAATAAAACATTAATTAAAGTTTAAATAGGAGTGTTTAATGAAAAATAAAATGAAATGGATTCTTTCAGTCGCTCTATTATGCGGTACTATTGCTCCAGTAGCAGCAATGGATTTAGATGATAAAGCCGGTATGGAAGAAGTAAAGAAAAAGAAATGGAATAAGAAGAAAAGTAAGTCCAGTACTAAAAATAGTGGTAAAAAAGCCAAAAAGGGATTTTGGTCCTGGTTTGGTAAGTAATTAAAAGGGGATTTCGATCCCCTTTTTTTTTATCAATTCAAATTGATAGAAAGTCTAAATTGTATTCCCTCCTGCCTAGGTGCTAGGCCAAATGATAGATATTGATTAGATCTTTTAATTTGCACGATTCTTCCAACGGTTATTCCGACCAAAGCACCAGTTAACACATCTGTCATATAATGTTTATCTGCAGCAACACGAAAATAAGCCGTCGCAGTAGCTAAGCCCATACATCCAGTCCAAATATGTACTTTTTTCTCCGGAAATTTCCTTGATAACATTATGGCTGTTGATGTACCTATAGAGAACGTAGCACTGCTATGGCCACTAAAAAAGGATCTATAAGCGTCTTCACCTTCATCTCTTGTTTTATAGTACGATGCTGGTCTTTGTCGCTGTACTATATTCTTCACAAGATTAGTTAAGGTCCCATTTAATGACATAACCTCAATATTCGTAATAAGCATACTCATATAATCATCATTTGAAAAAAGTGGCATTATGGGAAGGGTGCCAACAAAAATTCCATATAAAAGGATATCGCTAGCTTTTTTAGCGCCGTTCATTTTTGAATCGGGCCAACGTAATTGATCGCGAAAATATTGGTCAAACTTATTTGGTTCTATTTGTTCAAGATCAGATATATCTGTATGTAGACCATATTGTAAATAAAGAAAGACCCCAAGCTCTCCAGCCGTTCTATAATAGTCCTTAGCAGTAGGTCCTTGTCCATATACGGATGATAATAGCAATGAAATAGTGATATAATATTTCCATTTTAATGATCTTTTCTCCCTAAGCATGCTCTGAGTTTATATAGTTTTTTATAAAACTCAAACAAACCAGGCTAAAGTCTGGTTTTAGTAATAAATAAATTAGTAAAATGAATCATAAATATTAGCGAGCTTAGATATACAAATGAGTAATTGTCCAAATATCGCCGGTCGTGAGATCAAAAGGCGAGAAACCTTCGGCCATATTGGAACATTATTAACAATTTTGACCATTATATATTTTATATTATTTGAACAAGTTAATTACATTAAATGTCTTGTATTCATTCCAGCCATGTTAATGACTATACCATTACTTGAGGCAAGATCAGAGACATGTATAGTGAATGCGTTCTTTGGTGTGAAAAATATGGGAGAGAAATATGAAAGAGAAAAAGATGGTGATTCATTAAGAGACCAAAAAAAAGCATCCCTGCATATAATGATAAAAGGGATTATTATTTCCATATTGATTACCTTGTTTATGCTAATAATATGATGGTGACCAATAAGAAATATCTGAATAAATGTGAGGAATAAAATTATTATGATGGATCTTATTATAAAAAAGTTTGAAAACCCGGATGAGATAAGGAAATTTGAAAAAGGGAAATTTGAATTATTACATTTACCAAATATGACCATAGGAAGAGCAACATATAATTCAGGTTGGAAGTGGTCTGTTGATGTTTCTCCTCTTGCAGAAAGTGAATTTTGCGATGTTGAACATTTGGGTATGGTCTTGCAAGGGCGTGCTACAGTGGTATTTGAAGATGGATTAGTGCATGAATTAATAAAAGATGATCTTTTTTATGTTCCACCTAAGCCACATGACAGTTGGGTTATTGGTAAAGAAGACTATATCTCGATCCATTTCCTTGGTGCCGATTCTTATGCAACATAGTTTTTTATGATGTGAATAACTTAATTTAAATAATTAAGTTATTTATCATATCTTAAAAATGATCAAAACACGGGAGTCATTATGAAAAGAGCCCTTGAATATTTTCTGATCTTACCATTTATCGTGCATGCAGAGGATGTGGGTATAATGTCAGAACATTTAAAATCTCTGTCGCCTTATATAGGAAAAACATATAGAGGAGAGTTCTTAAACTCTACAAAAGATGATCCTGTGTATGATGTAGCTAAGTGGGAACGTGCTCTAAATGGAAATGCAATACGTATATTGCATTCTGTTAATAATGGAGAATATGGTGGGGAGAGCATTATCATGTGGAATCCAGAAAAAGAGAGTTTAATGTCTTGGTATTTTACAACAGGTGGATTCTTTACCAATGCTTTAGTGATTGTAGAGGGGAATAAAATTACCAGTATAGAGGATGTGACAGGTAATGATAACGGAATTACCAAGGTCAAATCGATCATTGAATTTAGGCAAAATGGAGGATTGGAGAATAGATCTAAATATTTAATGAATAATATTTGGGTCGATGGACATCAGATATTTTATGTAGAGGACCCAAAAGCAAGGGTGATATTTAATTGATGAATCTATATATTCTCATCCACTGCTATATCAATACCTAATTGAGACTCCACTAATTTAGCGATCTCCATTTCAGCGGTCATTACAATACCATCTGCTTCGATCAATTCTGATAATTTTGGCCCTAAGATTCCGATTTGATCTTCATTAAGTAAAACCTTGATTCGATTGATCACATTAAGTATATAATTCATTTTATCAGTATTTAATTTTTGATTTAATACTTGCTGAGCCTCATTAAGAAATCTATCAGCACGCTCTTCAGAAAATTCAGGAAAAAGTTCTTCGATCGCTTTGATCCATGTTTGTCGTTCTTCATAGTCTGCCTGACCATCAGCCAATTGAATAGAAGCACAGAGGTGCGTTACTGCTTCCAAGGGAGACATGTCCTTTGGTTGATTGATTTTAGGTTTTTTATCTTTGTTTGAAAACCATCCCATGTTATTGTTTCTCCCATTCATCTGGTGTTAATGTTTTCATACTGAGAGCATGTATCTCATGCTTCATTAGATCACCTACAGATTCATACACCAATCTATGCCTATCTATCAAACCCTTATCTTCAAAATCTTTAGATACGATAATTGCTTCAAGATGGAAGCCTCCTTCATGAAGTTTATGATTTAAATGCCTTCCAGTGAAGTCTTTGATCTCAAAATGTTCTAGATGCATATTTTTTTGAAGTCTATCTTTAATTTCTTTTTCGATTACCATTGTATTTTCTTTCTAAGAATAAGAATTTAGGATGTGAAGAGTACCAAATTATTTCAAATAACAGAAGAAGATAAAGCACATTATAGAGAGCTAATTGAAAAGATCGATCCTGCGCATAAGAATTCAATAATTGATATTCTAGGCATAAAGATTCAAACGATCCTTAATGAAGGGAATATTAATGCGGTAGAGGCTAAATTGATAGAAGATATGGCTCATCTTGTAAAAATATTAGAATTACATACAGATCTGCCAGAACTGATTATAAAAAAAGTTCTTTTTGCAATGTCATATTTTATAGATGAGAATGATGAAATTCCTGACATTATTCCTGATTATGGATATTTAGATGATGTAACAGTGGTATCTTGGGTCATGAATGATATCCAGGATCAGATTCCAGATATACCAGACGCATAGTTTATTCTTCTTCTTTGGAATCTATTTCTGCTTGGTTCAGATCTTCTTGGGAAAATTGCCATTGACAAGGTGCACACCACCATGGTTTTCCATAGTATGTTTTTTTATTCTCGACCAGTTCTAGCGATTCGCTACAACGTGGACAATCTTGTTCTGAGCCGGGTTCCGGCCATTCATAATCAGGTTTATATTTAAAACCTTCTTCAAGTGTATGATGTTGATGCATGACAAAAAATTACTAACAAATGCTATTTCATTATAGTAGTGTTTTAAAAAATAGATAGTAATACATATATCAAAACCCCAAATAAAGAGAATCCAACATAATTCTGTATTTTCATTTCTTCCTGGAGGGTTTGAACTTGCGATAAATAGTGATCATAGAAAAGAAACACCTCTAGCGTATCATTTTTTGCTACATATACACGCTTGATGCCTTCTGTTAATTGATCTTTTACAGTTTCATCCTGTATGTCTGGAGGTATATAACTGACTTCATGAAAGCCTGGTAATACTGGTACCGGAGCTTTTAATGGATGATTACCAACGTAGAAGCCATCAATAAAGAATGGAACGTTCATACTATCTGTTTTTATATCAATAAAACCAAACTCATCTATCTCTTCTTGTTCTTGCCCAAAGAGTTGCCCAGTTAAGATAATGGCCCCAACTAAGAGTATAAGTGTTCTTTCCATGCCCATCAAATTATTTTTGACTTCACCTTAAATCAAATAAGTAAATTTTATAATAGATGTTAATCGCATTTAAACCAAAAACAACCATTTATCTAATTTTTCTACTGGGTTCATTGAGTTGTGCATATTTCAATACATTTTATAATGCAAAACAATATTATGAAGAAGCGGAGAAGATCAGATTAGAAAAGGATGGTGAGGTCATACCTATCACTGCTATGGATAAGTATGGTAAAACAATAAAAAAATGTCAAATTGTCCTTGATGATCATCCAGATTCACGATTCGTAATTGACGCCACTCTTTTAATGTCAAAAGCACGGTATTATAGATCAGATTATGATCTAGCGATCACAGGCTTAAAGACCATTCAAAATATAGGAGATCATCACCAAAAAGAAGAGGCCACTTATTGGCTTGCGCTATGTAAGTGGAAAAAAGGAAGTGTACAGGCAGGATTAAATGAGTTAAATGAATTGTTGAAGAATGCAAATTCAAAGTCCATCAAAGCCAAATGCCATTTGTCCCTTGCTGAATTAGCTAAAGAATTAAAAGACCATGATCTGGCATTATCCCATCTTCAATTAGGTGCAAAACTAACTACTAATCGTGCAGAAAAAGGTGTTATATATGGCCGATTAGCTGAAATGGCATTTAATAAAGATGACTATGAACTTGCTAAGGAAGGCTATAACAATGTTATAGCACACTCTCTTTCAAAAGAGAATGTTGAAAAAGCACACTTACAAATACTAAAAATATTAAGGATCAATAATAATTATAGGGCGGCACAAAGAAAAATAAAGGGTATGCTGATAGATGATAAGTTTAAACGCATATCAGGGAACTTAGAATTAGAACTAGTGCAATTATATAAAGCCCAGGGAGAGTCCGAAGAAATTGAAACTCGTCTCGAGTCTATTGTGAATGATTACCAACGGACACAAGTCTCTGCAGAAGCTTATTATCAATTGGGCCAAATATATACTTCAGAAAAATGGGATCTTGATAAAGCTAAAGAATACTATGATAGTGTTTCTAAGGAGTCTGGTCGATCATTATTCTCTCCTATGGCAAAAAGTCATAGTAATGCCATATCAACTTATCTGAAGGCAGAAAGAGATATTGATAGACATAATAGCATGATAAAAGCTAGTGAAAAGATCAGCGAGATTGAGCAGCAAGATACTACAATCAATGAAGCCAAATCAGTCTCAATAGAAAAAGCACCTGATAGAAGCATGCCAGAATTGTATTATCAACTAGCAGATCTAGAAGCATTTAGTTTTAATCGATATAAAGAATCTGAGATTATTTTGAATAAGATCATAAGTGATTTTCCTGAATCTGAATTTAATCCAAAGGCAATGTTTGCTTTGGTTTTCGTCTATAAATCATTGCAAGATTCAATTTCCGCGTTAAAGATAGAAAAAGATTTATTAACAAAATTTCCGGAGTCAGATTATGCTTCCTATATAACTGATGAAGTGGTAAATGTTGAGGCGAAAGGTCAAAAGAAGGTCTTTATACAAGCTGAATCACAAATAACAGATAATATTGATAACGCAATTAGATTATATAAATCTGTATTGAACCTGGATCCAAATGGTGAATATGCTATACCTGCTGCCTATTCAATAGGGTATCATTACGATCAAGATGCAATAATTGATAGTGCGGTAAAATATTACCAGTGGCTCAAAGATAATCACCCGACAACTGAACATTCTGTAGAAGCTGAGAAAAGATTAAATAGTTTAAACTTAGTCCTTGCAACTATTAAAAGTGATTCTACCGTAGAGAAGACTCAGGAAGAGAATTGAGAATTAAACTTCTTTCATTTCTATATCGATTATCACGATCAATAATAACACAATTTATTTATTTTTTTCAGATGGTCCTTTTCAGACCAAGAGATCTAGAGACAGCAGTCAAGTTAGGTGATAAAGGTTTAGGGACTTTTTTTATTTTTAAAAAAATCATATTTGGATTTTCAATCCCAAATGGAAATGATGTAGATATCTATGGTCTTAAATTTCCATCGCCATTAGTTGGCGCATCTTTTAAAGCGGATAAAAATATCCTTGATATGTGGTTACAAATGGGTATTGGTAGTGTCATATTCAAAACTGTTATGAAAGAAGAGAGTATAGGAAACCCTAGACCGCGTTTACAAGATGTTGAGATCAACGGTGATAAAGGTATTTTTAATTCTCTTGGATTACCAGGTCCTGGAATAAAAAAATTTTCAAGTGATATCAAGGATCACATTCTTTGGTCTTATAATAGGCCGTTAGGAATAAGCATCGGTGGAGATAGTATTAATGATTATGTTGAGAATATTATACAAATACATCAATCATTGTTAGGTCATAATTATCAATATTTTTATGAATTGAATATTAGCTGTCCAAATACTCAAAATGGCCAAACCATATGTGAAGAACCCACATCATTAAATGACCTGTTATCCCTATTGAAGGAAACCATATTACAACCAATATCTATAAAGGTCTCACCAGATGTATCAAATACCACTCTGAATGAAATAGGAGAAATATGCCAATCTTTTGATCGAATATTCATCAATGCTGGTAATACACAATATAGATCAAGATCTGACGTTAATATTGATAAAGGTAATTTTTCTATGGAAGGTGGTGGGCTTTCAGGAATGTCTATCTTTAATAGGACGATTGAAATGGTGAACTTATTCTCAAAATTTAGTATACCTATCATGGCGACTGGGGGAATCTCAAGAATAGAACATGTTCAAGCATTGAAAAAATCTGGTGCATCTCTCTTTGGTATGGCAACAAGTTTGGTACTTGATCCATACTGCATACCAAAGATCAATAGACAGCTGTAATGTTTACAATAGTACTATTAGAACCGCAAATTCCACCAAATACTGGATCAACAGGAAGATTATGCGGTGCTACAAATAATAGACTTCACATTGTAGGAGAATTAGGTTTTGAATTATCAGATAGAACGCTAAAACGTGCTGGATTAGACTATTGGGATCATATAGATTGGGAATATTTTTCTGATCTAGATGATTACTGCAATAATATGGCTAAGAATCAGTCTTTTCATTTATTGACAACAAAAGCCTCGCAATCCTATACTTCAAGACGATTTAGAAAAGGGGATTTTATTGTATTCGGAAGTGAGACAAAAGGAATCCAAGAATCTTTGTTAAAGGCTAATTGGGACAATGCTTGTACCATACCTATGGAGAATCAAAATATTAGGAGTCTAAATCTTGCAACAAGTGTTGGAATAGTATTGTATGAGGCAATACGGCAGGTAAATAGTTAGAATTATTATGCATTGGATATTTAAATACATTTTAATATCATTGATCATGGTTGGTTGTTCGAGTTCACCTCGCTATACGACAGGATCAACTCCAAATAGATCAAAAAGCACTAAAAAAGTAAAGAGTATTCCTTCTAATTCTAAAAATAAAAAAGTAAAACATCGTAAGGTAATGACGGGAATAAGCTCCTTTTATGCAGAAGATTTTCATGGGAAGCTTACAGCTAATGGTGAAGTGTATGATATGTATGGGGTCACAGCAGCGCATAAAACCCTTCCTTTAAATACAATTTGCAGAGTTACAAACCTTGCAAATGATAAATCCTTGATATTAAGGATTAATGACAGAGGCCCATATATCAAAGGTAGAATATTGGATTGTTCGTATGGAGCAGCTAAAAAACTAGATTTTATCAATCAAGGTACTACAAATGTAAAAATTGAGGTTATCGAATGGGGTGATGGTAAATATATGCAACATAGAAAGAAACCAGAATGAAAAGATTCTATGTAGTGGTAAATCCCCAAGGTGGAGCAAAGAAAGGTTTGGATATCTTAAATAGAGTAAAGCCTATTTTTGAAGAAAGTGGTGCTGAATTAAAAGTATTAGAAACAAAATATGCTGGCCACGCTGAAGAATATGCAAATGAAATGAATTATGAAGGCTTTGATGGGTTCTGTGCCATTGGTGGTGATGGAACGATGCATGAAGTGATAAATGGTATGCTTAAAAGAAAAGATAAACATATGCTTCCTATTGGTCTTATCACTGGTGGAACTGGTAATGCTTTTATGCATGATCTGCAATGCCTTGATCCAGTAGAGTCGGTAAAAAGGATTATAAAAGGTCAGTTACGCCCTATAGATATAGCAAAGGTAGATGCAAGTGGCGAATTATTCTATGCATTCAATATCATTGGATGGGGGTTGGTTACTGATGCAAGCTCACTAGCAGAAAAACTAAGATGGCTAGGTGACTCTCGTTATGATATTGCCGCAGTAATTGAAGTAATAATGAGTAGAAAAAGGATAGCAAAATTGATATTGGATGATTATGAGATCAATGAAGATTTTGTGTTTGTCATTGCTTGTAACACAGTGCATACAGGTAAGGCCATGAAAATAGCACCTTTCGCTAAATTAGATGATGGTAAAATTGACATTGTTATTGTTCGTAAGGCATCAAGGATCCAATTATTAAAATTATTCCCCAAATTATTTACTGGTGAACATGTTGACAGTCCATTGGTGGAATATAAGCAGGTTGATAGTTTCTCTATTTTACCAAAAGAAACAAGTAGCATAACAATAGATGGTGAACTGATCGGTCTGACACCAATTCATGTTCAATTACAATCTCAAAAAATTAATGTACTTGTCTAAAATCAATAGGAAATTCAGTATATGATGAAAGGTCGTTATCTTGTTGTTTTAATTGGGATTCCTTCTTGGCTTTTCCTTATCTGGAAAGGTGACCTATACTATAGCATCTTTATTCTTATATGCATGGCGTTGGCATTAGGTGAATTCTATTCTCTTATGGAAAAAAAAGGCGCTAAACCTCTTAGATGGATGGGAATGGCATCTACAGTATTTATTGCAGACTATTATTATGTACAACCCGCCATAACTCCTCATGAAATGCTTGGAGGAATGATTTTGATCATTATTCTTACTTGTATATGGGAATTATTCTCTATAAAGGAAAATTCAGGGCAGAATATTGCTGCTACTTTAGCAGGAATAATGCTTATTCCCGTTTTATTAGGCACTGCAATAGATATAAGACAGTTTGATCTTTTAATGAGTACTCAATTGACATTGGCATTGGTTTTATCAGTATGGGCATGTGATACTGCTGCTTTTATTTTTGGAACCTTTTATGGAAAGAACAAAATATTTCCAAGTGTTAGTCCAAAGAAGTCATGGTTTGGTTCAATAAGTGGGCTCATAGCTGCAATGGCAGTATTTCTCGGATTCCATTTCCAGGATTGGTTGGGCAGTTATTTCTCCTTAAAAGATGCGATCATATTTGGTATCATCGCAGGATTTTTTGGGCAATTAGGTGATTTAGCTGAATCTTTACTCAAAAGAGATGCGGGAGTAAAAGATACGGGTACATTATTAGCAGGTCATGGCGGTGTTCTGGATAGGTTTGACTCATTGATATTCGCAACACCTTTAGCTTATCTTTATGTCCATTTTATTATGCATTATTAATCTATTTATCTAAAGTAATGATCCTTAAAACTATTTTGGCTACTGATTGTGGTAGTACAACCACAAAGGCCATACTCATTGAACATATTAATGGAGAATATCGTCTAACACATCGCGGTGAAGCTCCAACAACAGTTGAAGCACCCTTTGAAGATGTGACCAGAGGTGTATTGAATGCTGTAATGGAGATTGAAGAACTTTCAGGCAGAACAATCATAGAAAATGACCAGATCATTAGCCCTTCAAATAAAATAGGTGGCGTTGATATTTATATTTCCACTAGTTCTGCAGGTGGAGGTCTTCAAATGATGGTAGCAGGTGTAGTGAAAACAATGTCAGGTGAAAGTGCTGAGAGAGCAGCGTTGGGCGCTGGATCGATCGTGATGGATATTATTGCCTCAAATGATGGCAGACTTCCTCATGAAAAAATAAAAAGGATAAGGGACTTAAGACCCGACATGATCCTGTTGTCAGGCGGGATTGATGGAGGTACAGTTTCACATGTAGTAGAGCTTGC
>CAYOJL010000018.1:520-5032 GCA_964404235.1 uncultured bacterium | reverse complement strand
TCAAGAGATAAGATCCATGACCTATTTATGGAACATGTGATGCAGCAAGCACCTGGATATAAAAAATTGATGTCTTGGACTGATGCCCCTATTATGCCGACACCTGGTGCTGTGGGCTCTTTAATAGAAATGATAGCAGAGAAAGAAGATTTAACGGTTGTTGGAGTTGATATTGGAGGAGCAACTACTGATATATTTTCTGTTTTTCAAGGAAAATTCAATCGAACTGTTAGCGCAAATCTTGGGATGAGCTATTCTATCTGTAATGTCCTTGCTGAATCAGGTTTAGATAATGTTCTTAGGTGGGTACCTTTTGATATTGACCGTAAGGAATTGACTAATAGGATAGGTAATAAAATGATCAGGCCAACAACCGTCCCTCAGTCGCTCGAAGAATTATTTATTGAACAATCTATTGCAAGAGAAGCTCTTAGACTTTCATTTAAGCAGCATAAGGAATTTGCCGTTGGATTAAAAGGAATACAGAAGGAAAGAACCATATCTGACGCATTTGAACAAACTACATCAGGTGAATCCTTAGTAAATATGATGGATCTAGATCTTTTAGTAGGGTCAGGTGGCGTATTGAGTCATGCTCCCAGAAGAGAGCAGTCTGCAAAAATGTTAATTGATTCGTTCATGCCTGAGGGAATTACTCAATTAGCCGTGGATTCTATATTTATGATGCCACAGCTTGGAGTACTTGCACATGTTGATAAGAAGGAATTTAAAGATGAATCACGTAAGGCTGCTCTTGAAGTATTTCATAAAGATTGTCTTATAAGATTAGGAACATGTATCAACCCAGTAGGAAGAGCAAAAACAGGTGATGTTGTATTAACTGCAAAATTGACAATGTCTGATGGAATGGAATTAGAACAAGAATTACTCAAAGACGATTTAATTAGAATAGAAGCACCATATAAGGCTGTCAGAGCTATTTTGAGACCAGGAAAGAATATGGATATTGGTGCAGGTCCAGGTCAAGAAATCACAACAGATATCTATGGTGGTACAGTTGGCTTGATCTTTGATGGAAGAGATAGACCCATAAAAATACCATCAGATCCTTTGAAAAGATTAGAAGCACTTAGATCATGGTCGAGTGCGTTAAAAGAATACCCCGAATAAGTATATATATAACAATATGGCACATGCATATACACCAGGACTTAAAGTATTACATTATACTGTACTCAAAAAAAATAGGCGGCTACCAATTAAGGGAGATGTTAAGAAAAGTAAGGGAGATAAGGTCAATGCTGATGATGTTATAGCAAAGACCGACCTACCAGGGAATGTCAATATGCTTAAAGTAGCGAATCTTTTGAATATTTCTCCTGCTGATATTCATGATGTTTTAATAATCAAAGAGGGTGATTCTGTTAATGAAGGTGATTTGATAGCTCAGACTGAGGGATTATTTGGATTTTTTAAATCAGATGTTAGATCTCCAATATCTGGAACTATTGAGTCGATCTCAGATGTGACAGGTCAGATCGTAATGAGAGAAGCACCTATGCCTGTAGAAGTAGATGCCTATGTGGGAGGTACCGTATCTGATGTGATAAAAGATGAGGGCGTGATCATTGAATCTGAAGTAGCCTATGTTCAAGGCATTTTTGGAATAGGGGGTGAATCCAGAGGTGACCTTCAAGTTGTAGTTGATAGTAGAGAAAAAGAAATCACAGAGGACTTAATTAATGACTCTCATTCAGGCAAGATCCTTGTTGGGGGGTCATTTATTTCGCTAGATGCTTTTAAAAAGGCAATAGGGTTGAATGTAAAAGGTATTGTAGTAGGTGGCTTTAATTATTTTGATTTAGAAGATATTCTAGGATATACTTTAGGTGTGGCAATTACTGGAACTGAAGATCTCGTAACATCATTGATAGTTACGGAAGGCTATGGGAATATCAAAATGAGTGAAAGAACATTTAACTTATTAAAAAGCCATGATGGAAAGTTTGTCTCTATAAACGGAGCAACGCAAATTAGAGCAGGTGTAATAAGACCAGAGATAGTGATTCCTTTAGATGCAAATCAGATTCCAGATAATAAAAGCGATATCAAAGAGAATCTAGGTATTCAGCAAGGTTCATTAGTACGCGTTATCAGAGCTCCATATTTTGGTAAGATTGGGGAGGTGGAAGATCTTCCATCAGAATTACAGAAAATGGAATCGGAGACCATGGTAAGGGTAGCTACTGTGAAGATCAATAGTGAGTCTTTTATCATCCCTCGTTCAAATTTAGAAATGTTAGAGACCGATTAAATCATATATAATGAATATTAAAGAAATTTTATCGTTCAATTCTCATTCCAGTGAATTATCTTTAACCCCAGAAGATAGACAGTTTTTAGAAAAAATTGCACGTAAGATACATCAACATGGTCTAGTGACCCCTGCAGTATTTTTTTTAGAAATGAGCAAACCTCTTTCATTGTTAGGAAGTCACTTTCTGGTATTTTTCGGACCAATCATTAATGCGTTTATCAGGTCTGAGAATTATTATCGAACAGTGCAAGTATTTGAAGAGCCAAAAAACGTAGAACTATTATTAAGAATGATCGAAGAGATAGATAAGAATGAATGATAGAGAATTCATAATTGGCAGTATCGTTTTTACTGTTGGCTTTATAACATACTGGTTATTTGGTCACCCTTATTTTATAGCTGAACGCATTGTAATGTTCATAGCAATCGTTGGTTTTGGAGGAACGTTAATTTTCTATACCCGTAAAGCACAAAGAGGTGAAGATATCTTTCTTAGAACTATCCCTGGTTTAAAAGCAGTCGAGGAAGCTGTGGGTCGTTCAACTGAAATGGGAAAACCGGTTCTTTTTGTGCCAGGTATTCAAGATATGGATCAAGTTGAAACAGTTGCCGGCGTTATTGTATTAGGACATGTATCAAAAATGACAGCTAGATATGAAACACCACTCAATGTTCCTGTATCTCGTGCAATTGTGATGAAGGCAGCGAGAGAGGCATGTAAAGAATCTTACCTGATCGAAGGACGTCCTGATATGTTTCATGAGGATATGGTACATTATGTGACAGATGAACAGTTAGCATATGCCGCTGGTGTAAATGGGATTATGGTTCGTGAAAAACCAGCCGCTTGTATTTATATGGGTAAGTTTTTTGCAGAATCCCTGATATTAGCAGAAACTGGTAATTCCATTGGAGCTATTCAAATAGCTGGAACTGCATCTCAAGCCCAGATTCCATTTTTTGTTACAGCCTGTGACTATACACTTATAGGAGAAGAATTTTTTGCTGCAAGTGCCTATTTATCTGAAAAACCAGAACTAGTAGGAGGGGTAAAAGGACAAGACATGATAAAGCTAGTTATCATTGGTCTGATATTAGTAGGCGTTGTGTTAAGATTGGGTTTTGATATGGGTATAATTAATATAAATATTATGGACCTATTAGCTGCGAAATAATCTATGCTCTGGAAAAGACAAATACCCATTCTTATCGTATCCGTCATAGGTTTTTTAACTCTATTTGGTTGGTTTATTGATCAACCTACTATTAAAAGTTTTGTAGATGATGATGCTACTCAGTGGTACGATATATTAGCCAGTTTCGCAATATTCTTAGGAGGCTTCAACCTATTAAAGCTTCAAATGCAAAAGATCCTTAAGAAACAGGCAGGATGGGAGTATAGTATTTTTGCTGTCGCTGGCCTAGTATTTGCAATTATTGCTGGTTTTTTTCTCAAAGGGAATCCTGAAGTGGCATGGGGAACCCATGTAACAGCAAAGGGAACATTGTTTAAATGGATGTTTACTTATATGGTAGCACCTATGCAGGCTACCATGTTTGCACTTCTAGCCTTTTTTGTAGCATCTGCTTCATATAGAGCATTTAGAATTAGGAATTTTGAAGCAACGTTGTTGCTGGCATCCGGTATTATTATCATGATTGGAAGAGTGCCTCTAGGTAGCAATATTTCAAGTTGGTTTTTTATGTATCTTCTAGTTTTACTTTGTGGAATCTTTATCAACTCGATCTATAAGAATAAGCAGTATACCGCAATATTTGTTATTTCAGGAGTTGTTCTAATAACACTAGCTGGTTCCTATATGGGGTGGCCATTGGATGAACCGGGAATATTTTATTTACCCACACTTCAGGAATGGATCTATAAATATCCAAATGTAGCAGGAGCAAGAGCGATAATGATCGGGATCGGGTTGGGCATTTTTGGTACGTCCATTCGATATATACTAGGTATTGAAAGGTCCTACATAGGTGAATGATGAATTATATTATTGATCTTATTTTAAAATTGGGGAAGGTTGACAGACGTTGGATATTTCTTATGATCGCATTAATGGTTCTATTACCATTGCTATATCCAATTTCTCTTCCAATTCGGGCTACAGCAACTACACAGCAGGTATATGATGCTGTTGAAAAATTACCACATGGATCAAAGGTCTTATTATCTTGCGAATATAGTCCTAGTACAAAACCTGAAATACATCCTATGGTTG
>CAYOJL010000018.1:0-510 GCA_964404235.1 uncultured bacterium | reverse complement strand
GTTGTTTCTTTTTTAAGACACTGTCTCCGCAATAAACATAAAATATAAAAAACCTGTTAATGGCCTGATGGCCAATTTATGGCTGAAGAAGCACTAGAAGAAGTCGCGAAAGAATATGACCTGACTTATGGCGAAGATTATGTATTGCTAGGTTTTAGACCAGGAAATGAGGCGGTAGTTAAAGGAATTGTTAGTGATCTCAGGAAATTATACACTATTGACTCTAAAGGTACTAAGGTAACTGAGATTCCAATGATGGAGGGGATAAACAAATTTGAAGACTTTGATTTCCTTTTTTCAGGTTCAGCAGGGTCTCCAGGCTCTATAGATTGGGTACAATATGCAGCAGACCCTACCGGGATACCAATGAGCACTGGTACCACATCCATTCAAGTTAATGAGGTTATGCCATATGTGCAATCCGGTCAGGTTCAAGGTATTCTAGCTGGAATGCCGGGGGCAGCTGAGTATGAAGCACTTATTGGCGTGAAAGTAATTGGCACAAGTGGT
>CAYOJL010000017.1:0-27262 GCA_964404235.1 uncultured bacterium | reverse complement strand
TACTTCGTTTTTTTATCTTTGGCAATCCAAGATCATCAAATAGAATAATTGCAAGCTGTTGAGTTGAGTTAATATTGAATTCTTTACTCGACATTTTATAAATGGAACTTATCAGACCATCCAATTTCTTACCTATTTCTTTGGACATTGATCCAAGCAATTCAGAGTCTACATAGACACCATTATATTCCATATCTGTTAGAACGGGCACCAATGGCATCTCAATACTATTATAAAATTCATATAAGGAATTTTCTTTTAATTTATCTTTTAAAATCTTTGTGAGCTGGAACGCTATATCTGCATCTTCAACCGCATAGAAGGATGCTTCCTCCAATGCAACCTCTGACATTAATATTTGATCTTTACCTTTACCGATCAATTCATCGATACTAATCATCTCATAATTCAAATATTCTAAGCTCAATGTCTCCAATGAGATAGATCGAGCACTAGGGTTTAATAAATGTGCCGCTATCATTGTGTCAAAACTGAGGCCTTTAACATCTATATCATGTCTTTTCAATATATGTGAATCATATTTTATATTTTGCCCAGTTTTTGACTTAGAGCTATCTTCAAAAATATTTTTTAATTTATTAAGAATAAATACTAGATCATCCTCTGCAAAATTATTGTTCTCTTTTTCTTTATACATTATTGGAATATACCAACCTGAATTGGCAGCGGTTGAAAAACTAAAACCAACTATCTCTGCTTGAGCAGGTACAAGGCTAGTTGTTTCAAGATCAAATGAAATCAGATCAACATTTGATAATTCTTTTAACAATCCATCTAGATCATTAACATTTAAAATTGTTCTATAATTTTTGTCAGGTGTATTTCTTCCTAATGTTGAAGAGCCATTTAATTCAGATCCTAATTGTTTTACAAATCCTTCAAACTCAAGTTCATTGAACTTTGAGATACAAGACCCAACATTCATTTCCTGTCTTATAAAATCTCTTATACTACATGCTAATTCTACATTTAATAGTAAAGTGACCAATTCTTTACTCATTTTCGCATTATCGACACCTTCAATTAGACCATTTTGTGCCCTTTTATTTGCTACTTTATCCGCATTATCGAGAGCTCCCTCTAAAGATCCAAATTCTTTAATTAGTTTTACTGCTGTTTTCTCGCCAACACCAGCTACACCAGGAACATTATCAGAACTGTCACCCATAAGACCTAAAAGGTCTATAATTTTTGTTGGAGGAACACCCCATTTTTCCTCAACCTTTCTAGGGTCATATACTATTGGTTCTGGAGATTTTTTTGTACCAGGCGCATACAAAAAAATATGTTCATTCATCAATTGCATGAAATCCTTGTCACCACTTACTATATAAGTATCTAGGTCATCCTTTTCTGCTTGCACAGCTAAAGTACCTATAATATCATCAGCTTCTACACCAACTTTTTTTAAAACAGGTATATTCATTGCTTCAAGTATTTCCCATAAATGAGGCAGCTGTAGTTGTAGTTCTTCAGGCATTTCTGGGCGATTTGCCTTATAATCTTTATACATATCATGTCGAAATGTTTTGCCTTTAGAATCAAATGCACAGGCTAAATATTCAGGATCTTCATTACGGATTAGCTTGAATAATTGATTAATGAATCCAAATAACGCACTGGTATTAAGCCCATAACTTGTAATCAAAGGATTACGGATCAAAGCAAAATGCGCCCTAAATAAAAGTGCATATCCGTCAATTATAAAAAATCGTTTTCTTTTGGTTAGATCTGAAGACATAGTTAATAAATTACGGAGTCTAGATTCAAGCTCCCACTCTGATTTAGACAAAAAAATAGCCCTGAAAAAACTTCAGAGCTATTTTTTTTAATGAGTAAAAAAATAATTACTCTATTTATTTACATCATACCACCCATACCACCCATACCAGGATCTGGCATTGGCGGCATTTTTTCTTCTTCTGGAATTTCAGTTATTGCAGCCTCTGTGGTCAATACCATTCCTGCAATTGAGGCAGCATTCTCTACAGCAACACGTGCAACCTTGGCTGGGTCGATAATTCCGGCTTCAAACATTTTTACATATTCGTCACTCCGTGCATCATAACCATAATCACCTTTTTTATCACGTACATTTTGTACAACAATAGATGATTCAGCACCTGCATTGCTTACAATTTGTCTGATTGGCTCTTCCAATGCGCGTCGCATAATTTCGACACCCACCTGTTGCTCATCATCAACTTTGACCTTATCAAGTGATGGAATAGAACGTAATAGTGCAACACCACCACCAGGTACAATGCCTTCTTCAACAGCAGCTCTTGTCGCATGCAGTGCATCTTCAACTCGAGCTTTTTTCTCTTTCATTTCAACTTCTGTAGGGGCACCAACATTGATTACTGCAACACCACCAGAAAGTTTAGCTAGTCTTTCTTGTAGTTTTTCTTTATCATAATCTGATGTTGTCTTATCAACTTGTACCTTTATCTCATTGATACGTGCTTTTATCGCATCAGCACTTCCACCACCGTCAACGATAGTAGTATTATCTTTATCGGAGACCACTCTTTTTGCTGTTCCTAAATAATCTAGGGTTGCACTTTCAAGTTTATAGCCTGCATCTTCAGAAATAACGGTACCCCCTGTAAGAACTGCTATATCCTCTAACATAGCCTTTCTTCGGTCACCAAAACCCGGGGCTTTAACTGCTAATACCTTGAACGTACCTCTTAATTTATTAACAACTAGGGTTGCAAGCGCTTCACCTTCGACATCTTCAGCGATTATGACAACAGGTTTACCTGTTTGAACTACTTTTTCTAGTAACGGAAGTAGATCTTTCATATTGCTGACCTTCTTATCATGGATAAGTATATAAGCATCTTCCATTTCAGCATCCATAGATTCTGAATTAGTAACGAAATAGGGAGATAAATATCCACGATCGAACTGCATACCCTCTACAGTCTCTAGGAAAGTTTCAGCAGTCTTGGATTCTTCAACTGTAATAACACCATCCTTTCCTACTTTTTCCATAGCTTCAGCTATTTTTTCACCGACCTCAGTATCATCATTAGCTGAGATTGTCGCAACCTGAGCAATCTGCTGGCTATCAGGTAGATCTTTTGCCTGGCTCTGTATTGCTTCAACAACAGCATCTCTTGCTGAATCAATCCCTCTTTTTATTGACATAGGATTTGCACCTGCTGTAACATTCTTTAATCCTTCATTTACAATTGATTGAGCTAGAACTGTAGCAGTCGTAGTTCCATCACCTGCAACATCAGAGGTTTTAGAAGCAACTTCACGAACCATTTGCGCTCCTACATTTTCAAGTTTATCCTCAAGTTCGACCTCTTTGGCCACAGTAACACCATCTTTAGTGACAGTTGGTGCACCAAATTTTTTCTCTATAACAACATTACGGCCCTTAGGTCCTAAAGTAACCTTTACGGCATTCGCTAATTTGTCAACACCTGCCTTTAAGGCACTACGTGCATCTAGAGAGTAAGCAACTTCTTTTGCCATTTTATTCTCCTTATAATACTGCTAGTATATCGCTTTCGCGCATTATTACATATTCTGTACCATCGAAGGCGATTTCACTACCGGAATATTTCCCATAGAGAACTTTATCTCCTTCCTTAACGGTCATTTCAATCAAACTTCCTGTATCGCTTACCTTACCTGGACCAGCTGCAACAACAGTTCCCTGTTGAGGCTTTTCCTGGGCAGTATCAGGAAGAATGATTCCCCCTGCAGACTTATCCTCTGCTGGAGCAGGCTCAACAACTACACGGTCAGCCAACGGTTTAAGACTTAAACCCATATTTTAACTCCTTATCAGTTAATTGATTTAATAAATAAATTTTGTAAAAGTGGCGGCGAACTTAATGTTCAGAAGCCATTTATAACAATGTTTCATAGCACTATTGCATCTGAGCATTATATCGCAAATAATATACCATTAATCTGATTAATCCATTTTGTAATAAAAAAATAATATTATATGCCAATATGGCAATCTTTCAATTATTTCCCTGTTGATCCAAAGCCACCTTCTCCGCGGTCAGTCTCCGTCAAGACATCTGTTAATTCAAAAGAAATTGCACTCCCGTCAATAGCTACAAGTTGAAATAATCTTTGACCTGGCTGTAGGCAATATGACTCTTGTTTTATATTATCTACTGCAGCCATTATTTCTCCCCGATAGCCTGCGTCTATTAAGCCAATAGAATTGCATTGTCGTAGAGGTGTTTTTGATATGCTTGACCTTGGCATTAAAAAGTATGGTTTTTGATCTAAATTCTCACAAGCAATTCCTAGATGTATCCTTGCGGTCTCACCTGGCTCTATGATTTGTTCTTGAATAATAAACAGATCAATTCCGGCATCACCCTCATGAAAATGTCCATGACCATCATACATCTCCTTAACTATATCATTAAATGGTTTTATCCTAAAGTGCATCGCTACCTCATTGAATTAATCATATATTTTAAATTTTTCACATCTAAGGGTGTTGAACCACAACAAAGGCCTATTAAATCTGGTCCTTTTAATAATAATGTTTTTATACTATCCCTTAATTTAGAATTGCCTATGATATTTAAATAATTATTTTCATAATCTGTTATACCAAGATTCGGGTATACTCCCCACTTACCATCCCATTTAGAAATAATTTGATCGCAAACATTTATCGAAAGATCCATCCTATTACAATTTGTCAATAGAAATTCAACATTATATCCCTTGAACAATTGAAAAATATCAGTAAAAGGGCTACCATCTAATATATGATATTGATCTTTTGCAATAATACTGAACCAAATCGGCATATTATATTTTTTTGACATTTTCAAAGCACAAGATATCTCATTTATATTACCCATAGTCTCAAACAATATAACATCTACATCCGCATCAACTATCCACTCCAACGTTTGACCATATATATCCTCAGCTACTGCTACACCAGGGAATTGATCAGGAGAATAACAATCTTCTATCGTGGTGATCGAACCTGCTATTGTTATTGAATTAGAAACTGCGGCTTGAGCACATTCTACTGCTTTATACAAACTCATTTTAGCTCTTTCTTTGGACTCGCTCGGACTTAATCCTACCTTCTGGTAGGTCCATGCTGTTGTTCTAAAGGTATTGGTTGTGATGATATCTGCCCCTGAAATAATGTAATCCTTATGAATGCTTGTTACAACATCTGGATATTTTAGATTTGCGTCTGCAGACCACAAAGGAAGAGGAATATCAATACCTCGGTTTTGTAATTCTGTACCCATTGCTCCATCTATTATTATTGGGTGGTTCATAATAAAATATTTTTCTTAGTAAATAAATAATGAATCAGAATACTAAATATCACTATTCCAATTCCAATGAATGACTCGATCTGGGACTCCAGAAAAGAATAATAAAGAATCCATACATTTACCATTAGATAAATTAATGGAGTAATAGGATAACCCCACACTCTATAAGGTCGATCAAGCAGAGGCTCTTTATATCTCAATATAAAAAGCGAGATCACGGTTAGTGTTGTAGTAATAATTAAAGTAATGCCTGCATACATCAATACTTGCTCAAATGATGCAGTAAATATGAACAAAAAAGATAGGAAAAGCTGTAGCCAGAATGCATTCCTGGGAATATTTTTATTATCCTTGATTTTTAAGAATGACAGAAGTTTATGATCTTCACCCATTATTTGCATTATTCTAGGTCCGATATAAACATAACTACTGACTGTCGATAAAAGAAGTATCGATATTCCTATACCAATAATCTTAGCGCCAGTATTACCAAAGATAGCAATCCCAGAGATATAACCAATATCTACTTGTCCGACCATATCCGCTATAGGAACAGTATAAAGAAAAATGTAGTTCAATAAAATATATATACACATTACAAAACCAGTTGAGAAAAGCATGGTCTTAGAAAGATTAATCTGGGGGTCTTCGACCTCACCAGCAATATATATAACTGAATTCCAACCAGTATATGCATATGATACCCAAACTAGACTGACAGCAAAACTAGAGCTTAGTAAAATTGAGCCATCCCCGGGTTTGGGTATTATAGATATAGATTGGTGGTTATTGACTGTTAAAAAACCAAAGAAAATAAAGACAAAAAGTAAACCTACCTTAATTGCTGTAGAACCACCCTGAAAAAAAGTACCCCATCGTATACTTTTCATATGTATAGCATGGAAAAATACAATGACTATAGAAGCTACAATAGTTTGGTCAAGAGAAGGAAAAACCGCTTTTAAATAACTGCCTAATGCCATTGCTGCAAGTACAGCAGGTGCAGTAAATCCGACGGTTGCAGATACAATGCCTGCTGCAAAACCAATAGAAGGATGTATAATACGATGTAATAAATGATATTCACCCCCAGATCGGGGCAATGCTGAGCCAAGCTCACTGTAGGTCAATGCACCACATAAAGCCACAATACCGCCAATCAACCATAACATTAATAGCGGAAATATTGATTGGATTCCAACTAACTGGAAACCAAGGCTGGTGAACACTCCAGTACCAATCATTGATGCGATTATAAATGATGAAGCGGTCCAAAGTGAAATGTGACGGACCGTCTTCAATGATCAGGACCGATAAATATTAAAAGCAAGTAGTAGCCAACCAATGATAAAACACATACCACCAATAGGAGTTATAGCACCGAGCCATTTTATATTTAATAAGGCTAATACATATAAACTGCCTGAAAAAATTATAATACCTGCTAGCATGCAATATGCTGCAGGCATAATTGAACTTTGAGGTAAATGATAACCAATGATCCCTATCAGAATAAGTCCCAAAGAATGATACATTTGATATCTAACCCCAATTTCAAATATAGATAGAGCTTCTGGAGTGATTTTTGATTTTAGGCCATGTGCACCAAAAGCACCTATTAAAACAGCAAGTGCTGACAGAGCAGATCCAACTACCAGCCAGACCTTCACTATTTCTCTGGCCGTTGAATAACGGTCCTTACAGGATAAGGAATCTCGATGTTTTCCTCATCAAACCGTCTATGTATTTTCTTAATGAATTCATGAATGATAGGATTTTGGTCACCATATTTATTGCCGCGAAAGTAAACTGCAAGGTCAATACTGGATTCGCCGAAAGCTCTAAACTTGAAAGAAGGTTCAGCATCCTTATTGACCTCATCCATTTTAGCATGAAGCTCATTGGCTACTTCCATAACGATACGACTAACCTGATCAAGATCTGAATCATACGCTACTCCAATAGGTATCTTTACAGAAAAGCTTGGATCTCCACTATCATAATTCTTAATGATCGCAGAAGATAGTTTTGTATTAGGAATATGTATCACATTATTTGAGCGTTCTAGCATCTTAGTATTTCGCCAAGTAATATTCTGGATATATCCCATTTCACCAGAGTCCAAACTAACAAAGTCGCCAGGTTCTACCTTTTTACTTAATAAAATATGGAGGCCAGCAAAAACATCAGTCAATGTATCTTTAAGGGCAAGTGATACTGCTAATCCACCTACTCCTAAAGCTGTAAGCATTGGAGCAATCGATATATTTATCGTATCTAAAGCAATCAAAAGTCCAATAGTATAGACCGTGATCCATACAATATTTGTGAATATGGTTGTAGATGGAAAACCTCCACCTTGCTGTTCAGACCAAAGTTCAAAAAGCCCAACCACTAATTTTGAAACAGAATGGGTTATAGAAGCTATTAATAGAATGCTTAATAACTTTGGGAGATATATTAAATATTGATCTGTTATAGGTAAATCTTTAAGTGCTACTGATAATCCAAATAGAAAGAACCAAAAAATGATCTGTGATTCCACAGCAGCTATGATTATATCATCCGTTTTCCATTTGGAGTATTCTGCTGCTTTTTTTAACCTGTTATGGATAACATTTTTAAAAATAAAGCCCAATAATGTCACCCCAAATACCACAACTATGGGTTCCATCCAATATTCTTTGAACAATGTGCTATTAAATAATTCGTTAAAAGGAATATCCATATCAATCAAATTTTACTGAAACAAGTTTTGAGACCCCTTTCTTTTCCTGGGTAACACCATACATGTAATCAGCGATCTCCATTGTAAGTTTATTATGTGTGACTATGATAAACTGAGTTTCATCACAAAATTTTGCTAGAACTTTAGTGAACTTATGAATATTCACATCATCAAGTGGTGCATCAACTTCATCGAGGATACAATACGGACTTGGTTTGACCTGATATATTGCGAAAAGTAGAGAAATTGCTGTAAGAGCTTTCTCACCACTGGACAAAAGACGAAGCGTAGTATTCTTTTTACCAGGAGGCTGTGCCTCAATGGCTATATCCGCTTCTAATGGATCAGGATCACCTGTAAGTTTAAGACAAGCATTCCCTCCTTCAAAAAATAGTTTAAATAATGATTCAAAATTTGTTCTGATTAGATCAAATGTCTCTTGGAAACGTTTCCTTGCAACTTTATCTATTTTTTGTATGGTCTCTCTTAAATTCTCTTCCGCCTCAAGAAGATCATCGCGCTGCATTGATAAGGTATCCAATCGCTCAAGTTCTTCATTGTATTCATCTTGTACTGCCATATTAACTGGGCCAATATTATCTAGACTCCTTTGAATTTTAGCGATCTCTAGCTCTAATTGTTCTTCTGTGCGATCCACAACAATATCTTCTGGCACTGCCATATTGTACCTGTCTTTAATACGCTCTTCAATCAATGCTATTTTCTTTTCAGTCTCTGATGCTTCCAATTCTGCATTCTTTAGGTTCTCAAGAATTTGTTCTCTATCTCTTTGCTCAGCAGCAATACGTGCCTGTATTTCCTCAATATTCTGGTAAGTCTCTCTATAAACTGATTGCTTTAAATCTATTATGGAGCGTTGCTTTTGAATCTCTGCATTTATAGAGTCTAGACCTTTCTCAGATTCAGATATCTCTGAAATCAACTCTTTTTGTTTTATGCGAAGTTCACTGATCTCTTTATTAATCGACCCTTGCCTTTTCTTGAGTTCCTCAGATGTCTCTTTACCAGAAGTTTGCTTGAATTTTAACTGATCCCTTCTAGATTCAAGTTCAATAAGTTTGATTCTTGTATCTTGAAGCAATTTTTGAAAATGGTCCCTCGCCTCTCTTGATTCAAGCATAGTTTTATTAATACCATTAAGTACTTTCTCAAAAGATTTAATTTTTTGTTGATCTTTGACTAATGAAGGTTTAAGTGACCTAAGTGCTTTTTTAGCTTCATGGAGTTCAGATTCTAGATTCTGCATACCCTTCTTTTCAGTATTAAGTTGTTCATTATACTGATCAAGTGTTATCTGATTTCTAATAATATCCATTTTTAGATCAGCTATAGATTGCCTACTACTTTCCAATTTAATCCTTTGGGCCTCTAACTGATCTTTGGTACTGGCCATTATTTCAGATAGCTCTTTGGATCTTTCAATTAATTGATGTTCCTTTTTAGTTAATGCATCAACCTCTGAATTAATTAATTCTAATTTTTTTTGGCGACCAATTATATATCTATCTTCTGTTACCTTCCTATTCTTCATAATTAGGTTTTGGCCAGAATATGCTCCTGTTTGGTCAACCAGGTTCCATCCAACTAGATCAGTGGAATCAATAATAGAACCAAGTTCATCAACAACCAACAGATCTCCTAGAAGATAGTCTGCCAAAGGCCGAAGTTGTTTACTAGTTTTTACAAGATCAGATGCTCTGGCCTTTATATTTGAAGAACTTGGTAATTCATCCAAAGATATCTTTAAAGATGATGCTTCCTTTAATGGAATAATGGTTAAATCGCCAGCTTGATCTTTATTTGATTGCTCCAATGCCATTATAGCAGACACTTTATCCTTTGCAATTAAACAGTGAGATAGTTCTCCTAGACCAGATTCTAAAGCATCTCGATATTCTTCATCAACTTGAAACATATCTGCAACTGTACCAAGAATACCAGGAAATTTTTTTGGATTTTCCAATACATATCGGGTGCCCTCAGGAAACCCTTCTCTTGATTCTACTAATTCAGTATAAAAATCATGTTGCCTTTTAAGAGAATTGATCAATGCAGATAGAGAATGTTTTTCTTCTACTATCGCATTATTATCATTATTAAGGCCTTCAAGTTTTACTTTTAATTTTTTAAATCTATCTTCACATGTTATTAGATCATCATCAGCTTTTTTCTTTTCCTTACTTAATTGATCACGTTGAAGTTCAGTATCTTTTTTATGTTTATTTTTTTGTTCTATTTGATCATTTAATTCATTTAACTGAAATGTTTTATCTGTTAGAGCAGCTTCAGTTCTATCATAAAGAGAACGATTCTCAGAAATTTTCCGCTCTAATTCCCACCTCTTATTTTGGGCATTATCTAGCGAATCAATATTTTGTTTATATTCTTTTTCTATTTTTGCATAATCTTCTTTTTGTGATTTAAATTTATTTAATTGATCATCAATTGTGGGTTCTAGTTCAGCGATCTCTTTATCAAAATCCAGTTTAAGTTGTTTTAGACTTTCTATCTTTTGGAAATTATTACTCTTTTCTCTATCTAAGCGGTCAATAGTGAGTAATGAACCACGCTCCTGTTCTGAGCAGACTAAAATTCTATTTCGGAATGATTCTCTGTTTTCATTCATGCCATCCATGGTTAACTGTAATTCGTTTAGCTCTGATTCCTGTGATTTATAAGTTTCACGTAATTGGTCTAATTCTTTTTCATGAATGGATGATGCAGATGATTTAGTTTCGCGGATATGTTGATATTCCTCGATCCTAGATCTTAAAGGTGCTATTATTGACTGGAGCCGGTGTACCTGTAAATAAGCAAGTTCTTTATCACTAACTTGTAAGGTTTCCGTTAGAGTTGCATGCCGTTTAAATCTTTTAAGTTGAAGTTCTAAATGATGGACCTTTTGCTCAACTTCAGCGATAATATCCTGTATACGTTCAAGATCTGTATGTGTGATCTCAAATCTTCGTATAGTTGATTTTCTTTGAGATCGGTATTTATGTATTCCAGCAGCTTCTTCAAACATTTTACGGCGGTCATCGGCGGTTTCTGATAGGATCTGCTCTATCATTTTAAGTTCAATAACAGAATAAGCATCAGCTCCCATACCAGTGTCAACAAAAAGATCCATAATATCTTTAAGTCTACATTGTGTCTTATTGAGATAATATTCTGATTCACCACTACGATAAACACGGCGTGCTATTTCAATGTCATTGAATTCTATTGGGAGCTTACCAGCGTTATTGTGAACGGTCATCGCTACTTCACATACGCCAAGTGGTTTCGTACCTTCCGCACCATTAAAGATTACATCTTCCATTTTACCACTACGGAGAATACTATATTTTTGTTCTCCTAGCACCCATCGAATTGCATCAACGATATTTGTTTTTCCACAGCCATTGGGTCCCACAACTGTGGTTATGCCTTGCCCTAGTTTCATGACTTCCTTATTGGCGAAGGATTTGAAGCCATGCATTTTTAATTCAGATATATACACAAAAACTGGTTTGGATGCGGTATTAGAATTTACTCGATTTCTGACGAGAATTCTACCACAGGTTAAGATTAATTTATTATCTTAGGTCCAAGAAATATTACTAGTGTATGAATTGATGGCAATCACGTTTCTTACAATCGTCATTATAAATAAAATTTTTCTTTTTATTGGAAGAACCATAAGTGGTCTTTGATATGAGAGTACCACGATAATTAAAATTCACATAAACAATTTGGTCACCCTCAGGTCCATATATATAAGCAATATCTGAATCATTAACATACCGATATAAATAGTGGCCCTCATTATTGGATATTTTTTTCTGACCAATTAATGTTTGCGGCGTATTAGCCCAAGTCAATGAAATCAATAAGAGATAAATAACAAAGTATTTAATCACAAGAGAACTTATGAACTAAACTTTATTACTTTCAAATATTCAAGTGACTTTTTGATCTTTTAACCAGGCGGCCAACTAAAATTTCTACCTCCTAAAAGATGTAAATGTATATGGTAAACTGTCTGACCAGCTGCTTTATTACAGTTGAACCCCGTACGATATCCTGCATCTGATATACCTTCTTTTTTTGCAATGTCTTTTGCTGATAGAATCAATTCTCCTATTAGTTCTGCATGCTCTGGCTTCAGATCATTCAATGTAGAAATATGTAATTTGGGAATAATAAGAATATGCACAGGTGCTTGTGGATTAATATCACGAAAGGCAATTATGCTATCATCCTCATATACGATATCTGCAGGTATTTCTTCGGCTACAATATTACAAAATAAGCAATTATCCATAGGAGGTCCTCATATCATTAGTTCATTTAATATTGACATTGTAGATAGAGCTGCTGTCTCAGTCCTGAGACGTCGAACTCCTAAAGAATAGAATTCTACTCCCATGTTTTTCATAGTTTGAACCTCTTTTTTACTAAAATCTCCTTCTGGTCCAATCATGACATTTACCACTTTATTCTTTTCAATATTTAATGTAGATAAATGATCTTTGGCTTCCTGAATAGCGGCAAAACACTGTCCCTCTAAGTCATTTAACCATGAGCTAATATCAATCGGTTTATGGATGATAGGGAGATGACTTCTTTGACATTGTTTTGAAGCCGAAATAATGATCTTTTTACATCTTTCAATATTTATTGTTCTTTTTATGGATCTATCTGTTAAAAGAGGCTGGATCTCCTTTGCACCTAGTTCAGTTACTTTTTCTAAAAGATTTTCGAAACGATTCCGTTTGATAATTGCTGGAGCGATCCTGATATGAATTTTATTCTCACCAAATGATTCTAATGTGTCTTCAATTTTTCCACTAACAATACCTCCATTGATCGAACTTATTGTTGCACGATAAGATGAACCAATTCCATTTAATAGATATACGACTGAACCTAATTCAAGCCGAAAAACTTGTGTGATGTGGTGGGATTCTTCTTCATCTAAAATGAAGGTAGTACCAATAACATTTTTTGGATCTACATAGAATGTTTTATCAGCAATCACTATTTAGAACGACGATTAAATGAGATATGAATCAATCTACCTGAATAATCATCCATGCCATCCACTTTTTTATTCAATGGTAAAATCTCTAGACCAACCATAACCGACACAGATGATTGTCCTACAAGTTTAAAATCAATTCCAATACCCAAAAATCCTCCAGGAGAGATTTGTGTTTCGGGTGCTTCCCACCTTTCTCGAAATGTACCGGTTTCTTTTCCATCCACACTAAGAACCCCACCTATTCGTGCAGTAATAAATGGTGAAAAATTATTTTCTATTTGGCCTACAAATGGATAATAATTAGCACCAAATAAAAATGGTAACATTATTAAACTTTTTCCACCGACGGACTGATATTGGCCACTATAATAATTATATATGATCGTTTCATCAGAGGCCTTAATATCATAGAACCTTAATTCTCCATTTAAAGAGTATTTTTCTGATTCATGTGTGGCTTGTCTAGTAACAAAAATACCCGAACCATTTGATCCAATATCAATACCAAACCCATTGTACACTTGATCAAATTCTGCAAATAGAAAGGACGAAAAAATAAAACACAAAAATAATTTCATAGCCTAAAGGTAGCTCTTTTTGGTTTTCAGTTCAGCTATTTTATTTTTATAAGATGATACAGATTCAACTATATAGTTTATGATCTAAACTATATTTACCCGGGCCAAGAATAAGGATTGCTAAATAAACTGTAAAATAGATAAAAGCCATTTCTGCAGACTCACCATCAACTAAATGATAAAGACCTGCTAGGAACATAGTAATAATGATAAATATAGATGAGGCTCTTGTCCAAAGCCCAAAAATAACCAACCAAGTAAGCACACCTTCACTTAATGCTGCTAAAAATCCAAAAAATGTATAACCAAAATCAATACCAAGCAGAGGCATGGCAGCTTCGCCAAGCCAATTCCATGTTCTGGTCCCATTCATTATTTTTCTTAGCCCATGATAGTAAAATAGATAAAATGATGGGATAATGCGTAGGGCAGCAATACCCCATTCTCTACTATTATCAAATATATTTTCTTTAATTAAGATCTTTTTAAGGTCTTTCATTCTATATTATCCTCAAACTCTGCATCCTTAATATTCATCTTTGAAACTTTATTCCTGATCACAGCTTTACGTTTTTTTTCTTTTATGGAACGATTGAATTTAAAAATAGATAATAAAGGTCCTACAGATCGATATAAAAAATATACAAGTACTGCTAGTAATAGCCACTTAATCATTCACTACCTGAGACCGGATTAAAAAATTTTGTACCTGAAATAGGTTGTCTGATATATTTTATCACTTCTTTTAGATCGCTCTCATTATGAACAAAATCAATATTATTAGTATTGATAATGACCAGTGGTGTATCCTGGTATCGGAAAAAATATTCTGTGTATACCTGACCTAACGCATCTATATAGTCATAGGCAATATCTGATTCCATCTCCCTACCGCGATGTTCAATATTTTTCATCAATGTATCAGTATCCGCTTGTAGATAGATAACAAGATCTGGCTTGATTATATTGCGCTCTAATAGATTGGCAACTGTATCATATAACTGCATTTCCTTTTCATTTAAATTTAATGAAGCAAATAGCCTATCCTTGACAAACATATAGTCTGTAACTAATAAATTTTGAAACATATCAACTTGTCTTAGCTCTTGCTGTTGGCGGTATCGCTGGAGCAAAAAGAAAAGCTGTGTTTGAAAAGAATAACGTTCTGGATCTTTATAAAAATCAGGAAGGAATGGGTTCTCTTCAAATTCTTCAAGAACTAGCTTTGCTCCGAGTTCTTTTGACATAAGATTCGCTAGACTGGTCTTCCCTACACCAATGGGACCTTCAATTGCAATATAATATAAATTCTTCAAGCTTGTGTATCCATATAGTGCCTTGTAACTCTAGAATTGTCTGGACAATTCTCAATTAGATCATTTATGGTCAAATTGGAATGTGGAATTTCAAAGCCTGGTTCTATTTCAGCAAATGGTATTAAAATAAATTTTCTTAATGAGATCATAGGATGAGGTATTGATAGATCTTTAGTCTCTATTACCGCATCACCATGAAAAAGAATGTCTACATCAATGATCCTCGGCTGATTTTTTTCTCTTTTATCTGGCCTGCCTAACATTCTCTCGACCTTTTGTATAACATCTAATACATCAAATGGTTTTAAAGTTGTAGAAAATTTGACAACAGAATTCAAAAATTCTGGTTGGTCTTTATTGTATAAAGGTTCCGACTCATAGTATGTTGAGCTTTTAATACCAGATATCTCAAAATTAATGGACAGCGCCATGGTTGCTTGTGCTAAATTTGATTCTCGATCCCCAAGATTTGACCCTAAGGATAGATATACCATGTCAGAATTCATTTTTTTCCCTTACAAGCTCTATCTCTACAGTCTTTAGATTTGCCATAATTGGCGCATGAGGTTTCCTTATCCTAACAATAACTTTCTCTATTGGATACTTTCTTAAAAGACCTTTGCATATATCATCTCCAACTGCCTCAATCAAATTGTAATCCTTTTTATGAAAAATATCAGTGATCACCCCAACGGCTTCATCATAATTCACTGTATCATTCAACTGGTCCGAGTTCCCAGGCAAGGTCAAATCGGTATACATCTCAATATCCAACTCAAATAAACCTTCCTTATCCTTTTCAAATTCATATACCCCATGCTTACCTGGAATTTTTAGATCGATTATACAGATCTTATCCATCTATTTTAAAAGTTGTACCTTCTGGGTATAGAATAAATTATTTGCTGACAGCTGAACAAAATAGATTCCGGAACCTTGGTTAATTGCATTCCATTTTATCTGGTTGTAACCAATAGCAGGAAAAGATGTATTTAATTGGTCTACTAAACGACCACTAATATCAAATACCCTGATAGTAGGTTCTATTTGGCCTAACTGATCCGGTACAAAAAATCGAATTGAAGTTTGAGGATTGAAAGGGTTAGGGTAAGCTGGAAAAAGAGTAATTTTTGCCTGCTCAGGTAGTGGGCTGCCTATTGACATATATTCTACTTCTTTTAAGATCCAATTCTCTGGATCTAACCATATTGCGTATGGATTACCATCTACAATACCAAGATTATATTCTTGGCTTGGTCCATCATTATCTACTCTAAAAAACAAGGTATCATTTGGGAAAAGAACCTGAAGATCTATTGGCATATGAAAATATTGCCAGTTTTGTGTTTGTTCTATCTTTATGATCAATTCATCTGTGTCTTGTAATTCCCAGTATAATGCGTATCGTGGATAATAATCATTATAGATCCACTGTTGGAAAAAATCATTTAGTTCTAACCCTGAAATATCTTCACAAACCAATTGAAAATCTTCAGTAGTTGCAGCTGCATATGCTAAAGAATCATTTGAACCATAAGATTGAAGTGTTTCAAAAAAGAGGCTATCCCCCATTACTCCCCTTAACATATGAACAACCCAGCCTGCTTTATTATAAGTAAGATTACCATTAAAGATCTGGCTTGCAGTGTTGGGTTCTTCCACATATACTGTTCCTTCACCATAATATGCATGATTTAACCAATAATTTTTATATGCATCCACACCATTATAAGCCTCCTCCCAAAGCGCTTCTGAAAATCTGGCGAACCCCTCATTAAGCCATATATGATGAAAACTGGCACAAGTGATCAGATCCCCCCACCATTGATGTCCTAATTCATGCGCAATTAACCATTGAGAATAACCACCCATACTGGTAATGGTCTGATGCTCCATTCCCCCACCACGACCAAACTCGGCATGTCCATATTTTTCACCCATAAATGGGTATTCTCCAAATTTTTCTGCAAATACCTCCATCATATCATTGGTCAATAAATAATTATCGTAAACTATATCATAATGATCTGGATATACATAGTACTCCAAAGGCAGAGTATCTCCATTAAGTCCTATATATTGATCATACCAAACGGTGTATGGATATGTAGTTATTGACACGAGATAAGTACATATCGGGTAGCGTTCAGACCAATGGTATTTTTTCCTACCATCTCCCATATCTACCTCTTCTACTAATACCCCATTTGAAACTGCGATTTGTTCACTAGGCACAATAATCACGATATCAGCAGAATCTGCCTTATCTGAAGGATCATCTTTACAAGGCCACCAGGTCCTACTTCCATATGGCTCAGATAATGTCCATATATGATCAATATTCATATGCTCATCGAAATTAAATGAACCAAAACCAGTAGATGGAGGATGACCATGGTAAAAAATCTCTAAACTAAAATCATAACCTTCAGGAATCGTTGCATCTGGCACAGGTATGTTTATTATATCATTCTCATGATGAAAGGTCCATTCTTCCCCATAATATTTCACTGAATCCACAATCATTTGATCTGAAAAATCTAGTTGTATAGAGTCTGGTTGATCCATTCCTATAGATCCATTGATAATAACTGAACCATTGATCTCCTCAATTTCAAGATCAATATCAATATTGATACCATAATAATGTATATCGATCTTTTCTTGGTTTTCAGTTAAAGTAGATCCGGATGTTACCCACCTAGCTATAGAATTATGATTACTACAGTTCTCTATAGATTTATCAATAGGATTCTGTGCAAAAAGACCTAAAGAATACAAAAGGATTATTAAAGTCAATCGAATCATAATATTTGATCTATGAACATGAACTAATATTTGAGTAAGCAATGTACGGAATAATGATATATAGAATAGAATCACGAATAAGGTAGTAAAAAAAGAATACAAATACCACTGACCAACCTTTCTCTTTCAGAAGATGAATTAGACCTCCTTCCCGATATATATTCAGCCAATCTTTGATAAACTCTGGCTGTCGAAAAGACATTATTCTTTTCCAGGTTTTATCTTATCAAATTTGAGATTCTCATATTTTTCCCACATATTAACACCAGATGCTTCCGCAAAACGATAGGCAAATTCTAATGCTTCGATAAATGGGCGATTTGCATACTCTCCGTGAGAATAGAATTCATTTACCCATTTAACGATCTCTGAAATTCTGACCACTTCAAGCTGGTCAAAGATCCCATATACCATCTCAGCTCGATTATCGTAATACCATTCAGTAATGTCGCCATATCCTACATTACTTTTCAATTCAGAGTGAGTCTCGTATACCTGCGTTAAATAGGAAAAAAGAAATATCTCTTTTTCTTCTTCAGTTAGAGTTTTCCAATATGTGACCACGGGCGAAAGGGTGCCTTCACCGGTTTGGGCAAATAAAAAGGTAAGAGTAAATAGGACAATGAGCTTTCTCATAATGATCTCTTTTTCAGAATGTTACTTGTTTTCACGAGCCTAATAATACGATTCTAGGATATAGATGGACAATGTTAAACATTTTTTGGTTCTACCCAATCACCATGTGAATCTATTAGCCGAATCAAAGCGTCAACTGCTTCATTTGCATTAACGTTCTTTTCAATGACCTCTTGCCCTTTGTATAGTGATATGAGACCTGTTCCCGTACCTACATAACCATAGTCTGCATCAGCCATTTCACCAGGACCATTAACAATACATCCCATTATACCAATCTTGACTCCCTTTAAATGATCAGTTCGTGCACGGATCTTTGCTGTTGTCTCCTGCAGATCAAATAAGGTTCTTCCGCATGAAGGGCAGGATATATATTCTGTTTTAGATATTCTGGTCCTACTTGCCTGAAGTATACCAAATGCAGTTTCATTTACATAACTATGCTCATGGTCAGATGAAAGCCAGATACCATCTCCTAGACCATCTATCTGTAAAGCACCTATATCTATAGCTGAATGAAGCATTAATTCCTCTTTTGATAGCCCGCAATATCTGCGCTTAATAATAATAGGATTATCAATTCCATTCTTTTGACATTCAATAAAATATTTTCTCTGTGATCTGTATCCATGAAAATTCTCTGTATCTAGAATAATAATACAATTTTTTAAAGATTTAAGATCAGCAATAATATTATCTGTATCTCGGCATATAAGGAAGGAAATATCATTTGGTGATATAGATCTAATTTGATCAGTTGAATAAAGTGAATAATATCCATCTTTATTTTCAATAGCGGAATGGTCTTGGATCACTCCTATCGTACCAGGTAATTCAAAATCAATAGAATTTGAACCAATATAAAGAAAATCAATGGCAAGGTCAGATACATGCCATTTATCTTGATCTGGACTGTATAAATAGCCAAATTGACCTAGATCCTCATACTTGATAGATCCATTTTTTGATAGGTCACCTATTACCTTTGGTACATGTTCTGAACCACAATTCGTCAATTGTTTTGTTGTTCGGCGTTTATAGAAGAAAGGATCGTAAGGAAGCGAATGTATCTCTCCTAGATCGTTTTCTTGTATTATCATATTATTGTATCTGCCTACTATGGTATCGGCCACAGGGATCTCCGCCTCAGGCTCTTCTGTTAAAGATACTCTTATCGTATCTCCTATTCCATCTTCAAGCAGAGCCCCAATACCTAATGCTGACTTTATTCTGCCATCTTCTGCTTCTCCTGCTTCTGTAACTCCCAAATGAAGTGGATAATTCATACCTTCTTCAATCATTTTTTTCACTAGAAGCCTATAGGCCTGTACCACTACCTGTGTATTACTTGCCTTCATGGATAAGACCATATCGTAATAACTTTCACTTTCTGCGATACGAATAAATTCCATAGCCGATTCAACCATCCCAAGAGGGGTATCACCATATCGACTCAAAATACGATCTGAAAGGGAACCATGGTTCGTCCCAATCCTCATAGCAGTACCATTCTCCTTACATATCTTGACCAATGGCATAAATCGGTCTCTGATCCTTTCTAATTCTTCTAAATAAGATGAATCTGAATAGTCATGTATCTCGAATTTCTTCCTGTCAGCATAATTGCCAGGATTAATACGTACTTTTTCTACTATGGTCGCAGCGATCTCAGCTGCATTAGGAGTAAAATGTATATCTGCTACTAATGGGGTTTTATAGCCATTTGATCTGATCCCATCAAGTATAGGTCTTAGGTTCTTTGCTTCATTTACACTGGGAGCAGTAATACGCACGATCTCACACCCTGCCTCGATCATTCTTATCGATTGCGCAATTGTCATATCAGTGTCCATAGTATCTGTGGTTGTCATGGATTGGATGCGAATTGGATTATTACCACCAATCCCAACATCACCGACCATAACACAACGAGTTTCAAAACGTTTATAACGTGTTAAACTTGGACAATAAATCTGCATTAATCTCCAATATAAGGTTGTTTCAAGTGATCTTTGGCTTTCCTCATAGCACCAGAAAAATTATCGAGTGAAATACACTTGTAATAACTTTCTTTTGCTTTACTTCGATCCTCTATTTTATCGTATGCCATTCCCTTTAGCAAATAGGCATTGCCTAGAATGATGTCAAGCTCAGCAGTGTACATTTTTATCGTTTTATCTAAGAGTTCTATAGCCTTGTAATAGTCTTCTTGATAGAAGCTTAGCAAAGCTTTTTCATAATGGAGATATGGAGTGTACCAGTCCTTCTGCCTACCTGTTAATTTACTTATATTAATTTCCATATCCCTTAATATTACTATAGATACATCTATATTATTTGTCCGTATCATGGACTCTAAGTATAAAAGATTAAAATAATAATTATTTGGAAAATGCTGAGCGAGATCCTTTGAATGTTCAAGTGCAAGTATGGGTTCATTCTCAACCCATAAGTATAAATTACTTAATATAGCCTTAGCTTCTATCCATGCCCAATTACTATCATCTGCTGCCAAAGACATTTTATGTAATCCAGATTCTGTAGATGGCTCTAGGTCATAAAGTTTGATCGCCCAACTTAATAGCGAATTACTTATACCAGAATAATATTCTACAATACCAATTGGAAGTTGTGCATCAACTAACTGTGGGTGTTCTTTTGTAATATCGTTGATAATGCTAAAACCCCTATAGGCCCTGTAAAGGGTTCTTAGCCACTGTTTCCTTCCTAGTGAAACTCGTGCAGATAATCCTAATGCTGAGCCTTGATATAAACGATAACTTGGGTCATATCCATATCTACCAACCAAATCATCATAAATGGGATAGACCTCATTCAGGTCATTTTCTAGTATTTTATAGGTCTCCTCAACTGGAGAATTTGCTTGAGCCCTGACCCATCTTGAGGCAGCCCAGATCAAATGCACGCCTGGATGATCAGGAAATTCATCCCTTGCATCACTTAAGATATCTACTGCTGCATCGAACTCATAATTATAAAAAGCATAGACACCTTTTTTTACTAGAGTATCACCCTTATAGTAGTCATTCGCAAATGCTCCATTAACAAGTAATACCGCGATAAGAGAGCGGAACATTATTTAAAGGAATTTTATTATTATTATAATGATTAAAAGATATGCTAGGTATCTATGATCCCTGGGATGATAGAATAAGCCAACCTTTTGACTCATTATTATCCGGCTTGATCTCTAAACTTTTTTCCCATGAGGCACGGGCAAGTTGTTTTTCACCCATTTCCCAGTAAGTGATACCCATACCCATATATGCATCTGAATTACTTGGGGATAGCTCTAGAACCTCCTGAAAAGAGACCAGTGATTCATTGTACATATTTTTACCACGATAAAATTTTCCTAGAACACCCATGGCACCTGATAACCAGCTCGTTGTATTATTATTAACAGATAATGCATTTTTGAACGCTTGACGACCCATCGTAGCATTTCCTATCCTATTATATTCAACAGCCATGATATAGTAGGTCTGGGGAAGTAAGATTCTAACGATCGGGTCATTAGGCCTATAGTGAAGGAGGTCTTCCCAGGAAGCAGCAGTTCTCCCCCATTCGTGTGCATTGAAATAACTAAGTCCCTGCATATAACGGTAGTCACTGTTATCCTGATCTAGATAGACCGCATCGCTATATGATAGGGCAGCATATACATATCTACCTTGTTCAAAATAGAGGTCTGCAAGTGATACATGTGGCTGAAGGTCTTTTGGATTCAGTTTGATCGCTCTTTGGAATGAACGTTTTGCTTCTTCAACACGTCCTAATTTTAAGTGGTTCTCACCAATCAGTTGAATAAACCCATTATGGGTTGGATACTTTTCAGCTGCTTCCTCAGCCTTATTCAATGCTTCAGTATAGTCGCCTGATGCCATTGTCTCTCTGATCATATTTATTTGTTGTGCTGGTCCTTCGGGCGATTTCTTAGATGAATATCCAAGGACATCTCTACTTAACTGTCTCTGATCATGTGTCGTGACAAACATAGACATGGCCTCTATTGTTGCTTCATGATTTGGGTCTAGATATAGTGCCTCTTCAAATGAATATTTTGCTTTTTGAAATTCACCTAGATCCGCGTAGAGAGAACCCAAAAAGAAATGAGCGTCTGGGTTACGGGGATTCTTACCAACTTCCCTAAGATATACTTCCTTTGCTGCAGGATAATTCCCATTTGCCTCATAGTGCATACCTAACTGCCTTTGGACGTATAGATTATCTGGATTTGCCTTGGATTCTTTTTCAAAATCTTCGGTTGTAAAATAAGGTTTGGACTCTAGAGCTACAGGTTGATTTTTACCTTCCTCTTCATAAAAGTATCTTGTAGCTCGGGCAAGCTCTTTATTTGAAGCTTGTAGCTCTCCAGTTAGATTAAATAATTCATCTGCATATGCAGCAGTACTAAAGCGGTTCGTTTTTTTCTTTTCAGTTGAGGATTCATCAGTTTCTTTTGAATCGGATTTTTCTTCTTCTTTTTCTTCTTCCTCAGATTTTTTCTTCTTTTTCTTCTTCTTTTTCTTTTTCTTCTTTGATGATTTCTTTTTATCTGAGGATTTCTTCTTCTTTTTCTTCTTCTTTTTCTTCTTCTTTTGTTCCTCAGAAGCTTCTGCATACACGTATCCCATATCTGATAAGGGGGTCATCCCCATCAGAATAATGAATAATATGAGGCGTTTTATGAATTTCATGAAGTCATATTCTCGAATTACAAAGAAAAGTTACGCATTTTGACAATTTTTGAAAGCATTTTTTATTCATGTCCCATTTTGTGTAAACACTGGTCAAATGAATACACATTAAATTACATTTTATCCATACCACCTATCTTGCAACATGCTGGCAATGATTCATAGGCATTGGGGTCAGCAGCTATCTCATTTGCCTGATACCCAAGTTCAGATATGGTCTTTTCTATTGCAGAAATATTTGTTTTTTCTGCATAATATGAGACCAAAGCTGTTTTTGTAGCAAGATCTACCTTAGAACGTGCAACTCCTTGTACTTTCCCTAAACCCATTTCTATGGCTTTCTGACACATACCACATTGAATAGTGGGTGTATTGATGGTCACGGTTTCTGGATCACCAACACAGTTGACTAACAAACTTAAAGTAAAAAATGTAAAAAAAGTTTTCAGCTTCATTTGAGCTCCTATTGATAATTGAATATTAATTTTTATTTTACCAGTTTCACCAATTCTTTAAATCTTTCTCCCTCTGCATGCTCCTGTATATTGAATAAGATCATTTCTACAGTTGTAAGAAATCCCCCATTATTTCTGATCCTATCCATCGCTATCCTATGATTATTTGGTTCTCGAGATGCCACAGCATCTGTGACCACTTCAACATGTAGCCCTCTTCGTATAAGATCGCGTTCTGTTTGATAAACACAAATATGTGTCTCAATACCAGCAAGAACAACCCCATCATTCGCTTGGAGTGAGCTTGTACGCGACGTAAAACCAGGGTCAGAAGCACACGAGAAAGAGGATTTTATTATTGGATCAACATCTTTGAGTAATGATCGAATTGGTTCAATTGTAGGTCCAAGCTTATCAGGAACCTGCTCTGTAAGTACGATCGGTAGTCCAAATAATTGAAATCCTTTCACCAGGATCTCAAGATTCTTTAGTAATATTTCTTTTTCATGGATCACAGGAAACAATTTTTCCTGTACATCTATTACAACTAGATACGGACTCTTCATATAGTTATAGAGCTTAGTTTATATTTTCTAATAAGATTCCAATCCTCTATTTTGTCTGAGGTATGCACTAAAGCTACAGATGAAAAGCATATACTTTCATCTAAAGTTATATTATCTTGATCTGAACGTTTCTCATAAACATTCCCATAGGCAAGGCTCATATGTGGATCAAATCTGTAATCTTTAAATTTCCTTAGTTTATCATTTATTTTAGATTGAAGATCTATGATAGAAGGATCTGACTTGAACTGAATATAAAGCGACTTCCAAGGTGGATCCCCGTTAGCAACATTCAAAATATCAAGTCTGATTTGACCTTGAGCCTTTATTGTTTGTTCAAAAAATGAGAAAGTAGTCTCTGGATCTATATCCAACCTGCCAAAAAGTGTGACATGTGGATCATATATCGGAAATCCATATTTTTTACTATTGAGACCTATAAGCCGTTTATATTTTATGATCTCCTGTCTAGATGGCATCAGCCAGACCGACCAGCGACGATCCATTATTTCAATATCTTTCTGATCTCTTCCAGTTTTTTATTTGATTCTTCGAGATCTTTTTCTGGGCCACTCTTTTTAGGTTTTTTAGGAGGATTCAATATGTTCTTTTTTGCTGCGCGTATAAACCTCTCAATAATTGGATCCCTTGCTGCTAACTCATCCAGGGGATCAAAATGTTTTTTATTCCCATAGCGTCCTAAAGCACGTACTGAATTCGTACGTACACCACGTGATCTATCTGATAATAATTCAACAAATAGATCCAACGTCTCTGGCTTCTTTTTAGCATATTTACCAAGCTGATTAACAGCCTCAGATCTTGCATCCCAGGTTGTACCGCCATAGTCCACTAATTCCTTGAGACGGTCATAGTTCTTATCATTGATAACACTTCCAAAATACGAGATCGCTGCTTTTCTAATGACGTCATTATGTGACTCAGTATTTAATAGTGCTTCAACCCTCTTTCTTGCTGCAGCCGTATCTACAACGACCAATGCTTTAAAAGCATCGCTAATGCTATAATATTTCTCATCAGTAGATATAATATCCTGTAGGAACATACTGACCTTTTCATCTTTTTTATAATTCTTCAGAGCACTCCATATTGCTCTTTTCACTCTATTATCTTGGTCTTTTGAAAGGTCCATGAGCTCTTTTGCATATTTTTTAGGTTTCAGTTTAGCAAGTGCTTGTACAGCTTCTTTACGAACACCCCAAAATGGATCTGAACCCGCAGCTTTCAACAAAGCATCCTCTACTCTTCTTCTACCCTTCTTTTGCTTTAAAGCATTGATAGCTGCAACCCTATCAAGTATATGAGGACCCTTTTCTAGCTGCAAGATCCATTCTGAAACAGGCTTATTGAACGTAAGCTTACACGGAACACGCATACCTGAATTGAATATGACAAGTTCAGGTCTCATATCGACCGGTAGCTCATAGACAACTTCTTTTTTATCAACCCATACCGTATGCAACGCCTCATCTATCCTAACTTCTATTGGCATTTTGAATAGACCGGTCTTCGTTAGGTCTTGTTTTTGCTTTATGGTCAATTGTACGGTCCTGTTCCTCTGATTATAAGACCATTTCACATCATATTCAGGGTATCCTGGCTCATAGAGCCATTGTTTGAAGAACCAGTCCAGATTTTGGCCTGTGATCTCTTCGATCGCTTTTTTAAGATCTTGGGTCTCAACATTCTTGTATTGGTTTACTTTAGTATAATGCTGGATCGATCTGCTGAATGCGTCATCCCCTAGATGATCTTGCATCATATTAAGGATCAAGCTCCCTTTCGCGTAGACATGCCCATCAAACAGGTCCATTGGAACATAATAATGATCATGTACGGTTGGACGGGCCCATTTCTTATTTGCAGCAAAATAGGATCTCATTTCACCAAATCGATCATATTCCCCTTCGTCATATCCGAACTTATTTTCACGGTATTTCCTTGATAGAAAGGTAGCAAATCCTTCATTCAACCAGATATTGGCCCAATTTCGCGTGGTGATCATATCACCATACCACTGGTGCGCCAGTTCATGCGCAACCAATTCATGACTGCTTACATCAGGGTCTGCATATTGATCATGCATGGTACGATCCGTATTATGTGTCAGTGTGATATTCTCCATACCTCCAAACATAAAATCGTCTAAAATGATCTGATCATATTTCTCAAATGGATATTCTATACCTGTCATTTCACCAAAATATTTCATCATATCCGTGGTCAGACCAAACGAACGCATGGTCTCACTCTGATTCTCTTTATACACCCAGTAATTAACAGGAATGTCATTATAAGAGTCCTCAACTTTGACATAATCACCAACCACATACGATATCAGGTAAGCCACCATAGGGTAATTCTCTCTCCAGTGCCAGGTATGAGTACCATCCTTATTTTTAACAATAGATACAAGTTCTCCATTTGAAACAGCCTTAAAACTGCGGTCTACAGTAAGAATGGTCTCGAACGTGGATCGTTCGTTCGGATAATCATAGATAGGCACCCAGTGGTGGTTATCTGTTTCTTCACCTTGGGTCCATGCCTGCCAGGGTTTATCAGGGTATACCTCATCAGGTCTAATAAAAAAGGTGCCTACTGTGGGAAAGGATGTATAATCTACTCGTACATTTACAGTATCTTTCCATCCAATGGCCTTATCCATCGTGATATACAGCTTACCACCTGAGTGATCGAACTTTATATCCTTATCATTCATTCTTACCCGGCGAATGGTCATATCGTCCGCATCTAGCTCAAATGATATCAAAGAAGAGCTTAAAGGACTGAAAGTATGGACCACATGACCGTATACAGACCCTGCTTCTATGTCTACAGAAACATCGATCTTTATATGATGGACATCGATCTCCCTGTCTCTAGTACGGTTCGATGGCGCATCATTATCTGCCGCATATAAAAATGATATAATTACTAATAATAGATATCTCATTATCTCCTCTGATTTTTCCCAAGTTCAGCTTGCGCTATTTTAACAAACTATTGGTGATCTTGTAATAAAAAAGGGGCCTGGTATCCAGGCCCCTTTTCACATCTAGTTCGTGTGT
>CAYOJL010000016.1:0-27307 GCA_964404235.1 uncultured bacterium | reverse complement strand
AGTCTGTACCATACCATGTAATATCATAAGTACCTGATGATAACTCTCCATTATGCGCTACAGTAACCTTTTCACCCAGTATTGAATAAATTGTTACTTTTACATCAGAGAATTTCTCAGTAGCGAATCGGATCTTCGTTTCTGGATTGAATGGATTTGGATAATTCCCATACAATGTGAACTCCTGAGCAATTGGAGCATCCTCATCAACCTCAGTTGAACTACCAGCATAGGTCCAGAAAGTATTGACCCTTTGGGTCGTGTTATCTGGGATACACCTATTGTCCACTTCAAAGACCAAGCGTCCAACACCTTCATATGGATCATAATCAAAATCGGAGTCATCAACCCAACAATCTGGGCAATTTTGTGTTACCCCAATTAGTGTCATTGTCGGACCAGCTTGAAGAATTGGAGCACAATCATCCGCAGATGCACCTGTACCTAGACATGCAACATAATCTGCGTACAAAGAACTAGCAACTCCTGCAGCGATTGCAGCAGATGTATCTGCACCAACATATATGAAAGCAACTGAATCTGCAGCAGCAGTCAGTGCACTTTCAAGATCCGCTCCAGCAGCCAGAGCTCCTTCCAAGACTGCAGAAAATGTGCCTGATGCCTCCAAAAAATTATAGGTAAAGAAATACCCAGTTGGGGCCAGAGGTTCATCTCCACTGAAAGGGACACCGTCAGCAGCAGCTGGATCAAATAAATAACCATGGTTTGCATCTACAACTCCAACGGGGAGAGTATCTCCAGTTACGGGATCAATTGTAAAGGTCTCAGAATTTGTTGGGTCAATTGGATGACCTGAGCCACCTAGGATGGGTACTGTAAGATCTGATATGCTGTCACCTGTCCAGGCTAAGCTTTCCCATAGATCATTCTCATAGTAGTATAAGTACGCCTCCATATTGTTGACTGTTACAGTATCAGCAGGAGAAACTGGTACACCTGTAAAACCATTTAACTGACCTGCATCATTTACTCCTAGGCCACTTGCAGTGCCGTCATGGGCTTCCCAAAAGATCTCTAGATCTGTAGGAACAGTATGATCAGCATCTTCATAATCGATCGTCACCATCCCCCAGTTTTCCATGTCAGTTCCAACACCGTAATCTTCGCCATATTGGCCATTTACAAGATCTGCTGCATTAAATTGTGCAAATACAGATGATAAAGAAATACCCCATCCCATTGAATATGCATTTGCATCATCAGGATGAGTAAAGCCTGGTGTGCTTGTCCATGTGCCATTTTCAGAAACGCTAGGAACTGTTGCAAATGTAGAACAATTCTCTGTTTCAGTAGTTGGATATGTGCTTCCTTCATTAATGGTAAAGGTACCATCATCATTTAGGTCCACATTCATAGCGACCCCAAACATTCCAAGCAATGTTTCATTAACTAATGGAACAAGTGCAACGGTAATGGTATCTCCAATATCATACCCTAATAGAGTATGAGTATATCCCATTCCAGCAGCAGCAGCAGCTGAACTAGGCCAGGATGCTGTCACAGCATAAGATCCATTTGCTGAATCCTCTGGGCTGTCAAATTCACGAACTTCATACGTATATTCGACAATTGCAGCATTCAGATCCCAGTTACCCTGTATGGTCTGCGAATAAGCAAGACCTACTATAAAAGTAAGTGTGATCACATATTTTAACGATTTAATCATCTATAGCTCCTTGGTTTTAAGACAGAAATAAAATTCGATATCATTTATTGATAACCTTTGAACCTAAACAAGAAATATCAATCCTCAAAGAATTTTCATTCTTTAGGCCCTTTAGCTTTTTTATAACTTCTTCTTGCCCAAAGGATATAAAGGCAGTAGAGAGTTAAGATACTTCCTAATATAAAGAATGTCTCTAAAATGATCTGGGTCCAAAAGTTTTTCATCATAGTTGGTGCATTTCTATCTGCCAATTAAATTAGACCCCTAAATTAACTCAATTATTCTTTTTTAAATCTATAAATGAAAATCGCAGTTTTGGTTAAACAAGTGCCCGGCTCGGAATCCGTCTTACCCATCAGTGAAGGCCGACCATGGATCAATGAAGAGCCTGTAACTTTTGTTATGAATCCTCCAGATAACTTTGCATTGGAGGAAGCCTTGTTGATTAAAGAAAGGAAGGAAGAGGGAGAGGTCGTTGTTGTTAGCATGGGGCCGAATAGAGTTCAAAAGGTTATCAGAGAAGGCCTTGCGAAAGGAGCAGACCGTGGTATCCATATTGAAGAAGATGGATCTATTGAGACTGACCCTTTATTAATAGCTAAACGATTTGCTGCTGTTTTAAAGGAAGAGGACTTTGATCTTATTCTAACAGGACTACAGTCAGACGACACTGGAATGGGGCAGACCGGCGTCTTGATCGGTGAAATGCTAGGTATGCCTACAGCTACACTAGCTATCGAGACAGATATACAAGATGATCGGATAAGGCTTAAGAGAGAACTGGAATCAGGATGGTTTCAATGGATTCAGTTTCCACTGCCAGCTTCTGTTAGTATACAGTCTGGCTTGAATACACCAAGATATCCTTCATTAAAAGGGATAATGGGAGCGAAGAAAAAAGAGATCAAGACCGTTTTGGGTTCGGAACTTGATAATGGTAGAAGGTCTCAATCCATCGATAAGATATATGTTTCTCAAACATCAAAACAGACAGAGTTCATTGATAGTGATGTGGATGTAGCAGTCCAGCGTATTGTTGAGATATTGAGATCGGAAATAAAGGTTATATGATATATGGATATTTTAGTTATTCTAGAAGAGAGCCAAGGGTCACTGCATCGTCTTAGTAGGGAAGCAATTGTAGGAGCACAGAAACTAGGTGGCTCGGTTGCTGCTTTGGCTATTGGTGAAAATGCTGATGCCTTAGCTAGTGAGTTGTCCAGTTATGAGCTAGAAGAGATACTAACAACAAAGCATGAGCTCCTTTCATCATATAGCTCAGATGGTTATTCAGAAGTAGTAACTCAGGTCATAAACTCTACATCTCCAACCACGATCGTGGTTGGTCATACTTATCAGACAAGAGATTTCATGCCTAGGGTCAGTGCTAGACTTGATATCCCATTCATCCCGGATATTATTTCACTATCTGATGAAGGATTTGTTAAGCAGGTCCTCAATGCAAAACTAAATGCTTCAGTATCATCAAGCTCAGAGCAGATGATACTCAGTTTCCAATCTGCTGCATTCAATGATGAAGAAATGAAAGCAGGTTCATCTTCAATCAGGGCAATTGATATAGAACTCGATAGTTCAGATGTTCGTTCTGTCTCAGAAGAGCCATTTCAAGAGGCTGCAGGTGATGTTGACTTGGAAAATGCAGAATTACTTGTTTCGGTCGGTAGAGGCATAGAGAAGGAGGAGAATGTTCATCTAGCTTTTGACCTGGCAGAAACAATGGGAGCTGAGGTATCCGCCAGTAGGCCGGTAGTTGACTCTGGCTGGGTAGATGCTTTTAGACAGGTTGGAAGCTCAGGGCACAATGTTGCACCAAAGCTATATTTTTCTTTAGGAGTTTCTGGCGCTATCCAACATGTGGTAGGTATGAAAGGATCAAAGAATATTATAGCAATTAATAAGGATCCTGAAGCACCTATATTTGAACTAGCTGACTATGCTGTCATCGGGAATGTACTAGAGATCGTACCTAAATTAATAGAAGCTCTAAATAATTAATATAGGGTTAATGGACTCTATTACTTTTTCATCTGTTGAAAAACTTATTCTTGCTGGATTAACTCTGTCAGCATTCGGATCCTTCTCCTATGAGGTTTACCGACGTATGGTCATCGTGTTCAAGGGGACAGGGACATTACCATTTGACAGATTTTCAGAGAGATTACTACGAGTATTCAGGGAGGTTATTCTCCATGAAAAAGTGATTCGAGAACGACCTTGGCCTGGTATTATGCATGCTTTGGTGTTCTGGGGTTTCCTAGTATTTGGCATTATAACACTAGATCATTTTTCTATCGGATTTTATAAATCAATATTATCTGATTCTGCCCACAAAACGTATTCATATATAGTTATACCATTTTCGATCCTCGTTATTTTTGGTATCCTTTCTTTGACCTATAGGAGATTTATATCTCGGCCTGAAGCACTAGGTAAAATATCCCCAACCTCTGGTCTAGTTGCTTTATTTATTGTTATTCTAATGGTAACATATCTAATAGGGGAAATGAATATTTCTCCTTTATCATGGAAAGTTAATTGGTGGATCCATTCTATTGTGATCTTGGCTTTTCTTGTTCTTATTCCAAGAAGTAAACATCTTCATCTTGTATTAGGTCCATTTAATATTTTCTTTAAGCCTTTTGACCAACCCGAACATACACCAGTGCATATAGATCTAGAAGGAGATGAAGATGAATTAGACGCAATGCTTAATGACCTCACAAAATTAACTCAAAATCAGGTATTGGATATTTTTTCATGTGTAGAATGCGGCCGTTGTACAGATGTTTGCCCTGCAAACAGGGGTGGAGGGATCTTAGACCCGAAACACCATTTTATTTTAGATATGAGAGATCCTATTTTAAAAAATAAAGATGTAGCTGTTTTAGATCAGATAAATGTTGAAGCGGGATGGGAATGTACAACATGCCAGGCTTGTACCGAAGTATGCCCTGTTGGAAATCATGTGGAAAAGTCCGATGAAATAAGAAGGCTGGAGGTACTTGTAGAAGGTAGGGTCCCTCAAGAGTATCAAAAATTATTTACCAATCTACAAGAAACTGGGAATACAGAAGGTGCCTCGAGTAGTGCATTTGCCGATTCTCTGCCAATATTTACACCAGATATGGAGTATGTATTGTGGCTCGGTTGCTTTGCAAGGCATGGGCTAGATCCTGATTTCAATCGGTCAGTTGAGAATTTTACAAAAATACTGGATACTGCGGGGGTCAGTTATGGAGTATTAGAGCAGGAGCATTGTTCTGGAGATCCTGCTAATCGCTTAGGTGATAAACTAACCTACACAATGTTGAGAGAGCATAATATGGAGCAGCTGACTGACACAAAAAAAGTTGTGACATTATGCCCACATTGCGCCGTGAATCTAGGAAAAGAATACGAAAAATATGGTACAGTTAACTATATAGTCGAACATCATACGCAAGTGGTTGGGCGATTGATCAAAGAAGGAAAGATCAAGGTGCAGATGGGTGAGAATGGTAAAGTAACATATCATGACCCATGTAACCTATCGCGTATGCTTGATATTGTAGATGAACCTCGTACTGCCATACGGTCAGCCTCTTCTGATTTCCAGGAAATGGAAGAAAGTGGTAGGAATACACTATGTTGTGGAGCCGGCGGAGCGCTCTGGTGGAAAAAAGAGACACAAGGCCGTACTCATCTTGTTAGAGCAGAACAGGTCATTGAATCAGGAGCAGATACTGTGGTAACAGGATGCAATTTCTGCTATGGCATGATGAAACAGGGTTTGGGCCCCATGACTCCTGAAGGAAGGGAAGAAGTTACGGTTAAGGACGTTGCTGATATTGTAGCAGATAACCTGGTCTAATTATTTTAAGAGGATCAATTTTTGTACTAGTCTTTTATTTTTTGAAATTAATTCTAAGAAATAAATTCCAGTACTGTGGCTGGAGGCATCCCACTGTATAGTATGGAAACCTGTGTCAAATTTTTCTTTGATCAATTGTTCAATTATACGACCAGCCAGATCATAAACTTTTATATCAACATAGTCTGTGGTATTTGGTGGGATATCAAAACTTATGGTCGTCATCGGATTGAACGGGTTAGGATAGGGTGGATGTAAAATAAATTCGGATGGTAACATTTCATTAATGGTGGAAAGGTCAGCTAAGCCTGTCAAAATATCAAATGTGAAACTATCAATTGGTGTGCAGTAATAGTCTGTTGGGTCAATTACTGTGAATGTGTCAAGTATAACATCTAGAAATGATTCAGAGAAAATATCGTTACCATTAGCATTTGAATCATCAACGGTATTTGAGTATATACTAACTCTATTTATTGATGAAAAATCAATACTACCTATATTGTAATTATGACCACCTAGGTAAACACCACCCCCAAAATTTGTAGCTGTATTTTCTTTTATTGTACCTCCTGAAATACTAATTCCGCTTCCAGCAACACCACCACCCCACATTCTTGAAACATTGTTAAAAATTTTTACGTTGATTAATTGAGCATAAAATGATGATGAACTGTCAAATGGAGCATAACCAACAAAAATACCACCACCTATATATGGAGCAAAACCGATGTCAGTATTACCATTATCAAATATTGAGCCATCTATGAAAGTTGCATTAGGGGTACCCTCGCATAATATACCGCCACCTTTCTGAAGTAACCCGGAACCACCATTCCCAGAAATAACAAAATTGTTAAATATAGGTGAAGAGTAAAGGGCATATACACCAGCGCCATATTCACCTGCATAATTATTGGTGATGTTTATATCGCTAAAAACAGGATCAGAGTTTATAATGAGAATACCACCTCCTTTACCTCTATACCTTATCCCCATGCCAGGGAGTCTTGCACCTTTTGCAGTATTATTTTTGACTTCAATATTTGAACATAACGCATTCGAACTGTCAAGTAATGTGATTCCTCCGCCATCTCCGTATGCATAGTTTTCTTTTATTGTACAATCTGTGATCATTGGGCTAGCAGTTACACAATATATCCCCGCTCCAGGTTTTTCTCCTGTGCCATCAAAATCACTAAAGCCATTCTGAATTGTAAAACCAGTTATCAAAGTATTTGTATCTATAATGCCATTTAAGCTATCAAGAAAGGAAATAACTCTTCCAGTTGAGTCACCATCGACGATGCAGCTTTCTTCGCCACTTCCAATCAATTTGATACCATTTGTTGGTGGCCAGATGATATTTTCGATATATGTGCCAGAGTTAACTAATATGGTATCGCCATTATTGCTTTCATCAAGTCCTTTTTGAATAGTAGCATAAGGGCTGTTTTCAGATCCGTCTCCTGAAGAATCTGAACCAGTTATGGATACATATATTGTTGTTAGATCTGTATCTTGATCGGTTTCGATCTCTGTTTTTATAAAGCTCCCCCAATTACATAATTGCCCTACTGTATTTATCCAGTAGTCCAGATCATTTTCTACATCTTCTGGTTCACCATTACAAAGACCAATTGACATCTCCGCAAGTACCCAAGCATTAGGAATAATATGCCAGCTCCAAGGTCCATTGAATCCTGCGTCCCCATAATCTAGATACCCATTGATATGAAGCATTCTCTCATCTTCAGGAAGTTCAAGTTGTGAACGACATTGATCTATCAGATCATTATTATTTGTTGTAATTGTATAATTGGACTCATCACCTGCTCCATGGATTCCAACTGTAAAAAAAACATAACTGCTGTCAAATTCAGGATCGCATGTACTTGTATCTGTTGGAAGATCAGTAACAAAATTTTGCCAATATTCCCCTACCGCCCTTGAAGGGAACCAAGATGATGAATCAAAATCGCCATCGTAGCAATCCCATGCGCCTATTATATAGTTGCTTTGATTTCCTAGCCATCCAATTGAATCTGTAATGATATTCATTGTGATAGGCTCGAAGACATTAACTCCAGAAGGCAATCTTAGGTCTGTAACTGTATTAAAAAAAGAGTCTAGGAATGGATAATCAACGACTAGGGTATGAGCTACATCTGGTTCCATAGCCAATATCCATTTTGCTCCTTGTGGACGATGGTCATAAAATATTCCTGTTAGATTATCAATACGATACTGTAGGTCATTTTCAGCAATGAACATGAGCCCTGGTACCTCAATAGCTTCCCCTGCATCCGTAGTATCATGATATCCGCCTTTTTGAGTAATAAACCCTAAAACACGTTCTGGTATCCATTTTGTAAAGTGATAACCAAACTGCCCACCCCAAGAATAACCGTTGATAAAGAAAGGTATGAATGATATCTCCTCATGCCCAGATTGAACAGCAAAAGAATCCATGGCAGCAATAACAGCATCGCCAATCCCGGTCTCCATATGCATATTGAAAATATGGGCCCCTAATAGAGCAAAATCCTGCCCATTTACTAAGCTCTGATATGCACTATCATTCACTATAGAACGAGAATCTCCATTATTGGGATGCATGAACCAATATATGCCTTTTAAAGTGTCTGTGGAATCATTGACCCACATTCGAAAATCAGCATAATTATAACTAGCTGTATCATTCTCAGGAATGGATACATCATAGATCCCGCCTTTGATGACAGAAAATATCAAGAAGAAAAAGAGAAATTTTTTCATGATATTATTCTTTTAAACCAATTTCTCGAAGTCTTTCATCAAGGTAGCTCCTAGCGGTATAGCCCTCTGACAAGACCACTTCATCTCTGGGGTGTAAGAAAAGAGGCATTGAAAAACGACTCTCATTTTTTATAGTATCATCAGGATTAATTACCTGATGAGTAGTCGAAGGGAAATAACCTTTTGAGACCTCTTGAAGCATATCTCCAGCATTGATCGCTAAACATCCTGGATCACAGGATACATCATGCCAATTTCCATATGTATCTTTTACTTGAAGTCCTGGTTGGGTTCCTGCGACAAGGAGCGTGATCAAATTAATATCTTCATGTGCTGATCCCCTAATAGCTCCATCTTCTTCATTGCCATCAAGTGGGGGATAATGAATTATTCTTAATAGATTGGTCTTACTATCTATGATCATTTCTGGAAGAGGCATAGAGAAGAATGATCGTACGTTTTCAGGAGTTTGTTCTTGTATCCAGCCTAAAAGAGTGGATGTTAATTCTAAGAGTTGGTCATATAGGTCCCAAGTAGTATTACTTAGTTCTTTTGGATATCTTCCCCATGAATAAATATGAAAGAATTCCTTCAGGTCTTTGATAGATTGTCCTTTGGCATTTTCAGTCCTGAAAGGGAAGTAGCCATCCTGTTTAATTGGGTCGAAAATGTATTTATCTTTTTTATTGCTACCAAAGAAAGCTGCCCATTCAGAATAGACAGTTTCGATCAGGTTCATATCTATAGGGTGGTCAGTAAGTACACTAAACCCTGTCTGACGCAGAGATTGGGTGAATTCATGAGGAGCATTTACATCTTTATAATTTACCTTTCGGACATTCATATCCGAAAATTAATCTCAATCTCCTAAACTGACCAACTTAATACCCACCTCTTTAGAACGCTTAAGAATACGGTCATCACGATAGAATTCATGGTAAAAGATGATTTTTATTCCTGCATTTGCAATGAGTTTAAAGCAATTATAGCATGGTGACGCTGTAACATATATCTCAGCAGAGTCAATTTTTACACCATTTTTTGCGGCTTGTACAATTGCATTGGCTTCTGCATGAGTGGTACGAACACAGTGTCCCTCAACCATTTCATGTCCTGCCTCATCGCAATGAGGGAGCCCTTTTATACTGCCATTATAACCTGTTGATAGGATCGTTTTATCTCTGACAATAACTGCTCCAACATGTTTTCTATCACAAGTAGACCTGGTTGCCACCTCTCGAGCAATATTCATAAAATAGGTCTCCCAACTTACACGATCTTTTGACATAATTAATCTTTTGCCCTATTAAAGATCTTTACAGCATATCTTGGTTCACCATAATATATCTTATCAGCCACTTGTGCAATTTGAGCAGTGAGGATTAGGTATGCCCATGTTGGTACGGTTACACTTGCACATCCTTTAATAATAACTTTTTTACCATGGAATTTACCGAGGTCCATGTTATCAACTTTATCACGAAATGATTTTTCACGGATAATGCCCTCATCCAAGAAATCGTCTAGTAATATTGTTTCCATTAGAAATAATCTTTGGTCTTTATTAACGAATCACAAAACTTATCAATATCTGACTCATCATTATAGAGATAAAAACTCAAACGTCCTATAGAGGTCTCATTTAAGCTTGTCAATAATGGTTGTGCGCAATGATGCCCTACTCTTATTGCAATATTATCCTCATTTAAGAATTGGGCAATATCATGTGGGTGAATACCCTCAACATTAAAACTGATTACGCCGGTTCTATTGATAGGAGACCCGAAGATTCGAAGGTTTTCAAGCTTAGTTAATTTATTAAGAGCATATGCAGTAAGTTTCTCTTCATGATCAGAAATTTCATTCATTCCGATTGAATTAAGATAGTCAATAGCTGTACCCAAACCAACTGCTTGGACAAAATTAGGTGTCCCCGCTTCAAACTTATAAGGAATCTTATTCCATGTAGAAGAGTCCATTGTGACTGTTTCAATCATCTCTCCTCCTCCCATAAAAGGTTCCATGGATTCTAAAATTTCCATTTTGCCCCAAAGGATTCCAATACCGGTGGGCCCTAACATTTTATGTCCAGAAAACGTGTAAAAATCACAACCTGACTCATGTACATTTACTACTTGATGTGGTGCACATTGGGCACCATCCACAATAAAGACAGCACCCATTTCATGCGCCATTTCAGATAGTTTTTTTATTGGATTTATTGTTCCAAGAACATTAGAAGCATGAGTTATGGAAACGATTTTCGTTGACGGTTTAAAATAAAGATCTGGCTCCGAAAGATCAAGCTCTCCTGTATTGGTTATAGGGATATATGAAAGAGTTGCGCCAGTCCGATTTGCGGCTAATTGCCAGGGTACTAGATTGGAGTGGTGTTCCATTTCAGAGACGAGTATTTCATCTCCGGGTTTTAAATTGCTACCTAGTGTGTTTGCTAGAAGGTTTATGGATTCAGTAGTGCCGCTTGTAAAGATAATTTCTTTTTCTGAGTTTGCTCCAATAAAGGATGACACTTTAATTCTTGCATCCTCAAAACGTTCTGTGGCCATGCTTCCCAATGTGTAGAGTGCGCGGTGAACATTGGCATTGGCCTCAGAATACATTGAATGGATAGAATCCAATACGACCTGTGGTTTTTGTGTCGTGGATGCATTATCTAAATAAACAAGATCAGAATTATTAAAGATCGGAAAATCTTCTTTTATCTTATTTGGAGAGAAGCCCATCTATAACATACCAAGTTCTAACTGTGCCTCTTCACTCATCATATCCCGAGACCACATTGGTTCCCATACTAGCTCTACTGATACATTCTCTATGCCATCAATTCCATTGACCTTTCGGTCTACCTCATCTGCTATAACTGGTCCCATGCCACAACCAGGGGCAGTTAATGTCATTTTGATTTCTACACTCTTTCCTTTTTCAGTTTCCTCTATCCTTAGATCATAGATCAATCCAAGTTCAACGATATTTACTGGTATTTCTGGATCATAGCAGGTCTTAAGTTGGTCCCATATCTGTTGTTCAATATCTCCTGATGTTGTCTCAATATTTTCTGTATCGATTTCAAATCCTAAAGCATCTGCATTCTCGGATGTGATCTGAACCATATTCCCATTGATCAGAACTGTATAATTTCCTCCTAATGCTTGAGTGATACGGACTAAGTTACCAGCTAATAATCTCACTTCATCACCTGAAGGAACTACATATGCATCTACATCACGTAATAGACGAATTGGCTCTGATGGTTTTTGATTCATTTTATTAATTCTTTGATCTTTTCTACTGCATTAGAGAAACCATTGGTCCTTTGGCTTGTAATTATACCATCTAGGCCTATGGATTCTAGAATTTCATTGCTTGTTATTGATAAAATTTCATTAACTGGCTTTCCGTTAAATATTTTTTCCAATATGGTCAAGAGTCCTTTCACGATCAAGGCGTCAGAATCTGTTCTAATATGATAAGTATCATTGCCATTATTTTCAGCTACAACCCATGCCTGTGACGTACACCCATATATTTTATTGACATCAGTTTTTTCTGTTTCGCTTAATTTTTCTGAGTCTTTTGCCATATCCATTAGCTGAACGAATTTATCTTTTGGATCTTCGAAAATAATAAATATATCATTTAGTTCACTTAATGCTTTTCGAACACTCATTGTACTGTATTCTCATGAAGCCAGGCATCAAAGTTTGAAATGATATAGTTCTGTATGCTCTCATGGTGTATAGGTTCTATCATCTCTGATACAAATCCTCGTATTAATAATGCTTTTGCAGATACAATATCAAGGCCACGGGATCTAATATAGAATAGAGCATCCTGATCCAATGCACCTGTGGTTGAGCCATGGGAGCATTTTACATCATCTGCATATATCTCAAGCTGAGGATTTGAATTCATTAATGCACCTTCTGATAACAGTAGATTTTTATTTGATTGATTAGAATCGGTTTTATCTGCACCCTTACCTACAATCGTACGTCCATTGAATACTCCAGATGAACTATCTTGTAGTACTGATCTGAAATTTTGTGAACTAGTGCAATATGGCGCATTATGGCTTGTAATAATATGATTATCTATATGCTGACCATTATTAGTAAGTGCAAGCCCATTTAAAAAACATTCTGATCCTTTACCATTTAGGTCTGTCAATAAGTTTAGCCTTCCAAGTCGTGAGCCGTACGCGAATTGATTAAAAGTATAATGACTTTCTTCATCTTGCTTAACATGAATATTGCCAATATTGATCGTATCGACTGAATTGTTTTGGATACGAAAATGACACATTCTTGAGTTTTCTTTAAGCCCAATGATCAAAGATCCATTTAGGAAATGTTCATTACAATTTCCTTCGTACTGTTCAATAAAAGTAATGGAACTTGACTCACCCAAATCAATATACACCCTAGGTGATACCATAATATTCTTTTCCGTTGATGAAATAGAAAGTATTCGAATTGGAGAATCGATTTGAATTCCTTTGTCAATTGTTAAGCAGAACCCGCTATCCATAAATGCTGTATTCAATAGATCGAAAGGTGAATCCTGCGGCTCATTAAATCGCCAACCTTTTTGTTCGCCATATTCTGAGAGTGAGATAAGTCTGACACCATTTGGTATCGAGGATATATTTTCTTGGTAATGCCCATTGTAAATAACAATGGTATTTATATCATTCAGACCAAATTCTGTAACATCAATATTATGTGCAGGCGCGTCACTTATTTCTGATAAACGAAAATCAATTTCTTTAATAGGCTTTAGATCAGTATATCTCCAATCTTCCCAATTCTTATTTGGAAGACCTTTTTCTAAAAAATTATTAAAAGCTTGTTCTCGAATAGGTTTAACATCACTGGTAAAATAATCACGACCCATTATTTTGTTGAATTCTGATTGAAAACTGGAGATATTCATGATTCAAGCCAGCTATAACCTTTTTCTTCTAGTTCAATAGCTAGTTCTTTACCACCTGATCTAACGATTTTACCATCTATCAATACATGGACAACATCTGGTTCAATATATTTTAATAAACGTTGATAATGGGTTATGACCAAAAATGAACGTTCTGAATTACGATATTTATTTACACCATCAGCAATGATCTTTAATGCGTCTATATCTAGGCCAGAATCAGTCTCATCTAGAATGGCAAGTTCAGGCTCTAATGTAAGCATTTGCAATACTTCATTCCTTTTCTTTTCTCCACCAGAAAAACCATCATTTACGGCTCGCTGCAGGTAGGAGGTATCCATGTCAAGTTCTGTTAATTTTTCTTTGATCAATTTTAAGAAGCCTGCTGCATCCAGTTCTTTTTTACCATTATGTTTTCGTTTTGCATTAAGTGCTGACTTAAGAAAATAGGTATTATTAACTCCTGGCATAACAACTGGATATTGAAAAGACATGAAAAGTCCAGCTAGAGCCCTTTGTTCAGGAGACCACTCAATTATAGACTCATTTTTATACCTAACGTCTCCCTTTGAGATATAGTAGCCTTCTCTACCGGTAATTACATTAGAGAGTGTACTTTTTCCAGACCCATTTCGGCCCATGACCGCATGCATTTCACCTGGCTTTATATTGAGGTTGAGGCCTTTGAGGATCTCTTTATTATCCACTCCGGCATGAAGATCTTGAATATCAAGCATAATAAACTTTTATTAGCCGACGCTTCCTTCCAGTGTCACTTCCATTAATTTTGTGGCCTCTACGGCAAATTCCATTGGTAGTTCTTTGAATACTTCTTTACAGAATCCATTAACGATCATAGAAACTGCGTCGTCAGAGGATATTCCTCGTTGATTACAATAGAATAATTGATCTTCTCCAATATTGGATGTAGTTGCTTCATGTTCCATTTGTGCAGTTGGGTTCCTAACATCAATATATGGAAATGTATGTGCACCACAACTGTCACCTATTAGTATTGAATCACATTGTGAAAAATTTCTTGCGTGTTTAGCACCTTTCATTATTTTTACTTCACCACGATATGTTTGTTGTCCTTTTCCTGCAGATATCCCTTTAGAAATGATAGTGCTTTTTGTATTTTTTCCAAGGTGTATCATTTTAGTACCCGTATCTGCTTGCTGATGGTGATTAGTGACAGCCACTGAATAAAATTCACCAACTGAATTATCACCTTTTAGTATACATGATGGATATTTCCAAGTCACCGCTGATCCTGTTTCAACCTGAGTCCATGATATCCTAGCGTTTTCTTCTAAACAAGTACCACGTTTGGTCACAAAATTATAAATACCTCCTTCACCGGTATCAGGGTGTCCTGGATACCAATTCTGAACAGTAGAATATTTAATTGTGGAATCTTTATGTGCGACCAATTCTACTACTGCTGCATGTAATTGATTCTCATCTCTCATGGGAGCCGTGCATCCTTCAAGATAACTCACATAGCTACCTTCATCAGCAATAATAAGTGTTCTTTCAAACTGACCTGTATTGGCTTCATTTATTCTAAAATAAGTTGATAATTCCATTGGGCACCTTACACCCTTGGGAATGTATACAAATGATCCATCTGTGAATACAGCTGAGTTCAATGTCGCAAAATAATTATCTGTGTATGGTACAACAGTACCCAAGTATTTTCGTACAAGTTCAGGATAATCTTTGACTGCTTCAGAAAAACTACAGAAAATAACTCCTGCTTTTTTTAATTCATCTTTAAAGGTCGTTGCTATAGAAACGCTATCAAATACAGCATCAACAGCAACTCCAGACAACATTTTTTGTTCTTCAAGGGGGATACCTAGTTTATTATATGTCTCTAATAGTTGAGGGTCTACTTCATCTAAACTTGAGAGTTCTTTCTTCTTTGGCGCTGAGTAATAGCTTATAGACTGGTAGTCTATATCTGGGTAATTAATATTTGCCCAATCTGGGTCTTTCATCTTCGTCCAATGCCTGTAGGCTTTCAATCTCCATTCTAACAGCCATTCAGGTTCATTTTTTTTCTGAGAGATGACCCTAATAACCTCTTCATTGAGCCCTGGAGGGATTGTCTCTGATTCGATATCAGTGACAAAACCATATTCATATTCCTTGTTTATATTGGAATCAATTATTTGTTGATCATTAGACATAGTAAGTATTAAAAGTTATTTGATATTTAATTTATGCGGAAAAACTGGTGCCGCATCCGCATGTGCGTTCTGCGTTAGGATTCTTTATCTGGAATCCTCCATTCAATAGGTCATCTGAGTAATCTATTTCAACGTCTTTTAAATACAGCCAACTTTTTAGATCACAAACAATAGTTAAGCCATTGGACTCAAATATTTTATCAAATTCACCTTTTTTGTTTTCAAAATCCATTTTATATGTCATGCCTGAACAGCCTCCACCTTCAACGGACATCCTTAAGAAATGGTCTTCTTTACCATCTGAGGACATTACGGCCTTTAAACGTTTAACTGCAGCTAGAGTAGCAGTTATGGTCGCATTTTTAAATTCTTTCTGTTGTTGTTCTAGCGATTCTTTTTGAGTTATTTCATTCATTTATTCCCACTCCACATCAATTTTTGGTTCATTTGAAGGGGCAGCAACAGGTTCAAATCCCAATTTACTGCGTGCTTCATCGGTCATCATCTCTGGATTCCATGGAGGATCAAATGTTACATCTACATCAACATTGTTCACTCCTTCTAAGGAAGAGACCTTTGTCTTAATATCACTAGCCATATGTTGTCCCATACTACAACCTGGTGTTGTCAATGACATTGTAATGTGCACATTTTTTGTTCCAGTTTCATTATCATTGATGTCTATGTTGTATATCAAACCAAGGTTCCATAGATCTATAGGAATCTCAGGGTCATAACAGAGCTGTAATACCTCTATAATCTTTTCTTTTACTACCATTAGTAAGTAATGTCCGCAAGTGTCATATTATCAAACATAGATCGTATGGAATCATTTATTCGGTTAAGAGGTGTCCTGATATTACATGATTGCAATTGTTCACAACCTGAATCAAAATAACAGTCCATGATGCCCATAGGACCTTCCATTATTTCAAAAAATTTTGTCATATTTATAGTTTTTGGATCAACGGCTAATTTGTAACCACCTGAAGGACCTTTTACCGCATTAATAATCTTCTCACGTGCTAATCGTTGAAGGATCTTAGCTAAAAGCTCCTGCGGGATTCCATAAGTTTTTGACATCTCTTTAGCAGATGTTAATTTGTTTTTTTCTTGGTTTTGAAAATGACGTAATGCAATCAATGCATATTCAACTTTACGTGTTATTTTTAACATAATAGGTCCTTTCAGGAAATTATATATTCAATCAAGTACTATACAAGTAATAATTACGACTAATTTAGTCGTATATAAATTAATTTACTTTGATCAAGTGAGTATCTTTTTCAATTATATGCCCGATGATCTTAGATGAAGATCCCATTCTTCCAATATACGATTCAGCATCCTTTTTTGGTAGAGAGATAATGAGTCCACCAGATGTTTGAGCATCAGCAGTAAGTAGCTGCTTAAGGCTATCTAAGCTAGGATCAAATTGCACAAATTCTTGTGCATAGTCTAAATTTCGACGAGTGCCTCCTGCCATAATTCCTGATTCTGCTAGTTCAATAACACCAGGAAGTAATTCAATATCAGCGAATTTGATTTCAGATGAGACATTGCTGTTTTCACATATTTCCTTCAGGTGTCCAAGTAGTCCAAAGCCAGTAATATCTGTAACTGCATGTACATCCAGTCCATTGAGGTTATGTGAGGCATCTTTATTTAAAGTACTCATGGTCTTGATCGCATGATCGATACTATTCTGGGGCGCTAATCCTTTTTTGATCGCAGTCGCTATCACGCCTGTTCCTATTGGTTTCGTCAATACTAGAGCATCCCCAACTTTCGCACCAGAGTTCCTCCACATTTTGGTTTCTTCAACTTCACCTGTAACTACAAGTCCATATTTTGGTTCTTTGTCATCAATTGAATGTCCACCTACAATTGGGATTCCTGCTTCTTGTGCTTTATCTGCACCTCCCTGAAGAATTTCTGTTAATATTGATTTAGGTAGATCATTAATCGGGTAACCTACGATATTTAATGCAAATAATGGTTTACCTCCCATTGCATAAATATCTGAAAGTGAGTTAGCAGCTGCAATCTGACCAAATTGATAAGGCTCGTCTACAATAGGTGTGAAAAAATCTACTGTTTGTAGTAATAATTTACCATCATCAAGGCGGACTGCTGCGGCATCATCCGCACCTTCATGGTTTGAAATGACGGAACTATCGGTTTGAAGTTTAAGATCACCCAGTACCTGGGCTAGGTCAGCAGGACCGATCTTACATGCTCAACCAGATCCATGACTCAAAGTTGTAAGCCTGATTTTATCTCTATCATTCATTGTTATAATTTTAATCGTTTGATTTTAGGTCTCGTCTTCAGCGAGCGCGATTAAGCCATCATCCTTTGTAAGGGTAAACTCATCTTTCTTATCTGGTATTAGTACAATCCCAAACATGTTATCCCTATTCTTTTGCTCTGCATGGATTTGGAGACCTAGAATCACTTCATTACGTAATTGTGCTGCTTGTACACATTCTCCATAGGGCATTGTAATAGATTCTTTATCTGAAAAATCAAAATAGAAAGATGCGGGCTTGATGTATAATTCGCTACCCTCTGCTTGAAAAAGGTCATCGTATACATCTAATGCCATTGGTTCTTCTGATACCTGGGCCATGATCTGTGAAACAAATTGATTAGATACCATGAAGTCTTCTACGCCACTATTCAATATGATATCTATATTATCACTATCCATGACCTCTGTAATTAGTTTTGGCCACTTATTTGGATTCTCATTATTATCATTTCCGATTGATTTTGAAATAAGTATCTGTCTTATCCGAATTAGAAGTGATATAACATATGCATCCATTTCCTCAATTGTAGTGCCACCAGGCGATAATATCAGGATACTATCAAAACTTTGAGGTTGAATCTCATCTAATTTTTCTAGATCATTTAGATCGATATCATTAACAGAAATATTGATGTCAGGATAGGACTCAGATAGAGAGGACTTTAATGTATCCATCTCAGGTAGCTTATCAGATACATAGGTGCATATTTCAGAGCCCCCAGGCAGATAGCTACAGAGTTTCTCTATTATGATTCCTGTTTTTGTGGTCCAATTCAAAAGTGCTATCCGATGCGAGTTAGGTTTAATCTCTGACGAAGGTATTTTGCTTAATGTGGGTTCAAAGACAGATTCATTAAAATAAAAAATGGTAGAATCATCTTCAGCGAATATGATCAATTCATCCTCATCGCTGATAGGAGTATCCTTTGGTGGATTCAATATGATTTCCCCATTAGAGTTATGAATACCCATTGGCGTACTGCTATTGAATCGGTTGAGGCTTTCACCAAAATTTAGTTTTCCACCCCATCCATCATCTGGCTGATAAAAATAAAATTCATTCCCATCAAATCCAACCATATCACTATATACTATTGATAATCCATTTCGGCTTAGAGCCAGCTGCGCGATCATTCTTGATAAAACGCTTACCTCGTTAAGGGCTTTTACAGTTCCATTAGAAATATTTTCTGCTAGGTCACGATCACGCTCCGAATGGATTTCACAAACTATTGGTGGGTGGTCTTTACCATCACACACTGCGATAATTGACATAATTGATTTTAAGACCAGAGCATCAGCAAGATTTTTTTCATCTTCTGGACGCCAACTAGCAGCACTATTCATAATAATAACAGATTTGGTATTCTCAGCCATTACTTTTCTTAAGTTATTTATATTAGTTACCACTCCAGAACGTGTGATAATTCTAGTCGTGACAAAATCAGATATATTATCACGGATCATATTATCCATTTCTTCTTTATCATTTTCAGCTAAGATAACTATGGCTGCATCAGGTTCTGATTCGTTTGCTTCTATAAGTTCACGGATAATCTCAAGTATCCTATCACCAAATCCGAGTATAAGAGTATGATCATTCTCTAGGACTAAGCTACGCCCTCGTCGCAATTCATCAAGTTTGGCTGTGAAAACACTAGTAATAAATGCGACCATGCTTGAAAAAAGGACCAAGCCAACCAATACTCCAAGGATTGACGTTATTTTTGCCGCCCAATTGCTATCTCCGTCTGTTTCCGCGGCAGATCCTTCCATGACTGCTACATATACCCTCCATGGTATCTCTGCCCAACTACTAAGAGTTTCATCAGGCAAAAATGTATTTGCTATCATTCTGACTAGGACCATAACTAAAAATCCAAAAAGAAATAAGCATAGAAGTGCCAGGAAAATAGATGAACTGCCCTTGGACATGAAATTATCTACTGCATACCGCAGTCTTTGTTTAAGTGGATATTTTTTATTAGTACTCATATTAAATAATCTATAATTATGCTGGTTACGATCGGGAATCTTAAAAAACTTTTGGACAATAAGGGTAATTAATTTCTTTTTTGAATTCAAATCAACTACCTAAATTGAGTATTGTGATTTTGGAATATTTTAGTAAATAATATTTATACTTAATTAACTAAAACTTTATGCTTTTTTCGAAAACAAGAAATTTGATATAATAATTAAGGCTTATGGGAAAAACATTTAAAACAATTGATGAGGCGGTAATACGTTTTGCCGGTGACTCCGGTGATGGTATGCAATTGACTGGGGGACGTTTTACTGAAACTACAGCGATAGTAGGAAATGACCTAAGCACTTTGCCTGATTTTCCAGCAGAGATAAGAGCTCCAGCTGGGTCATTAGCTGGCGTAAGTGCATTCCAGATTAAATTCTCTTCACGTGATATTCATACTCCCGGTGATAAACCAGACGTTCTGGTTGCAATGAACCCTGCAGCTCTTAAAGTGCATCAAAAAGATCTCATTCCAGGTGGAACTATGATCATTAACACGGATGCATTTACAAAGAAAAATTTGAATTTTGCAGGTTATGAATCCAATCCGATCGAAGATGGATCCCTAGATGATTACTTTACTGTAATTCCTATTGAAATGAATAAAATGGTGACAGCTGCTTGTGAAGGATTGGATATGTCTCCAAAACTAGTTGGAAGAACAAAAAATTTCTTCGCTCTTGGGGTTTTATTCTATATGTATGATCGTCCTCTTCAGGCTACAGAGAGCTGGTTAAAGAAAAAGTTTGCAGGTAAGGATGCCATCATTGAGGCTAATACTCGAGCTCTGAATACAGGTTATAATTATGGAGATACTACCGAATTATTTATGACCAGGTATAAAGTAGAGAAAGCAACACTACCACCAGGAACATATAGAAATATCAATGGTAATCTAGCTACCTCTCTTGGACTTCTAGCAGCTTCAGAAAAGTCAGGACTTAAATTATTTTATGGCGGTTATCCAATCACGCCTGCAAGTGATATCCTCCATACACTAGCTGCTTGGAAGCATTATGGAGTGCAGACCTTCCAAGCTGAAGATGAGATTGCAGGTGTAACATCTGCAATCGGTGCAGCCTATACTGGTAGCCTAGCTGTTACTGCTACATCTGGACCTGGGATTGCACTAAAAGGTGAAGCGCTTGGGCTGGCCGTTATTACGGAGCTACCCTTGGTTGTTGTCAATGTGCAAAGAGGAGGTCCTAGTACTGGCCTACCAACTAAGACCGAGCAATCAGATCTTAATCAGGCGCTATATGGTCGAAACGGCGAAGCTCCTATGCCTGTAATTGCAGCTGCAACACCGGGTGATTGTTTTTATTCTGCATATGAAGCGTGCCGTATAGCGATTAAATATATGACACCTGTTATGTATCTTTCTGACGGTTACTTAGCGAACGGGTCTGAGCCATGGAAAATTCCTGATACTTCTGAACTAGAACCAATCGAGGTCAATTTTGCAGATAAACCTAATGCTGATGGTGATTATCTACCATATCTACGGGATGAAAAGACATTATCGAGGCCTTGGGCAGTACCTGGCACACCCAAACTAGAACATAGAGTGGGAGGCATAGAGAAAGCAGAGAATACGGGGCACGTAAGCTACGATCCTGAAAACCACCACAGGATGACAGAATTAAGACAAGAAAAAGTAAATAGGATTCAAAATGATATGCCCAAAACAGAGGTATATGGAGCAAACCATGGAGATCTTCTTTTATTGAGTTGGGGTGGAACTTATGGCGCATGCAGATCTGCAGCAGAAACTCTTCAGGAAGAAGGATATAAAGTTTCCCATGTACATTTACGTTGGATCAGTCCATTGCCAAAAGACCTTGGAGAGGTACTTATTCATTTTAAGAATATATTGATACCAGAAATAAATATGGGGCAATTACTTAGGCTCATCAGGTCAGAGTATCTTGTTGATGCTAAAGGTTTAAATCTAGTTAGAGGAAGGCCGATTGGCGCTGCTACTATTGTTGAAAAAGTTAAAAAAGAATTAGGATAAAGATTATGAGTGAAGTTCAAACACCGAAGCTAACAAAAAAAGATTTTGAATCAGATCAGGCAGTGCGATGGTGTCCTGGCTGTGGAGATTATGCGATTTTAGCACAGACTCAAAAGCAAATGCCAACCTATGGTCGTAAAAAAGAAGATTTTGTTTTTGTTTCTGGCATTGGTTGTTCAAGTAGATTCCCCTACTACATGAATACATATGGATTCCATACTATTCATGGAAGAGCACCTGCAGTTGCGACGGGAGTTAAAATAGCAAACCCAGATCTTTCTGTATGGGTAGTTACTGGAGATGGAGATGGACTATCAATAGGTGGAAATCATTTTATGCACGCTCTGCGTAGGAATATGGATTTAAATATCCTGATGTTCAATAATAGAATTTATGGACTGACAAAAGGTCAATATTCTCCTACATCTGAAGTAGGCAAGGTCACGAAAGCCACGCCTTATGGTTCTATTGATATCCCTTTGAATCCACCATCCTTAGCATTGGGAGCTCAGGCAACTTTTGTAGCACGTACGATTGATCGTTGGCAAAAACATTTGGCTGAAATGATGGAAAGGTCTTACAAGCATGATGGTGGCTCATTTATTGAGATCTATCAGAATTGCAATATCTTCAATGATGGTGCCTTCGAAGAGTATACTGGCTCCGAAAAATTCAATAATGTTATAGATTTAAAAAATGGTGAACCAATGCTTTTCGCAAAAGATACTAAGGGTATCAAGCTGGAGGGATCAAAAGCAACTGTTGTAGATATGGAAAAACATAGCGTTGATGATATACTTGTTCATGATGAAACAAACCTCGACCTTGCACATATTATAGCTAATTGGACCTCAAATCCCGACCTGCCTGAACCAATCGGTGTTATATATTCAATTGACAAACCTACATATAACCAAGATATGGTTGATCAAATTAATTTTGCAAAAGAGAAAAAAGGCGAAGCTAGTGTTCAAGATCTCCTCAATGCAGGAGACACCTGGACAGTAAGTTAAATATGAGCACGCGCACTGAACGGGACAGTATTGGGCCTGTTGAGGTGCCTTCAGATAGGTATTATGGTGCCCAAACTCAGAGATCCCATGAAAATTTTAAAATAGGGCATGAGCGATTCCCCAGAGAATTCATTAGGGCATATGGTATCATAAAAAAAGCAGCGGCTAGTGTTAATCATGAGTTTGGGAACTTAGATGCATCTATTCTAAGTGCAATTCATCAAGCTGCAGATGAGGTCATTGAAGGCAAACTTGACGATCATTTCCCATTAGTGGTATGGCAAACAGGAAGTGGAACACAGACAAACATGAACTTCAATGAGGTCATAGCTAATAGGGCTATAGAGATAATGGGAGGCGAGATAGGAAGTAAACATCCTGTACATCCCAATGATCATGTGAACATGAGTCAATCAACAAATGACACATTTCCTACTGCGATCAATATTGCTGCTACTGAAGCCGTTCATAATCAACTTATACCTGCTCTAATTAGTTTAAGAGATGCGCTCGCTGATAAAGCAGATAAATTTGATTCAATCATCAAACTTGGTCGTACTCATCTCCAAGATGCAACCCCACTAAGTCTAGGACAAGAATTTTCTGGTTATGTATCTGCTATAGATCATGGTGTTCGACGACTAAATAACTCTCTTGAACACTGTTATGAATTAGCAATGGGTGGTACAGCTGTGGGAACAGGTATTAATTCCACAGAAGGATTTGCTGAGGCAGCTGCAAATGAAATATCAAAATTGACCAGTTTGAATTTTCGAACTGCTGAGAATAAGTTTGAAGCATTAGGTGGTCAGGATAGCATTGTTGAGCTATCTGGATCACTGAAAGTTATTGCTGGTTCTTTATTTAAAATAGCAAATGATCTACGATGGTTGTCCAGTGGCCCTAGGAGTGGTATTGGTGAAATAACTTTACCGGTAAATGAACCAGGCTCTTCTATAATGCCAGGCAAAGTAAACCCAACACAGTGCGAAGCAATGACTATGCTATGTACTCAAATCATGGGTAATGATGTAACTATAGCATTCGCTGGAGCATCAGGGAATTTTGAATTAAATGTTTATAGACCTGTGCTTGCCTATAATGTCTTACAATCTATTCGTCTTCTTTCAGATGGATGTAACTCATTTACAAAACATGCTGTTGCTGGTATTGAGCCAAATGAAGAACGTATAGAACATAATTTATATAATTCACTAATGCTAGTCACAGCATTGAACCCACATATTGGATATGATAAATCTGCTGAAGTTGCAAAAAAAGCATATAAAGATAAGACCACGCTACGGGCAGCAATCATTGAGTTAGGTTATCTTACTGGAGATGAGTTTGATAAACTTGTACAACCAGCAGATATGATCAAGCCTAGGAAAAAAGATTAAGCTGCATCAGGTCATTTATACTAATTTTTTTTTAATTAAACGACCACCTCGAAATATATTGGATCAGTTTTAGGTTCATTAATGTCAAAAAAATCATCAAATATAAACTTTAGTAAAATATTATATAGATGTTCCATCTTGATAATATTTGGTATGTTGACTGTATTTACGTTTGTTTTATTTTTATCAAAAAATTTACCATCAATAGAACAGCTTGAAAATTATGATCCAGATTTAGTAACACGAATTTATTCATCTGATGGAAAAGTGCTAAATGAACTATTTGTTCAGAAGAGGGTCTTTATTGAAATAGATCGAATACCAGAGCATATGCAATATGCCGTAGTATCATCGGAAGATAGAAGATTTTTTGATCATTGGGGCTTATCTATGAGGAGTATTGCAAGAGCCATCATGGTCAATACATTATCGTTAAGCTATCGACAGGGTTTTTCTACACTCACTCAGCAGCTTGCTAGAAATCTTTATAAATCTGTCGGTTTTGAGGATAGTATTCTTCGTAAGGTCAAAGAAATGATCACTGCTATTCAGATTGAAAGGACATATACAAAAGAAGAGATTCTTGAGATGTATCTCAATACTGTTCATTTTGGTCATGGCACATATGGTGTTGAAGCAGCTACAAAAAGATTTTTTGGAAAAGAATCAAAATATCTTACTATTGATGAATCAGCTTTATTAGTTGGACTTTTACCTGCTCCTGCAAGCTACTCACCTATCCATCATCCAGAACGAGCATTCAAGCGTCGTAATACAGTCCTTAGATTAATGAGAGACCAGGGATTTATAGATCGAGGTGAATTTGATGAACATCGAGCTAAAACTCTTGAAACAGTCCTCGAGGTACCAAAGAGAGGCAGTGCGCCTTATTTTACCGAATATGTAAGGAGGGTACTTGAAAAAGAGGACACTGAATTAGGTATAAATATTTATAGAGACGGATTAAAAATATATACAACTTTAGATTCAAAACTTCAATCAGTTGCAGAAAAAGCAGTAATGAGTACTGTAAGGGATGATCAAGATCGATTAAATAAAAGACTTTATAAGGATCGAGAAGAATTTGAAAATTTAGCTTATTTAACAATTTATCCTGAGGATACATTGAAAATGATGCTAGCTGGAGAAGGGCAGCTATATAAGGACTTAAGGGATAAATTGTTGGTACAATGTGCGTTTGTTGCATTAGATCCAAATACAGGTGGAATCTTAGCTATGATTGGTGGCAGGCCAGATTATCATGACCAATATAATCGGGCTGTACAAGCTCGTAGACAACCAGGTTCTGTATTTAAGCCTTTCGTGTACACTACTGCTTTAGATAATGGCTATCCTGTAACTGAACAACTATTAAATCAGCCAGTAGTGTTGAATATTCAGAATATGGATGGCACTTGGGTCAAATGGAAACCGCAAAATTATGATGGAAGTACGGGAGGTTTAACAACTTTTAGAGAGGGTTTGAGAAAATCAATGAATCTCATATCCGTTCGGATGGTGCAACAGGATATTGCACCAGCAGAGCAGGTAAAACAAACTGCAAAACGGATGGGAATTAATACAGATATAAGAGCTGTAGATGCGATTGCTCTTGGGACATCAGAAGTATTGCCAATAGAAATAGTCAGTGCTTACTCTGCTTTGGCAAATAAAGGTGTTTATTCTAAACCTTTTGCAATAACAAAAATTGAAGATCGCTATGGAAATATAATCAAAGAATATTATCCAGAACGTAAAGAGGTCCTTAGTGAAGAGACAGCCTATCTTATGACTAGTTTGATGCAAACTGTAATGGATCGTGGGACGGGAGGAAGTGCGCGATGGAAATATAAATTCAATCGTCCAGCAGCTGGTAAAACTGGTACTACTCAGGGTTGGAGCGATGCTTGGTTTGTGGGATTCACTCCTCAGATAGCCGCCGGCTGTTGGTTTGGAGTGGATGATTTTCAAGTGCCACTTGGTCCGGGTCAGGATGGGAGCAAGGCAGCTCTACCAGCATGGGCCAAATTTATGAAAGCAGCCCATGACACTTTAGAATTGCCATTAGAAAAATTTGAAAAACCGAGCGGAATAAATGATAAACAGATCTGTACAGTTACTAAAAGACTACCACTGCCAGCCTGTCCTATTGAAAAGGAAATATTTAAGAAGGGTACAGAGCCAACTCAGAAGTGTAAGGTACATAAAACAGGCTGAGCCTTATTAAAAAATCAAATTATAGTCTTTATGGTTATTAGCGCAATTTATTGTTTTTATAAGTAATCTAGAGGCACTATCTAAGGCTGTATTATTTGAATTAAATACACGGTAAACAGGTTCATTTTTCATAATTATGTCACCTGTCTTTTTTAAAAATTCGATACCTGCAGTATAATCAAGATTTTGTTGTTTATTCTTTTTAATGCATCCTAGTTCTACGAGTGCCCAACCAATTGCTTCTGTATCCAAAGTATTAATGATACCTTCAGTGTCTGATAATATTAAGGTCTCATATTTTGGTGTATTTGAAGAATATAAATTTTCAAGTTTCCCCCCTTGACCTGCCACTGATACTTCAAAACATTTTAATGCTTGTCCAGATTCCATGATATCTTTTTGAAGATCAAGAGCTTGATCTCTATTATCTACTAAGCCAGCTTGAATTAACAATCTCGATCCCAATTCAAATGTAATGGAAACTAGATCGTCCGGACCATTACCTTTGAGACATTCTATTGATTCCTCAACTTCACAAGATAATCCTGAATATCTTCCAAGTGGCTGATTCATATTTGTATAAATTATATCGGTTTCTAGATCAAATAGATTGCCAATTTTTTTCATCCATGAACCCAATTCCTTTGCCTGGTCTATTGATTTCATAAATGTCCCACTACCAACCTTAATATCTAATACTAATCCTGATATACCTTCCGCAATTTTTTTACTCATGATTGAACCACAGATCAAAGGTATGGAAGGAACCGTACCCGTTTTGCTTCTAAGAGAATATATTTTTTTATCTGCAGGGCATATATCAATTGATT
>CAYOJL010000015.1:24763-28456 GCA_964404235.1 uncultured bacterium | reverse complement strand
ATGGAAAGAGAAGTGGTAGAACCGGAAGTGGAAGACGTGGTGAAATCGAGAATATTGCCGCTTCCATGATAGAAAAAGTTGAAGTGATCACAAACCCATCTGCAAAATACGATCCAGATGGAGTTGGAGGGATTATTAATATTGTGATGAAACGTGGCGCGCTTGATGGATTCAATGGAAACGTTTCTGCAATGCAAGGACAGTATAAACAACAAAACATAAATGGTAATATTAATTATAGAACGGATAAGTTAAATCTATTTACTAGTATGAATTACCGTACAGGGGATAGAGTTGGCGATGGGCTAAGGCAATTTCAATATGATTATTCCGATAACAATAGAACAACTGACTCTCTATTCCAAAATACTCACAGGACAAGTACACCGAATAATCTAGGCTTTAGAATTGGAGGAGATTATTATCCCTCAACCAACAAAACAGTTGGATATACATTGGACATATCAGAGCATAAAGAATTAGAACAAAATGAAATTGAATATGTTATAAATACCCTCAACCCAGATATGGATGGTGTAATGCGAGTGGAAGAAAATGATGATGGATATCATATTGACCACGTTCTTTCATATGAAAACAAGTTTGATTCCAAAGAACAATTGCTAAAAGGTTATGCAAGTTTTGCTCATGAGATAGATGACGTCTTTGAAAATGGCGTAATGGAATATCAAAATGGTCCGGATAGAGCCAGTAGCGATACGAAAGCATTAGAGGATAATACAAACATAACAATAGCCATTGACTATGAAAATGAATATGGTGATAAGTTGGGGATTGAAACAGGCATGAAGTTCTCACTAAGAGATTTTGGGAAAGATCTAGAATATCTGAGCAAAGATTATGAAAACGATTATGAAGAAGATATCTATGCTGCCTATCTTGTTACTAAATATGATTTGACTGATCGGTTCGGCCTAAAACTTGGAGCGAGGTTTGAACAGGTTGAGACAAAGGCAAATCTTAGTGGACCTACTTCGCATGATTCAACAAACATAATTACAAAGTTATTCGACCGAGCAATATCTGAATCACCTTTTGATAATCCCTACACCAAGATTTACCCCAGTGCATTCTTGTTATATAAGTTTACTGAAAGGCAAAGCATGCAATTTGGTTACTCCAAGAAAGTAAACAGACCAAATAGACGGACACTAAGTCCATTCCCCAATAATACCCAAGACATTAGCAGGCTTAGAAATGGGAATGCATACCTCAGACCAGAATATAGCGATGTCATGGAATTATCATTTTCTAGCAACTCAAGAAAATTGAATTTGAACATGTCAACATCCTATAAGAATACCAACGATGTGATCATGTGGTGGGATAGAGATACTCTCTCATTTGATACGACCACATATGAAATTTTGACCGCTGGAAATGCTGAAAACTCAGAGAGCATGAACTTTAGCGGGAATATCATGTATCGCCCCATGCCTTTGGCAAGTGTTATGATCTGGGGATATGGTTGGAACTCTACGACTTCTGACAAGGGCGAGGCTGACTTTAATGGAAACTCAAGAGGTATGGGATTTGGTGGCAGGCTCACATTAAATATCCCAACCATTGCTAGGATTGAATTATCTGGAAATGGTAGAGGGAAAATGAAGATAACAACAGGGACCATACCAAGTAATTATCGTGTTAATCTTGGAATCCAGAAATCATTTCTTAATAATCGTTTGTCAGTAACATTCAAAGTAAATGACCTTTTTGACACTGGAAAATTCATCATAGATACATCATACGATATCACAGACATAAATGGTGATACCTATACACAAAATATGTATGCAGAACGCCAGAGACAAAAACGAAATACCTCCATAGTTGTCAACTATAATTTTGGTAAACAACAAAAGAAAAAATGGGGTCGTGGTAATTTTTCTGGCCGTTCAGGAGGAATGGGTGGTGGTGGCATGGATATGGATTACTGATCTAAGGTAATCTAATCTGCTCTACCATATTTTTTACTTTACTTGGGATTCCAGGGTATTTTTTTGATACAAGGTAGGCAACAAGAAAATTAACCATTGCACCAATTGCGCCAATTGCATTTGGTTCAATTCCAAAGAACCAGTTTGGTTCCATATTACCCAAGAATGCAGTGGACTTAATGAACATGATTCCTTTATGCTGGAATACATATAATAAAGTCACTCCAATCCCGGCTAGCATGCCTGCAATTGCGCCTTCTTTATTCATAGTCTTAGAAAAGATACCCATCATTAGTGCTGGGAAAAGTGATGAGGCTGCCAAACCAAAAGCCAACGCTACTGTCCCAGCTGCAAAATCAGGCGGATTAAAACCAAAATAACCAGCAACTGCTATAGATGCTGCCATTGCAACTCTACTTGCTCTAAGTTCATCCTTCTCCGAAATATCTGGTTTGAAAACACCTTTTAATAGGTCATGAGATATAGATGATGAAATAGCTAATAACAACCCTGCGGCAGTCGATAAAGCAGCAGCTAGACCACCCGCTGCAACTAAAGCAATCACCCAATTGGGTAATCCTGCTATCTCAGGATTTGCTAATACCATGATATCTCTATCTACTTTTACCATTTCATTATTTTCTAAACCAGTATACTCAATAAGTCCATCATCATTTTTATCTTCAAATTGTAATAACCCTGTTTTTTCCCAATTCCTAAACCAGGAAGGTCTATCATTGTATGCCAAATTATTTTCTTTTGTTGGCTGATCAATAGTTGTCATTAGGTTTAATCTTGCCATTGCAGCCACTGCAGGAGCCGTAGTATATAGTATAGCAATAAAGACCAAAGCCCATCCTGCTGATGATCTGGCAGCTTTCACTGATGGCACTGTAAAAAATCTCATGATCACATGAGGTAAACCCGCTGTACCAATCATTAGAGATAGAGTATAAAAGAACATATTAAATAAACTAAGACGCTTATTAGTAGTATACTCCTTGAATCCAAGCTCAGTAACGATCTGATCCAATTTATCTAATAGATATGATCCATCTTCCATTGTGCTGCCTAATCCAAGTTGAGGAATTGGATTGCCTGTTAACATAAATGATATGAAGATTGCGGGTATGGTATAGGCAATGATCATAATAACATACTGCGCGATCTGTGTGTATGTAATTCCTTTCATCCCTCCCATAACAGCATAGATAAAAACAATAGCCATACCAACGGTTAAACCTTGATCATAATCAACCTCTAAAAATCTAGAAAATGCTACACCAATGCCTTTCATTTGACCTATCACATATGTTACAGAAGCAATGATAAGGCAAATCACTGCTACAACTCGAGCAGTGCTTGAATAATATCGATCACTTATAAACTCAGGAACAGTGAAAGTACCATGCTTTCTAAGATAGGGAGCAAGTAAAAGAGCCAATAATACATAGCCACCAGTCCAGCCCATTAGGAATACTGATCCTCCATAACCAAAGAATGCAATTAACCCTGCCATAGAAATAAACGAAGCCGCTGACATCCAATCAGCTGCAGTAGCCATTCCATTTGCAACTGGGTGTATATCACCACCAGCAACATAGAACTCATCTGTACTCCGTGCTCTGGCCCAGAATGCAATGCCTATATAAACAGCAAAAGTAAATCCAACTATTATGAAAGTAAGTGCTTGTAGAGACATACTAATATTTTCAGATCTTATTTATTGGATGGT
>CAYOJL010000015.1:0-24663 GCA_964404235.1 uncultured bacterium | reverse complement strand
CGCATTCGGGAATCCAAAGTTCCATACTATAACACCTAGTAGCCAAATCAAATAAACCTTCAAATCAGGGTAATATTACATAAAAATATTTCGGAAGGGGCAGAATTTTAGCTTAAAATTTTCTTATGCTTCAGGTTTTTGATTATTATCAGCCTGTATATCTGTTTGTAGTATATTATGAAATATTTTATTTATAAATAAAAGACGTTCAGATTCATTATTGATCTCTATGATATCTTTTTTAATAGAAATAGGTAATTGAATACCTTGTAAAAATTCATACGAGATCTTCTTACCCATATGAATCTCTAAATCTGTATTGACTCCAAATCTTAGTAATACTTTTAAATATGTATCCTGTAATTCTTGGAAACGGATCTTATCTATATCCGTTTCTATAGTAATATATTCGACTTCACCAACCATAGTATCTCCATCCATCTTTGTACTGATAACATCAAAAAGTTCTGTCCCTTTTACTAAAATATCATATTCTCCATTTTGGTATTCTTTGAATACTTTAGTTACCTTCACTCTGCATCCTTTATAAAAAACTTCTTTACCCTGCTTTAGAATGATTCCAAAAGGTTTATCCTCTTCAATAGAACTTTTAACCATTTTTTTATATCGAGGTTCAAAGATATGCAATGGTAAACTTTCATAAGGAAGGAGTACCAATTCTAAAGGGAAAAGTGGTAGCTTAGACATAATAGAATCGCATTTATCAAAAAATATAGTGATTTAAATTTTTATTTATTTGGTAATTGTTGAATGAAAGATTACACCTCTGCTGGTCTATTTTTCCAATAAAATTTTATACATATTTCTTAAATAATGAGACTATTAAAAGAAGTTAAATCTGCAGTCTTATATTTTATTATAACATTTTTAAAATGGATGATACCTATATTAATTATGATCATATTATTTTTATTGACTAATTATATGATAACTATTTTATATAGATTATTATAATGTTTAGACTTTTGAAAAATCCAATATTTATATTCTTCTTTTTGGGAAATATTATCTCTCTTATTGGATTTGGTTTCCACCTGATTGCTATTAGCTGGATGGTATTAGAAAAAACTGGTTCAGAGTTTTCACTAGGAAAGATTATGGCATTTTCTACAGCACCGGGATTGTTTTTAGCTCTCTTTGCTGGTGTCATAATCGATAAAGTGAATCGTAAATGGCTCTTGGTTAATTTGGATATTTTTAGAATGTTAGTGGTCATAGGATTTCTTATAATTATGAGGACTCATGGTTTCCAACTACAGTTTCTCTACCCTGTTGCTATTTTAATGGGTCTTGGGAATTCACTTTTCTGGCCAACTGCACAGGCTTTTGTCCAGGAACTTGTATCTGAAAAAGATTATTTTAATGCTAATAAACTGCTTTCTGCTAGTTACCAGGTTGGATCTATTATAGGTGCTGGTTTAGGTGGATTCATTGTTCACCTTTACAATCCAACCATCGCACTTTGGATAAATATATTATGTTACCTTATATCTGGTATCTTGATATCTTTGGCCCCATTTCAACAAAAAAGACAACAGCCAGAAAATGAAAGATTGCTCACTTCTATATCAAAGGGATTTTATTTTTTGAAAGATAAATTTGATATTTTAACCCTAGGTTTAACAACTATTCTATCAGATGTTGCAATATGGGGATCTCTATCAGTACTGACCATTACAATTTCAAAAGAAATATTTAATAAAGGTAGTTGGGGATATGGTTTAATGGAAGGACTGTATGGTGTTGGGGCTCTAGCTTCAACCATTTTTGTTGGCTATATAGTCCAACATATGGGCCGTGGTCATTCACTGATATTGTGCTATTTCATTGCTGGAGTTATGTGTTTTATTGTTCCATTAACGCCCTCTATATACTATGCTGCAATAGCATTTCTTTTCATGGGATTACATAATAATTCTGCGAGAATAATTGTTCGCACTATATTCATGGAAAATATTCCAAATTCAATTATGGGAAGAGTGCAGACTATTTTTGGTGTATACACCCGTATAATGGTCGTATTAAGCGCATTATTCGCAGGTTGGATCATAGAAAAACAAAGTATAATTAAGGCTGTGAACTTTACTACTATGCATTATTTTTTAGCTCTACTAGGAACGCTTTTCATACTCTATTTTTGGGAAAAATCCATCAATGTTCTTAAAGAAAAATCATAATTATGCCTGAATTACCAGAGGTCCAAACTGTTGTTAATCACATTCGAGATGATCTAATAGGTGAAGAATTATATTCGATAGAACCACTATGGCCTAAAGTTCTACATAATTTTGTTACAAACGATATTGAAAAAAAACTTATTGATAAAACAATTATTGATGTTTACCGCCGAGCTAAGTTTATCATTATCCAATTTAACAGGTCTTTAATAGCAATTCACCTAAGGATGACCGGAAAGCTCTATTTTTATTATAATGATAATTATCCAAAACACTGTACCGCATTAATAAAATTTAAAGGTGGTAAAAACCTTATCTTTGAAGATGTAAGAAAGTTTGGCAGGTTCTATTTATATGATGATCTTGAACCAATCAATAAATTCCATGGCCCTGAACCTCTAGATGATTCTTTTACAACTGAACAATTTCAAATGATGCTTTTAAATAAGAAAAGGAATATTAAAGCACTATTATTAGATCAATCATTTTTATCAGGGCTTGGTAATATCTATGTTGATGAAAGCTTATGGAAAAGCAAAATCCATTCAAATTCTATTTCAAACTCCATCCCAACAAAAAGGATCGAAATACTATATCATAATATTAGAAACACACTTAGAGATGCAATTAATAAAAAAGGTACTACAATTATTGATTTCTCTGTAAATGGGGAGTCTGGAAAATATGTAAATGATCTACAGGTATTTGGTAGAAGTAATCAAGAATGTTTTCGTTGTAGTAATATGATAAAAAAAACAAAAGTTGCTGGACGTGGGACATATACTTGTAATAAATGTCAGAAAAAATATTCCAAGTCTATAAAATAATTTTATGATGAAAGATAAAAAAAAATATCTTGAGGAAGAATATGATTACTTAAAAGCTGGTATAAAATCAGCAAAACTTGATTATCATTCTTTTGTTTTCTCTACAATTCGCGATGGAAAACCAGAGTTAAGAACCGTTATATTGAGGGAATTGAATACAAAGTTACCTTCTATAACCTTCCATTCCGATCAAAGAAGCAAAAAGTTAACTGATATTGGCCTTAATCATGAAGTATCCGCTCTTTTCTATGATAGGTCACGTAGAGTGCAATTAAGGGTATCTGGTAAAGCTAAAATTGAAAAAGATACAACTGTTACAAAACAGATATGGGATAAAATGAGACCCGAGAGTAAACTATGCTATATGGGACCATTCGTCCCTTCTGAAGAATTGAAGTCTTTTATTCCTAATCTTCCTGATAATTCTGCACATAAATTGACAGAGGATAATGATGTATATGGTTATAGTAACTTTTGTCGTATAACAATTATAATTGAAAAATTAGATCGGTTATTTCTCCATCATGCTGGTCACCAAAGGTTGTTATTTGATTTTACAGAATCTATTTCAGCTAAATGGATTGCAAGTTAATAAAATTAATTCAAGAGTTATTTCCTTCATTTAGGTAAACCATTATTGCATTTTGAGCATGCATTCTATTTTCTGCTTGATCAAAGACAATAGAATAGTTTGCTTCCATAACCGCATCAGTTACCTCTCTACCTCTTTCCGCTGGCAAACAATGCATAAAAAGTGTCTCTTTCCCCGTTTGCTTAATCAATTCTTCATTAACCTGGTAACCTGAAAATACTTTTACTCTTTCTTGTGCTTCTTCTTTCTGCCCCATGGATGCCCAAACATCAGTGTAAATCACATCAGCATTCTTAACAGCTACATTAGGCTCTTGAGATAATTCATAGGATGAGATTCCTGAATCTTCTAGCATTCTTACCGTTTTAGGATCTGGTTCATATCCATCAGGACTACAGCAAACAAAATGCATAGGGAATCTGATTGCTAGCTGCAACCATGAGTGCACAATATTATTTCCATCTCCCACATAAGCTACCTTAAGGTTATCAAGACTATCTCTGTGCTCCCAAACGGTTAGTATATCAGCCAATATTTGGCAAGGATGATTATAATCAGTTAGTCCATTAATTACAGGAATATTCGAATACTCTGCAAGCTCAACAATATGCTTATGATCAAAAAGCCTCGCCATAATCATATCATTATATCGACTAAAAATTCGTGAGATATCCTTTATGGCTTCTCGCTTGCCGATACCGATATCATTTGGTCCTAAAAATAGTGCATGCCCCCCCATCCATTCAAAACCGGTTTCAAAAGAAACACGTGTACGCGCAGATGGTTTAGCAAAGATCATTGCTAAAGATCTACCATCAAAAGGTTTATAGGTCTCTTTATTTTTAAACTTAGCTTTCAATTCTTTAGCAAGCCTCAATATATCCCAAAGCTCATCGCTAGTATAATCAGAAAGATGTAAAAAATGTTTAGGCATATTTTCCCTTTAAAGTATGTATCTACTTAAATCTTGGTCCTCTAAAATTCCATCCAAAGATTCTTTTACTATCTTGGCTGTGATCTTAATCTTTTTTTCGCCCCTTTTTGGTTGTTCAAATAATGGTTTTTCAAGTAATGTTGTCATAATTGTATGCAAACGTCGGGCACCAATATTTTCCATATTGGCATTTACTTTTGAAGCGGTCTGTGCTACTGCACGGATTGCAGCTTTATTAAACTCTAATTCCACTTTCTCAGCACTTAAAAGCGCTGTATACTGCTTGATCAATGCTGATCGAGGATGTGTTAATATTTTAATAAAATCTTCTGTGGTCAATTTATCTAGCTCTACTCTGATAGGAAAACGTCCTTGTAATTCTGGGATCATATCAGATGGCGCACTGACATGAAAAGCACCTGCTGCTATAAAAAGGATATGATCTGTTGCAACAACACCATACTTAGTATTCACGTTACTACCTTCCACAATTGGCAATAGGTCACGTTGGACCCCCTCCCTACTTACATCAGGACCAGCACCACCATTATTCCCAACAACCTTATCTACCTCATCAAGAAAAACTATACCATTATTTTCTGCCCGTTCTTTTGCTAATCGCACAACTTCATCCTGATCAATTAGTTTTGAAGCTTCATTTTCAGTAAGGACTTCTCGTGCTTCCGTAACTGTCATCTTTTTTGAACGTTTGGTCTTTGGTAAAGAACTGGAAATCATATCTTTAATATTCATGCCAATATCTTCCATGCCCATTGGCCCAAATACTTGCATCCCTATTGAAGGTTCATCTGAAAGTTCTACCTCAATGAGCTTTTCTTCAAATTCCCCTAACTCTAGTTTTTTTCGAATTCTACTTCTTGTTCTTTTATGCCGTTCTCTTAATTCACTGGATTTTTTTGCATCATCTTTGTGATCATCAGGAAATAATATATCTATTATTCGTTCATTTGCCAAATGCTCAGCTAGTTCCATGACCTCATCATACTTTTCGCGTTCAACCATAGCCACTGCAGTGTCCATAAGATCTCTAACAATAGATTCAACATCCCTACCTACATAACCCACTTCAGTGAATTTACTTGCCTCAACCTTGATAAATGGTGCATTAGCTAAAGCGGCAAGCCTTCTGGCTATTTCAGTTTTTCCGATACCTGTAGAACCAATCATTATAATATTATTAGGCATTATTTCATCTCTAAGCTTTCCTTTTACCTGTTGTCTACGCCAACGATTTCTCAAAGCAATAGCTACAGCTTTTTTTGCGTTTGTTTGACCGATAATATAACGATCAAGCTCCTTAACTATTTGTTTAGGTGTCATTTGTTTCATTAGATCTCTAATACTGAAATTGAGTCATTTGTATAAATACAAAGATCAGCAGCAATCTTAAGTGATTCTTCTGCTATTTTTTTTGCAGATAATTGTTTAGAGTGTATTAAGGCTGTCGCAGCTGCCTGAGCAAATCCTCCACCTGATCCTATAGAAACAATTGGACCATCTGGCTCAATAACATTCCCATCTCCTGCAATAATAAAACTATGTGTTCTATTCATTACTACAAGCATAGCATCAAGATGACGTAGCATTTTATCCATACGCCAATCTTTAGCTAATTCAACTGTCGCTCTTTTTATATCTCCTTCATACTGCTCTAGCTTTTGTTCAAACTTTTCAAATAATGTGAGTGCATCTGCTGCTGCACCAGCAAATCCTCCCAAAACTTTATTTTTTGCAATTTTGAATTCGCGAACCTTTACAGCCTTTTGTTTAAATGCCATCTCACCAAATGTCACCTGTCCATCACCCGCCATAGCTACTTTCCCTTTATGGCGCACTCCTATTATGGTTGTTGATCGAATCTTTGTATTCATATTAGATTTTATTCTGTTAGATTTTTAAAAAGTTTTGAATCACCCGGTAGTACCAATGTCGTCTTCTTATCTATCACTTTTTCATATGTTTCCAACGTTCTTATAAACTCATAAAAATCTGGTGATTTCGAAAATGATGAAGCATAAATATCTAAAGCTTTTGCTTCTCCCTCACCACGTATTTGTTGTGCATTTTTATAGGCATCTGCTAAAATAATTGTCTTATCACGATCTGTAGCAGCTCTGATCTTTTGTGCTTCTTCTTCACCTTCAGATCTGAATTTATTTGCCTGTCGTTTCCGTTCTGCTTCCATCCTAGCATAAATAGATGCTTCATTTTCACGAGGAAGATCGACTCTTCGTATACGAACATCAATCACTTCAATGCCATATTTACTTGTTTCTTCATTACTGGCAACTGTTACCTTTTCCATAATCAGCTCTCTATTTTCAGTAATGATCTCTACCATATCATGGGTACCTAATTCCTGCCTCAACTCTGAATAGACAATATCGTCTAATCTTGTCTTTGCAGTTGGCACTGCTTTTACTGTCTGCAAAAACAGTAATGGGTCAATAATCCGCCATCGTACATAGTTGTCAATGTTTAAAGATTTTTTATCTCTACTTAATATTTCTTCTGGTGGAACGTCATACTCTAATAACCTTTTTTCAAATGAATTAGATGTTTGAAAAGGTGCAGGGAGTTTCCAATTCAATCCAGCATCTTTGATAGTACGAACGGGCTTCCCAAACTGGAGAATAACTATTTGTTCAGTCTCATCAACGATTATAATGGTAGACAATGCAAATAGAGCAGCTAATACAACTATAGCGATAGAAACATTCTTCATTTCTTACCTCCTTCTTTACCAGCACCTGGAAATAAGTTTAGAAGATTGAGCATATTTCCACTATCTTTATCTGGTACTATTATTTTTTCTATATCTGGCAACACCTTTTCCATGGTCTCGAGGTAAAGCCTTTTCTCAGTAATGCTCTTTGCTTTATTATATTCTTTCAAAATTGTTGTGAATTTTGCAGCATCACCTTCAGCCCGCTTGACTCTAGAATCTCTAAACCCTTCAGCATCTCTTATCATTGCTTCAGCTTCACCTCTTGCCTTTGGTATGACATCATTTCTGTATCCTTCTGCCTGATTTATCATTCTGTTCTTATCTTCTTTAGCAGATGCCACATCTTTAAAAGCTCCTATAACTTCTTTTGGAGGAGATACATCTTGTAACTGAACAGCAACCACATGAATACCTGATTCATACATATCAAGTATTGACTGCAATTGTAATTTTGTTTCTTCCTGGATGGTAAACTTTCCCGTTGTGAGAGTTTCATCTATTTTATTACGACCGACAACAGTCCTTAAACTTGCTTCTGCTGCTTGACGAACTGTGAGTTCTGGTCCAACGATCTTGAATAGGTAGTCAACAGGATCTTTGATCTTATATTGAACTATCATTTCAGCATCTACAATATTTTCATCTCCTGTAAGCATAAGACTTTCTTTTTCAACTGTTCTGTATTGACCATTTTTCATAGAACGAAATCCAATTTCAATCCGTTTTACTTCCGTGACCTTAGGAGTATTTGCTGTCTCGATAGGAGCAGGAAATTTCCAATTCAAACCTGATTGCGTAACTCTGGTAAATTCACCAAAGGTACGAACAACTCCAACTTCATCTGGTCCAACTATATATATCCCAGTTAATAGCCACAGCACTATTGCTCCAATAATAACCGGTGTTATCTTAAAATTAAATTCAGGGATCTCAATCTCTTGATCTCCAACCATAACTCTACGAGTTGCCATATTCTACTCCTTTATATTTCTTTTCTTAACCTTGCGACCGGATATCCCATATGGTCACGATATTTTGCAACCGTTCTTCTTGCCATTTTATAACCTTCTTGAATAAGCGCTCCTACCAATGCATCATCGCTCATAGGCTTAGTTTTATCTTCAGACTGTATTATCTTCTCTAAAGCACGTTTGATAACAAATGTTCCCAATATGCTTCCATCACTTAATTCTATTGAATCAGTGAAATAATATTTTAGTTCAAATATCCCGTATGGGGTATCTACATATTTCCCCCTTGTCGATCGACTTATTGTAGAAATATCCATATTGATCTTCTCTGCAATATCTTGCAGTTTTAAAGGACGTAAATAATCCATATTACCGCCAAACCATTCGGGCTGAAATCCAATAATTGAACGCATTACATTTACCATTGTAATTCTACGCTGGGCAATTGCCTCAATGAACCAATTAGCGGAATCCATTTTTTCTTTAATAAATTTCTTTGCATCACCTTTAAGCTTTTCATTCTCTATTTGATTCTCATATGCCTTACTAATCCTTAGCTCTGGTATTCCCCCATCATTTGTAGTGATTACCCAGTCATCACCGTCTTCTCGCACAATGACATCTGGGATAACTGTTTGGAATCTATCACGATAGCCTTCACCTGGATTAGGATTCAAATGAGCAATATGATCTACTGCATCATGAAGTTCTTCTTTTGTACAACCTAATTTATCTTGAATTCTATCATATCGTTTATGCATAAAATCATCAAAATAATGATGAATAATCCTATGAGATAATGAGTTTTCCTCATGTTCTAGCTGAATCGATAAACATTCTTGTAAATTTCTTGAGGCAATACCTTTAGGCTCTAATCTTTGCACCCTATATAAAATGGTTTCTATTTCTCCTTCTAAAAGATCAAATCGGTCTGCGATAAGAATAATATCTGTATCTAAATAACCTCTTTCATTAGTATTCCAAATTATTTCTTCAGCAATTTCTTTTTGGTCTTCATTCAAATTTAAATCTTTAAGTTGATCAATTAGATCCTCTAGCAATGTATTTCGATCTGGCAATGGCATATCTTTCTTTTGTTCAGATAGATAATATGTAGACTCATCGCTATACATATCTTCAACCGAAACATCTATGTCTTCCATTGACGTTTCATCTGCTGTATCTTCATTATCCTGAAAATCTTCGGGCTCTACTTGCTCCAATAAAGGATTCTTTTCTAATTCTTCAATAATAGCTTGTTCCAAATTCATAGTATTCAACTGAAGCAAACGAGCCTGTAAAACTTGCCTAGGTGCAAGTTTCTGTTTTTGTGCCTGAATCTGTTTTAATGTAGTAGCCATTATTAATCCAACTTGAATTTTTCGCCTAAGTAAAGCCGCCTTGCCTCTTCATCATTGGCCAAGAACTCTGAGGATCCAGATTTTAGTATTTGTCCATCAAATAATAAATAAGAGCGATCTGTAATAGATAATGTTTCTCTAACGTTGTGATCTGTTATGAGGACACCTATCTCTTTTTCTTTTAATGAATGCACAATCCCTTGTATCTCTTCAACTGCTATAGGGTCAACACCAGCAAATGGCTCATCTAACAAAATAAAATCTGGGTCCATGCATAGACATCTGGCAATCTCAACTCTACGGCGTTCACCTCCAGATAAAGTATTGCCCTTGCTCAATGATAGATGCGAGACTGATAAGTCATCCAAAAGAGATCTCATTTTTTCATTTTGGGAATCAAGCGAAAGGTCTTTACGCATTTCTAGAACTAATTTTAAATTATCTTCAACAGTTAATTTTCCAAAAATAGATGGCTCCTGAGCTAAATATCCTATCCCTTTACGCGCACGCTTATACATAGCATCATTTGTAACATCAAGATCATCTAAAAAAACATTCCCCATGGTAGGTTTGATCATGCCCGTTATCATATAGAAAGATGTCGTTTTACCTGCTCCATTTGGTCCTAAAAGGCCAACAATCTCTCCCCGCTCAACAGAAACATCTACCTCCTTTACAACCATACGTTTCCCATATTGTTTATGCAATCCTTTTGCGCTTAATGTACTATATCGAGTTCTCAATTAAGGTCTCTTCCAGTTACACCTGAGGGGTTGATTATTTTCCAATTTTTAAGATCTGAGTCTGATTCAAACCCAACACCATACAACGTATCTGACTCAAGTGTTGTAATCATAATTTTATCCTTAGTATGTAGCCTCTCTTCTTTTGAATCCCATATTAAAGTCTCAGAGAAAAGTGTGATTCCACTATCAGATATTGCCACAACATTACCTATAGCTTTCATATCATTCGATTTCTGGTCAACCTCTGCCTTGTTTGAATTGAGTACTGAAGTGTGTTGCTCCTTATCATCGTAGAAATCCACGATAACACTACTATCTAACATAATAAATTCTCTTTCATTATATTTTTCTAAATGGCCTGATCTTACTTTTGCGCGAATAATCCCCTGATCGGTCAATATTATATTTACACCCCAGCTTTCTTGATCTGGCATTCCATCTCTGGAGGGAGCATTTTGTACTGATTCTCGGGCACAAGATGTTACAAAAATCATTATAAATATAGTTCGTGTATCCATTTACTCATTATCTAATAATCTTTTTTGCATATTTTTATAAACTTCTTCTTTTCGACCCTGTTCATCTATTATCCATTCAACTGCTTCACGGAAAGCGCCATCACCACCTGATGATTTAGTTATATGAACTGCGATATTTTTTACTTTTTGCGATGCATTTGCAACGGCAATAGGAACAGCAACTCTATTCATCACTGGTATGTCAATCCAATCGTCACCTATATAAGCTATATTGTCATCATCCAGATCATATTTAATTTTTAATTCTTTATATGCTGGTATTTTATTTAAGGTCCCATTATATACATCTTTTATTTTTAATTCCTTTGCCCTGGACTCTGTTGCAGGAGAATATCTTCCTGATATAAGCGCTATTTTAAGATCTGCTGCTCTAGCCATTGCCATTCCAACGCCATCAAAAACTGAGAATTTTTTTAATTCAAATTCATCAGGACCTTTATAGAATGTTCCATCTGTCCAGACTCCATCTACATCTGATATAAGCATTTTTATTTTTTTAAAATCAATATTCAATTAAGACTCTCTCGGATGGCCTTTAAATCAAGGAGAAGTGATAATAAATCTTTAAGAGGCCATTGTGTCGCAGCATCGGACATAGCCTCTTCTATATTATCATGGACCTCCATAAATATGCCATTGCATCCTGCCGCTACTGCCGCTTTTGCCAGAGTTGGAATCATCTCACGCATCCCTGAAGTGGTTTTGCCACCAGCACCAGGAAGTTGTGCACTATGAGTTGCATCAAAAATAATTGGATAGCCTAATTCCTGCATTAAAGGTATAGAACGCATATCTGCCACCAAATTATTGTAGCCAAATTGTGTTCCACGATCTGTAAGTAAAATATTTGCGCATGAACTTTCTTCTAATTTTGTGACAACATTCTTCATATCCCAAGGCGCTAAAAATTGACCTTTTTTTACATTAACAGCTTTTTCAGTTTTTGCCGCAGCTATTAATAGATCTGTTTGCCTGCATAAAAATGCCGGTATTTGTATAACATCAGCAACTTCAGATACGGGTAATGCCTGTGATGGTTCATGAATATCTGTAAGCACTGGCAAACCAGTATCTACTTTAACTTTTTCAAGAATTGATAAACCTTCATCTATCCCTAGACCGCGAAAAGATGAGATTGAAGAACGATTAGCCTTATCAAAAGAACTTTTGTATATCACATTTATTCCAGATTGATCTGAGACTTCTTTTATTGCATTGGCCATAGTCAGAGCATGATCAAGATTTTCAATCACGCAAGGGCCAGCAATCAACCCTAGATTACTGGAACCAAAAACAACATTTTTTATGGAGACCTTTTTCATAATGTATACTCTTTAGACGCTCTAATAAATTCTCTAAATAGAGGATGTGCTTTATTTACTCTGCTTTTTAATTCTGGATGAAATTGACCAGCAACAAACCATGGATGTCCTTTTATTTCAATTGCCTCTACAACTCCTAATTCTGAGTTTATACCAGAAAAGATAAGGCCATTTTTTTCCAATCTACTTCTAAAACGATTATTTACTTCGTATCTATGACGATGTCGTTCAGAAATCTTTTTCTTACGATATGCAGCATATGTTCTAGTGCCTGGTTTAATCTCACAATCGTATGCACCTAGACGCATGGTCCCACCTTTTATTTTTATGGCACGTTGAGACTCCATTAGGTCAATGACTGGGTATTTTGTTTTCTTATTGAACTCTGTAGAGTTTGCATTTTTCAAACCACATACATTCCTTGCAAAATCAATTACTGCACATTGAAGCCCTAGGCAAATTCCTAAAAAAGGTATTTTGTTCTCACGGGCATATCCAGCTGAATAAATCTTCCCTTCCCCTCCCCTAGAACCAAAACCGGGTAATATTAATATTCCATTAACATCAGAAAATGCCTTTCGTGCTGCCATTTTATTTTTTATACTGTCAGTCTGAACCCATCTGATATTGACTCGCGAATTATTTTCAACTCCAGCATGCACAAATGCCTCTAGAACACTCTTATAGGAATCGATGAGTTCAGTGTATTTTCCGCACATGGCTATAGTGACATCATATTTAGGATTATTATAATTATTAATAAATCTTTTAAGTGCACCCAGTTGAGGTGTTTTTTCTATTTTTAGACGCTCCTTGATCAGCTGCCCTGCATTTTGCTCATACATAGCTATAGGGACTTCATATATACTTGATACATCCCTTCCTTCAATCACATGATCTGAACGAACATTGCAAAAGAGTGCGATCTTATCTCTAACCGATTGATCAATTGAATGCTCCGATCTACATAATATCATATCTGGAGCTAAGCCAATCTCTCTAAGTTTCATAACAGAATGTTGAGTTGGTTTTGATTTTAATTCACCACTTGCTTTAACAAATGGCAAAAGTGTTACATGGACAAACATATGATTATGGTAACCGACCTCAAGAGATAGTTGTCTTATTGCTTCCATAAATGGTAGACTTTCAATATCTCCTACTGTTCCCCCTACTTCACATATAATAACATCATATTTTTTTGGCGTATTTAGAGCTCTAATACGGTTTTTGATCTCATCAGTAACATGAGGAATAACCTGCACTGTCTCTCCTAAATATTCACCCTTTCTTTCTTGCTCTAATACTTTGCTGTATATCTGACCAGCGGTTGCATTATTATTTTTTGTCATATTCACATCTATAAAGCGTTCGTAATGCCCTAGATCAAGATCTGTTTCAGAACCGTCATCTAATACAAATACTTCACCGTGCTGATAAGGATTCATTGTCCCAGGATCTACATTTAGATATGGATCAAGTTTCATGATCGTAACCCTTACATCTGCTTGCTTTAAAAGATACCCTATTGAAGATGCTGCTATTCCCTTTCCTAGACCAGACATTACGCCACCCAGAACAAAAATATACTTCGTGTCCTTTATTTTTTTCTTTTTAGCCATGTTAATCTAAACCTATTTCTTTTACACCCATTATTTCTGCTACTTTGTTTAGATCACTTTGAGTGTCAACTGCAAAACTCTCAAAACCAGTAATAGCAGCACGGATTGGTAGACCATTATCTAAAGCCCTCATCTGTTCTAGTTTTTTTTCTAGTTCTCTTGGTGATTGTTCCAGCATTGAAAATTGAAAAAGTGTATTTCGACGAAATCCATAGATACCAATATGGCGATAAAGACCACCAATCTCTAAATCAAATATATTTCGTTTAAAGTCTATTACATTTTTATCTTGATCAATAATTGCTTTTACCACATTAGGGTCTAAAAGGTCATCAACTGTAAGCTTTGTACTTATAGCTGTTCCCATCTTAACATCTTTTTCCTCAAAAAGGTCAACAAGTGCATCAATGATATTTGCATCGATCAAAGGTTCGTCTCCTTGAATATTGATTATGACTTCAGCATCTTCAATTTTCTTTACTACTTCAGCTACTCGGTCTGTGCCAGAATAATGATCTTTAGATGTCATTACCATATCAAAATCAAAATCCTTTAAGGCATCTAGGGTCTCTTCTGAATCAATTGCTAGGATAACTTTATCTAATCTCTGTGCTTTTAATACTCGTTCCATAGTATGAACGACCATAGGCTTTCCATCTAGATCTGCCAGTATCTTTTTTGGTAAGCGTTTTGATGCAAGACGTGCTGGTACGACACCAATCTTCAAAATAACTGTCCTCTATTAATTGTTTTTTCTAGCGATACTTTTTGGAACCCCATGCCATTATTATAAATTGTCGTATACATGGATAATAATAGAAAAGAAAATATATATAAAAAAGCCATGATTATTACTGTGAAATTTACCCCGACTTAGATCGAAAGGACAGAATGAACTCATAATTCATACCTAAATATTTATTCAAACCTTAAGGATTCAATAGGGTCTAATTGAGCTGCTCTCCAAGCAGGATAAATTCCAAAACCAATTCCGATTACCGAGCAAACAGCTAGGCCAATTATTGTCCAATCTAATGGAATAACTGCAGGAATATTCAAAATAAGAGATACAATATTCCCACCAGCAACTCCTAGAATAATCCCAACAATGCCCCCAAATTCACTTAAAAATACAGCCTCCATAAGAAACTGAATTAGAATATCTTTTTTGGTCGCACCAATTGCTTTAAGTATACCTATCTCTTTTATTCGCTCTGTTACTGAAACAAGCATGATATTCATAATTCCTATGCCTGCGACCACAAGTGCTATCACACTTACAAATAATGCGAAGATCTTTATACCTTTTGTGAACCCAGAAAATTGTTCGATCATTGCCGTATTGGTCACTATCTCAAAATCATTATCCATCTCTGGTGGTACTTTTCTGATGGATCTCAAATGGCCAATCACTTCATCCATAGTTTTATCATATAGTTTTTCTGAAGGAGACTCAATATGAATCCTTAAACTACTCCATTGATTTGAATATTTTTCAAGATAGGTGGAAATGGGGATTCCTATATAATTATCTTTACTTGTACCAAATGCTTCGCCTTGTCTTTCAGTTATACCAATAACAAAATATTCAAGTCCATTTATTTTTATTTTTTTACCTATAGGGTCTTCAAAAGGAAATAATTGATCCACTACATCCATTCCAAGGACACAAACATTTCTAGAATAATGAATATCGTCATAGATAAAATTTCGACCATCTGAAAGAAAAGTGTTATAAAACCTTATAGTACCTTCATCTCCACCAAAAAGATCAACTGAATTTTTTATTTTTTTCCCTCTATATTGAACATCACGTACAGAAATTCCATCTGCTGGACTTACTAGTAGAGGCAATTTGGCCCTTTCTTTTAATATTTTATATTGGTCTATGGTAATATTTTTTCGATTACGATATTTCCTATCAGGACGACCAAAATCCCATTCAGGATACTTTTGTATCACAAAGGTGTTAGCGGCAAAAACATTCAAGCCTGAGGCTATGGATGACTCTAGAGTTCGAATAGCTGTCATAACACCAATAACAGAAAAAACACCAATGCTAATCCCTAATAGAGTAAGTGAGGAACGTAATTTATTCTTACGTATCGCATCAATAGCCATCCAAAAACTTTCTTTGAATATATTTTTTAGATTTCTTGAGGCCATAACCTACTCGTATCTTAATGAGTCAATTGGATCCAAATTTGCAGCACGATATGATGGAATAAACCCTGATATTATCCCTACGGTCATACTCATAAGTATTGCATAGATAGAAAGGGTTATTGGTAGTGTAGAAGGAAAGATCTTATTTATAAAAATACTGAAGATATAAGCAAGAAAAAGGCCTACAAATCCTGCAATGGAACATATTGTGACTGATTCCATAAGGAACTGACCCATTATCATTGCTTTTGTAGCTCCAATAGCCTTCCTAACACCTATCTCGCGAGTTCGTTCCTTCACAGAAACAAACATAATATTCATAATACCAATTCCTCCAACAATTAAGGATAATAGAGTAATAGCGTATCCCGTTCCAGCAATAGCCATCTTTAAAGTATTATATTGATTTTCAAATAATTTTGTTTGATTTATTGCAAAATCATTTTCTTGGTCGGGTCTTAATCCTCTTATGTGGCGCATTACAGAATACATCTCGTCAAGACTTTCATCCATCTTATCAGGAGGGACTTTTACACTTAGTCGCATCCAGCCTCTTTTAGAAAAGATCCTTTTAAAAGCGCCAAGAGGAAGTATCGCCTGTTTATCAACACTCATTAAACCTAGAAACTTTCCCTGTTCTTCAAGTACTCCAATTACTCTGAATTTTATATCATCGATCTTGATATACTGTCCTATTGGGTCTTTATCACCAAAAAATGCTTCTTTGATACCATCTCCAATTACAGTCACTCTAGAACCAGACCTATCTTCATTTCTTGTAAAAAATCTTCCTTGTACAATATTAGTTGTTATGGTCTCCATGTAATCTTCATTCGTACCAAATATTTCTGTCCTAGCTTTTTTATCTTCAAAAGATAAAGAAGCTCCTCGCTGCATAACTGGAGAAACTGTAAGAGCATAGTCAGATCTTTCTTTTATTTTATCAACATACTCCGTTCTCATTCTTGGTCTATTCCTCACTTCCCACCATTCCATACCACTAAACCATTCATAACGACTAACATAAAGAATGTCTTTCCCAAGCCATGACATACTACTTTCAAATGTTCGATCTAAACCAGATATTAGTGTCCCCATTAATGTTACAGATAGAACACCTATAACGATTCCTAATGCTGTAAGAAAAGATCTTAATTTATTAGCAAATACTGCAGATAGGGATATTCTAAAATTCTCTATAAATAAAAGGACCATTAGGAATCCTGTTTCGAATCCTCAATAATTTTTCCATCAAATAGACGAATAATACGGTGGGCATGTCGTGCAACATCATCCTCGTGTGTAACAAGTATGATCGTATTACCTTTCTTATGTAAATCATCAAGGATCTGCATGATCTCACTACCACTCTTTGAATCAAGATTGCCAGTTGGCTCATCGGCAAGGATAATTGAAGGTTCATTCACCAGAGCTCTTGCTATGGCAACTCTCTGACGCTGACCTCCAGATAATTCATTAGGTTTATGATGCAATCTATCCAATAGTCCGACACTCTCTAAAGCATTAGTTGCCATTGTAGTTCTTTCACTTTTTTGAATATTTGCATAGACAAGAGGTATCTCTACATTATGTTGCGCGGTTGCTTTTGGAAGGAGGTTGAATGTTTGAAATACAAAACCAATCTTTCGATTTCTGATAGAGGCAAGTTGAGAATCATCCATTATTTGAACCATTTCACCTTCAAATTCATATGCTCCAGATGTTGGAGTATCTAGACAGCCTATCATATTCATTAAAGTAGATTTACCTGAACCTGAGGGTCCCATAATAGCTAGGTATTCATTGTTTTTAATATCGAGATCTATACCATCTAATGCCCGGACCTCCTCACCTCCAACATTATATATCTTATATATATTTTTAAGTGATATAAGGATCATGAAGGTGTCCAAAATAATTCAATAATTATCAATTAAGATTCTCTCTAATTATTTTTATCAGAATTATCTGATTCATCAAGAGAATCATCCTTTAATGAGACCAAGGTACCATGTAATAACTCCTTGCTCAGCACACGATAGCCACCTGTTACTATCATCTCTCCTAACTTTATACCTGAATTGATAGCATAATGGTTCTCACTTGATATGCCCACATCTACTGGTCTAGCAATTGCATACTTTTTCCCATCAGAAGCTTTTGTTCCATTGAACGTATCTTCAAGCACAAAAACAACATCAATTGACTTTGTTTTTTTAAATGATTTATCATCTTCATCATTCTTTCTACCCCATTTATTTTCCTTTAAATCAATTTTTTCTTCAAAGTTCTCTGGTCTTGATGTTAAGGACTGTATAGGAATTGATGGAACATCCTCAAGGGTTTCTGTAATGATATTTACTGTACTGCTCATACCAGGCCTTACCTTATCTGGGACAGATATCATTCTTACTTTTACTTTAAAATTTGTTACCTGTTGTTGAAGACCCATATTCGTGGATTGTGCAGTGTGTGCGATCTCACTTACAATCCCGTAGAATAATGTATCTGGATATGCATCGATCTCAATCTCTGATGTATCTCCAATTTCAATATTGACTACATCATTTTCATTTACATCAACCTCTACTTCCATTCTACTAAGATCTGCAACTGTCATTAGGACACCAGGGTTGAACATACCACCTACAGCCATTTCGCCCTCTTCTTTAGTTATGCTAGTGACAATCCCATACTTAGGCGCGGTCAGACGGGTCTTTGATAATTCATCTTCAGCAGATAATAGATTTGCCCTGGCCTGTTCTGACTGACTTTGTGCTATTTGAAACGATGCTTCTACCTGTTCAAGCTCTTGCTTTGAGATCAAATTTTGGTTGTAAAGAGACTTTGTTCTATCCATTTGGGATCTCACTTTACGCAAATTCGCCTCCGATGATTTTACCTGTGAAAGTGCATTGTTATAACGCGGCCGAATTTGTTTTTCATCAATACTGATGAGATGTTGACCTGGCTCCACAGTATCACCTTCCATAACTGTGATTTCAGTGATCCATCCTGTAATTGTAGATGTGATCTGGACAGCCTCTTCTGGCTGGATCTTCCCACTCGCATTTACCCTATGGATAATATCTCGGAGCTCTACTAGTTCAGTATCAACAAATATATCCTTATCAGAGCCTGAAGTTGAAAAAACATAACCAGCTATAGCTATTAATATGATCAATAGCGGTATCCATACTTTTTTCTTTTTAAGTGTTTCTAGCATTTTATCTTTCATTTTATTTGTATTCCATATCAAGAGTCCCCAAGAGAGCTTTTAAACCTGCTTCTTGCACTCTCGCATCATGGACAGTATTAATTAGAGTTGAATTTGAACGAATGAGAGAGACCTGTGCATCCAAAACCTCTAGGATTGTAGCAGAGCCTAAACTATATCGTTCTCTAACTAACTTTAGATCTTCTTCAGCAGCTGCAACTACTGATTGATTAAGAGGAATGATCTCCGCATAATTATTCAAAGTTTCACGTATTAACTCAGCCTGCACCCGAAGGTCATTCAAAAGTGTTACATATGAATATTCTGACTGTTGCCTTGATAAATTCGCCTGCTGCTGCTGAATAGAGAGAGTACTACCACTATAAATAGGCAAACTAATTGATAAATTCAACCCTAAGGACCAATCATCATTTAGCGCATCCAATAGCTCATTGCCAGATTCAGCATTAGCTGAAAAATTCATAGAAGTATTCATGGAAGGCAGCCTTAATCCTCTGACGAGTCTATATGCAAGGTCATTTAGCGTTACTTGGGCTTTAGAAACCAACAAGCTAGGGTTTTGACCTTTTAATAATTTCAATATTTCTGAACTAGATGGGATATTTGGAATGACCCAATCACTTTCAACGACGGTTATTTCTTGCCCGAAATCTTGCAGTCCCATATCATTGAATAATATTCTGCGGGCATTCTGTAAACTTGTTTTTTTATTAAGCAGGTCAACTCGAGCTTGTCCTTTTGCGACTTCAGCCTTTAAGAGATCTGTTCTCTTAACAACACCAAGATCAAATTGTTTTTTAACTAACGAGACCTGTTGGGTTGACATTTCTAAATTCTTTTCAGAAACATCTAAAAGTTTCTGAGCCTGCAAAAGACCATAATACGACTGAATAACTTTTTGAATGACCTGTATGTTAATTGATCTTTGGTTTAGTTTTGCGATATCTAAATTTGTCTTAGCCTGTTGAACCTGATTCCAAGACCTTCCACCATCATACACAGTTTGGTTCAATGTGAGCCCAGCTGAATATGAATTATAATGATCTGTCCTAGTGGTATCTATTTCATAATTAGCTAAATCAAGACTAATGCTCTCTCTCTCTAGGAATCGGGTCTGCCCTGCACTAGTTGCTGCTTGGACAGATGGTAACAAGCCGCTATAAGATGCTTTAAGGCCTTTGGAAGCTGAAACAACCCCTAGCTCTGCTGATAGTACTGTTTTTTTACCATCGATCGCAATCTGGATACAATCATTAAGTGTATATCCTTGTGCGTTAACGATAGTAAGAAAAAAGATCCATTTAATTGATTTCTTTTTCATGATTAATAGACGTATTAAAAAATATAAAGTTTCTTTTTTTCTCACCCGTTCAAAAGAAAACTATTTAAAGAAATTTAATGGCTTTAATTCAAAAAATTATCTTTTATTTCATATAGATATTGAAGAGCGGCTTCATGACTATTCTCAATTTTATCATCAAGGATCGCTTCTTCAATAGCTTTCTTAATCTCGCCAATTTCTCTTCCTTCTGTCAGTCCACAGATTGACATGATCTCCTCTCCGCGCACCGGAGATTGAAATTCTTTCATGGCGTCTCTTTCAACTACATTTTCCATTCTCTTTTCTACCTTTTTAAAATTTCTCATATATTGTTTAACACGCTTTGGATTTTTAGTAGTTATGTCTGCCCTGCATAAGGTCATTAGATCATCCAAATGGTCTCCTGCTGCAACCATTAATCTTCTTACTGCAGAATCAGTCACAATATCTTTTACAAGTGCTATGGGTCTAAGGTGTAATAGGGTAAGTTTTTTTAAATAATTCTTCAGTTCATTTGAAAGCTTCAGTCTTTTTGCAACGGTTTCTATCATTTTTTCCCCAATTGCATCATGGCCATGAAAAGTATAGCCTTTATTTTTATCTATCCTTCGTGTATTTGGCTTAGCTATATCATGCACTAACGCTGAGAATCGCAGTTCCATTTTATCTGATAATTGGGCAGCATTATCAACAACTTGGAGTGTATGAGCAAAAATATCCTTATGATGCCACTCTGATGTTTGGTCCATTCCATACATCACATGAATCTCTGGAAAAATTATTTTCATTAATCCAGTTTTTTGTAAAATAACAAGTCCTATGGATGGTTTATCTGTTTTAAGTATTTTTATAAACTCATCTCGTATCCTTTCAATAGAAACTATATCTATCCTTTGTGATTGTTGTTTGATTGAATTTCGACACTTCTGTTCAATCTCAAATCCTAATTTTGAAGCAAAATAAGCTGCACGCATCATTCTAAGGGGATCCTCTGAAAAGGTTTCATCCGGATCCAGAGGTGTTCTCAAGATCTTTTTTTCAATATCAGCTATTCCACCAAATGGATCTGCTAGATCACCAAATCGTGATGGATTAATATCCATTGCCATAGCATTAATAGTAAAATCTCTTCGTAACAGATCTCCTTTTAGATCTGTATATACTACCTTTGATGGTTTCCTTGAATCATCATCATATGTCTCGGTTCGTGCTGTTGCTACCTCGATCTGTACTTGATGATCGGGAATAAGAGCTGTACCGTATTTTTTAAAGGGTACCACTTTCTTTTTGCCTAGTTTTTTAGCCAATTTTTCTGCAAAAGGAATTCCTTCCCCAACTGTCATAATATCAATATCATTAATAGGTCTGCCCATTAATAGATCCCGGACAAATCCTCCAACAGCATAAACCTCTATACCATTTTTTTCACCTAGCTCACCTGCCTTTAATAGCATCGAACGAATAGTATCATAACCATTTATATTCAATAGATCTTTGATATTTGCCATAGTATAAATTACCTAGATACACCGAATACAAACACCTTGTAAAGAAAAACCTTTATTATCAATTTCTGGTTATGGCAAAAAGAAACATATTCCTTATTCCATTTATTCTATACTTTAATATGATCTTTTGTCAATTTGCTTCTGTAGATGTTACTCTGGATGATAGATTATTAAGGAGTGAAGAGAAACAAGATGTAATAAACATGAAGAATGATATTCAGAGGTTCTTCCTAAGTACGACATGGGATGATAATTATAGCGATCTTTCTATCCCAATCTATATCCAGATCATTTTTGAAGGTTTAACACAAAAAGGCAACGAATCGATCTATAATTGCCAAGCACTGTTTTCGAATGGAGGAGACCTTCGTTATTTTGATAAAAGTGTTCAATTCTATTATAATTCAGGAAACAGTCTTTATTATGACCCTGTACTTTTTGAGCCACTTACAGGCTTTCTTGCGTATTATGCGCATCTTCTCCTGGCAGGAGAAATAGACACCTATGAGTTTAATGGTGGGAATGGCTCATTTGAGCTTGCTAGAGATATTGCACTACGTGGCTCATCATCAGAGTATAGAAAAGGTTGGGGGTCTCGTACCACACTTGTAGATAACCTAAATCGAAATATTGGTCTAAGAAAAGCACGGCTTGCATGGTATATTGCTATGGACCTTTTTAAAGATGGGGATATGGATGGTGTTATACAAGAATTAAATACAATGTTAGATGGACTGGCTCAATCATATAGAGAATTAGGTAGGGATAACTATACACAATATTTCATGAAGGTACATTCAGATAAGATCGCAAAGATGCTCTCTATGCTTGGACAAAAAGAATTTCTTAAAGATATGAAAGAGTTAGATCCTGACAGACGTGATATATATCAATCAGCTTTAAGCTCTATTTCTGGATAAGTTTTTTTCCCAAATAAATAATGAGCTAATACGATAGGCCTTCTGCATAGATTATTCAAAAGGTTCTTGTCCTTGACCCTACGAATAGATCCAAACCGATACCGTTTTTTAATTATAGTGATTGGATGAAAAAGTATCCATATCAAAGATCGAATAATCCCAAAAGCATGTTTAAAATCCAACTTCATTAATGTATATCCCAAAGCAACCATCTCTAGCATAAGTCTTATTGTCCCAAGATAGAAAGCTACCGGGATAGAATAATTACTAAACAACATTAACAGTGAGTTACGATGATTCAAATAATATTTTCTATGACTATGCATAGGTAAAGAAACTGCGTTTTTATGATACACAACCGATCTAGGCTCCACCCATACCTTATAGCCCATTGCCTGTAAGCGCCAACAAAGATCGATTTCTTCCATATGTGCGAAAAATGCCTCATCAAATTCTCCTGCTGCCTTGAAAAGGTCTCTTTTAACCATTATGGCAGTACCAGAAGCCCAAAAACATTCTCTCGCATCATTATATTGCCCTGTATCCTCTTCCTGTTCTAAAAATAAACGGCCTCTAGCAAATGGATAGCAAAAAATATCCATCATTCCACCAGAACCACCGGCATAATCAAATATGTTTTTGTTATAATAGTTTAGAATCTTTGGTTGTATCGCTGCAATACTATCATGCCTCTCAAACTCTTCAATAAGGTAGTCTAACCACATTGGGTCCTGAACTGTATCGTTATTTAAAAATACTAAATACTTCCCATTTGCAATTTTTTCACCACGGTTGCATCCACCGGCATAACCATGATTTTGATCATTTTCTAAAAGATTTATATTAGGGTGATTATTCTTTATCCATTCTTGACTACCATCACTAGATGCATTATCAACAACAATAATCTCAAAAGATTTAAATGTTGTTTTCAGTAATGAATCAATACACTCGGAAAGTATTTCAATACCATTCCAATGAGGAATGATAATTGAAACTAAAGGTTGGTCTTTGGCCATATTGACCTATGATATCTATCCGCCGGAACGGATCTCTTCAAGAATATCTGCTGCATTATCATCTTGCGGATTACGTATGACCCAATCAGATAAAAGCATTTCAGCTTCTTCAAGTTTATTTGTTTCTCTATAGATAAAGATTAGTGATGATATTATTTCAGAATAAGCTTTTTCCCATCGTGCCCATTCACCTTTACGTACTGTACTATTGCCAAAGCCTCTTGACCTTACCATACTCTCCAATTGTAAATAGGTTGATCTCATATCTTCCAATGTATTGATGGCCAATTCAGTATCGTTTAATTCTCTGTAGAACGTATTCGCATAATCAACTCTATTCAGAGGCTTTCCATTTTCTCGAGCAATAAGTGTTTCCATAATTTTTTTCATTGATGCTGTTTCACCAAGGTCTCCATATATACGAGCTACCTGGTAATGCAGATCCTCTGATTGGATGGGAATAGTATTTGTAGGGATCTTCTCTTCCATTTTATCCATGATCAGAATGATCCTTTCTTTTAAATCAGCTAATTCCTCTACAGATCTATTCTTTTTACTTTTATACTCTTTTTGATAATCCATGTAATAGGTGAATGCCAGTTGTACATATGCACTACGATAATTTTGGAG